>NZ_JBEZHM010000028.1:0-101259 GCF_040650575.1 Streptomyces sp. NPDC048659 | reverse complement strand
TTCACCGAGCAGGCGCTGTCCCGCCCGACCGAGGAGTACGTGCGCTCGCACGGCCTGCGGCTGGTGGTGTCGGCGGTGGCCGAGCTGGAGTCGGGTCAGACGGCGAGCGCCTGGGCGCGGCGCTTCACCTCCGTGCCGCGATTCTCACTCAGGGCCTGCGCGGGGGTGCCGGGCAGGGTCGGGTCCGGAGTGAAGAGCCACTCCAGCATCTCCTCGTCGCTGAAGCCGTCGTCCCGCAGGAGCGTCAGGGTGCCGGCGAGGCCCTTGACGACCTTGTCGCCGTCGATGAAGGCTTCGGGCACCTGGAGCACCTTGCGCTCGCCGCGGCGCACGGCGATGAGCTGGCCCTCCTTGACCAGCTGCCGCACGCGCGTCACCTCGACGTCGAGCATCTCGGCGATGTCGGGGAGGAAGAGCCAGGCGGGGACGAGAGCATCGGTTCTTGCGTCAATCTCGGTCACAGGACAAGCGTGCCATCCCGGACCGACAGCCGGTAGTCGGGCCCTACCGGACCGCCGCCTTCAGGGGGACGGAGGGGTCGGCGGCGCGCGCCGGGTCCACCGGAGTGCGCCGCTCGATCAGCCGGCGCCCCTGGGCGAGGTCGCGGGGGCGGCTGACGGTGAGCACCGCGACCGGCACCTCCTCGCGGAGCCACAGCACGGTCCACGCCTCCTCGGCCGGGTCGCCGCGCCACAGCAGGGTGTCGGCGGCGGCGTGGTGGCCGGCGTACTGGACGAAGCGGCCGAACTGCTCGGACCAGAAGTAGGGCACCGGGTCGTAGGGCTCCGCCGCCCCGCCGAGGATGTCGGCGGCGACGGTACGGGGGCCCTGGAGGGCGTTGTCCCAGTGGTGGACGAGCAGCCGCTCGCCGTAGCGGCCCGAGGGGAAGGAGGCGCAGTCGCCGACCGCGTACACGTCGGGCAGGGAGGCGCGCAGCCGGTCGTCGGCGGTGACGGCGCCGCCCGGGTCGAGGGCGATGCCGGAGCCGACGAGCCAGCCGGTGTCGGGGCGGGCGCCGATGCCGACGACGACGGCGTCGGCGGGCAGCTCGGCGCGCTCGCCGGAGTTCCCGGCGCCCTCGGCGAGCAGGACCCGGCCCTTCTCGACGCCGGCCACGCGCGCGCTCAGCCGCAGCTCGGCGCCGTGCTCGGCGTACCAGCCGACCATGGGCGCGGTGACCTCGGCGGGCAGGGCTCCGGCGAGGGGGCGGTCGGCGGCCTCGACGACGGTGACCGCGCAGCCGGCCGCGCGGGCGGCGGTGGCGAACTCGGCGCCGATCCAGCCGGCGCCGACGACCACGACGTCGTGGCGGCGGGCGAGCACCTCGCCGAGCCGGACGGCGTCGTCGAGGGTGCGCAGCAGGTGGACGCCGGGGACGTCCTCGGTGCCGGGCAGGGTGAGCGGGCGCGCGCCGGTCGCGAGGACCAGCGTGTCGTACCCGACGGGTCCGGCCTCGGTGTCGATCTCGTGGTCGGCGGCGCGCAGTCCGGTGACGGCGACGCCGAGCCGCAGGGTGATGCCGAGGGAGTCGAAGTCGATGTCGAAGGCGGAGCCCTCGGCGGTGCCGAGGAGGACGGCCTTGGAGAGCGGGGGCCGGTCGTAGGGCTGGTGGGGTTCGGCGCCGATGAGGGTCACGGGGCCGGTGAAGCCCTGTTCGCGCAGGGCGACGGCGGTCTGGACGCCCGCCATGCCGGCGCCGACGATCACGACGTGCCGGGCGGTGGGCCGCGGGGTCTGCTTCTGCTCGCTCACCCGACCACCTTACGCATCTGACGGTCCGTCAGGAAGCCGGGGGGCCTGCGACGGGCCGCGCGCTGCGGCTAGTGTGGCGGGCGTAAAGCACTCGCGGGAGCCCGGACGCACCGGGCTGAGAGGGAGGCTGTCCGGCCTCCGACCGTACGAACCTGATCCGGGTCATGCCGGCGAAGGGAGGGGCTGGACGCCCATGTCGCGTACACGCGGTACCACCGACGTCCTCGTCATCGGGGGCGGCATCATCGGCCTGGTCACGGCCTGGCGGGCGGCGCAGCGCGGGCTGCGCGTCGCCGTGGCCGACCCCGAACCCGGCGGCGGCGCGGCCCGGGTGGCGGCGGGGATGCTGGCCGCCGTCACCGAACTGCACTTCGGCGAGGAGACCCTGCTCGGGCTCAACCTCGACTCCGCCCGCCGCTATCCCGCCTTCGTCGCCGAGCTCGGCGAGGCCACCGGCCACGACGTCGGCTACCGCGCCTGCGGCACCCTCGCGGTCGCCCTGGACACGGACGACCGGGCCCACCTGCGCGAGCTGCACGCCCTGCAGACCCGCTGCGGGCTGGCCTCGGAGTGGCTGAACGGGCGCGAGTGCCGCCGCCTGGAGCCCATGCTGGCGCCGGGTGTGCGGGGCGGGCTGCGGGTGGACGGCGACCACCAGGTCGACCCGCGCCGGCTCGCCGACGCGCTGCTGCTCGCCTGCGAGCGGGCCGGCGTGGTCTTCCACCGGGCGCTCGCCGAGCGGCTCACGGTGAGCGGCGACCGGGCCGTCGGCGCCGAGCTGGCCGCCGGGGCCGAGGTGTCCGGGCTCGCCGCCGACCAGGTGGTGCTGGCGGCCGGCAGCCTGAGCGGGCGGCTGCCCGGGGTGCCGGAGCGGGTGCTGCCGCCGGTGCGGCCGGTGAAGGGCCAGGTGCTGCGGCTGCGGGTGCCCCCCGCGTACGCGCCCTTCCTCTCCCGCACGGTCCGCGCGGTCGTCCGGGGCAGCCACGTCTACCTGGTGCCGCGCGAGAACGGCGAGCTGGTCGTCGGCGCCACCAGCGAGGAGCTCGGCTGGGACACCACGGTGACCGCGGGCGGCGTCTACGAGCTGCTGCGCGACGCGCACGAGCTGGTGCCCGGCATCACCGAGCTGCCGCTCACCGAGACCCGCGCGGGGCTGCGGCCCGCCTCCCCCGACAACGCGCCGCTGCTCGGCCCGAGCGCCCTGCCCGGACTCCACCTGGCCACCGGCCACTACCGCAACGGGGTGCTGCTGACCCCCGTGACCGGCGACGTCATGGCCGAGGCCCTGACCACCGGGGCGCTGCCCGACGCGGCCCGCCCCTTCACCGCCCGCCGCTTCTCCCCCGCACACCTGGAGCACGCATGAACGTGTCCGTGAACGGAGAGCCCCGCGAGCTCGCGGACCCGCTCTCCCTCGACGCCCTCGTCGCCACCCTCACCACCGCCCCCGCCGGGGTGGCCGCCGCCGTGAACGAGACGGTCGTGCCGCGCGGCCGGTGGGCCGCGACGCTGCTCGGCGAGGGCGACCGGGTCGAGATCCTCACCGCCGTCCAGGGAGGCTGAACCATGTCCGACGACGTCTTCGCGCTCGGCGGCACCGAGTTCTCCTCCCGCCTGATCATGGGCACCGGCGGGGCGCCCAGCCTCGACGTGCTCGAACGCTCCCTGACCGTCAGCGGTACGGAGCTGACCACGGTCGCCATGCGCCGCCTGGACCCGAGCGTGCGCGGCTCGGTGCTCTCGGTCCTGGAGCGGCTCGGCATCCGGGTGCTGCCGAACACCGCGGGCTGCTACACGGCGGGCGAGGCGGTGCTGACCGCGCGGCTGGCCCGGGAGGCGCTCGGCACGAACTGGATCAAGGTGGAGGTCATCGCCGACGAGCGGACCCTGCTGCCCGACCCGGTCGAGCTGCTGGACGCCTGCGAGACCCTGGTCGACGACGGCTTCGTGGTGCTGCCGTACACCAACGACGACCCGGTCCTCGCGCGGAAGCTGGAGGACGTGGGCTGCGCGGCGGTGATGCCGCTGGGCTCGCCGATCGGCTCCGGGCTCGGCATCCGCAACCCGCACAACTTCGAGCTGATCGTGGAGCGGGCCGGGGTCCCGGTGATCCTGGACGCGGGCGCCGGGACCGCTTCGGACGCGGCGCTGGCGATGGAGCTGGGCTGCTCGGCGGTGATGCTGGCCTCGGCGGTGACCCGGGCCCAGGAGCCGGTCCTGATGGCCGAGGCGATGCGGCACGCGGTCGAGGCGGGCCGGCTCGCCCACCGCGCGGGCCGCATCCCGCGCCGCCGCTTCGCCGAGGCGTCCTCCCCGCACGAGGGCCGCGCGCGGCTGGACCCGGAGCGCCCGGCGTTCGGCGCCTGACCGCCGGGGACCCCGCCTGACCTCGCCCGACCCCGCCCGTGGCCCGGGTCGCCCGCGTCACAACCGCGCTGCA
This sequence comes from Streptomyces sp. NPDC048659, assembly GCF_040650575.1. Classification (NCBI taxonomy): domain Bacteria; kingdom Bacillati; phylum Actinomycetota; class Actinomycetes; order Kitasatosporales; family Streptomycetaceae; genus Streptomyces; species Streptomyces sp. NPDC048659. Next base: position 97,067 of record NZ_JBEZHM010000028.1, on the reverse strand, counting down.
AGGCGCCGGACGCGGGCGGCGGGCCCCGGCGCGGCTCGTAGACTCGACGCCGTGGACACGACCCTTCAGGACCCTCTCGTCGGGCGGCTGCTCGACGGCCGCTACCGCGTCGACGCGCGCATCGCCGTCGGCGGGATGGCCACGGTCTACCGGGCCGTCGACACCCGCCTGGACCGGGTGCTCGCGCTCAAGGTGATGCACCCGGACCTCGCCACGGACGCCGCGTTCGTGGAGCGGTTCATGCGCGAGGCCAAGTCCGTCGCGCGCCTGGCGCACCCCAACGTCGTCGGGGTCTTCGACCAGGGCGCGGACGGCGCCTACGTGTACCTGGCGATGGAGTACGTGTCCGGCTGCACCCTGCGGGACGTGCTGCGCGAGCGGGGCGCGCTGTCGCCCCGGGCCGCCCTCGACATCCTGGAGCCGGTGCTGGCCGCGCTCGGCGCCGCGCACCGGGCCGGGTTCGTGCACCGGGACATGAAGCCGGAGAACGTCCTCATAGGGGACGACGGCCGGGTCAAGGTCGCCGACTTCGGCCTGGTCCGGGCCGTGGGCTCGGCCACCGACACCACCGGCGCGGTCCTCGGCACCGTCTCGTACCTCGCCCCGGAGCAGATCGAGCACGGCACCGCCGACACCCGCGCCGACGTGTACGCGTGCGGGGTCGTCCTGTACGAGACGCTGACCGGCGCCAAGCCGCACACCGGCGACACCCCCGCCCAAGTCCTCTACCGGCACCTGAACACCGACGTCCCGGCGCCCTCCGGCACCGTCCCGGGGCTCGCCCCCGAGCTGGACGAGCTGGTCGCGAGCGCCACCGCGCGCAACCCCGACCTGCGCCCCTACGACGCGGTCGCGCTGCTCGCCCTGGTCCGCGAGGCCCGCGCCGCACTCGACGACGCGCGGCTCGACGCCGTACCGCCGACCGCGCACCCGCCCGCGCGGGGCGGCGGCTCCGAGGACCGCACCAGCGTCATCCCGCGCCTGCTGCCGCAGCCCGTGGAGCACACGAGCGTGCTGCCCGCCCCGCCGCCCGCGCCCCCGGCCGGCCGCCGCCGGGCGCCCCGGGGGCCGTTCCTGATCGTCGCCGCCGTGCTGCTGGCGCTCGGGCTCGGGGCCGGGGTCTGGTACATCAACTCGGGCCAGTTCACCCGCGTCCCCGCCGTCCTCGGGCAGACCGAGGAGCAGGCCACCCGGCGCCTCGCCGACGCCGGACTCGACGTGGCCGCCACCCGGCGCGCCTTCAGCGACGTGTACGAGCGGGGCACGGTGATGGCCACCGACCCCGGCTCCGGCGAGCGCATCCGCGGCAACGGCACGGTGACCCTCACCGTCTCCCGCGGCCCCGAGATCGTGAAGGTCCCGAACCTGAAGGGCGTCCCGCTCGCCGACGCGAAGAAGCGCCTGGCGGACGAGGGCCTCGCGCCCGGCGTGATCACCTACGCCTTCAGCCAGGCGATCCTCCAGGGCGCCGTCATCAGCTCCGACCCCGAGCCCGGCACCGGGCGCGCCCCCGACTCGGCCATCGCGCTCGTGGTCAGCAAGGGCGCCCCGATCGACGTCCCGGACGTCACCGGCGAGACGGTCGCCGAGGCCACCGCCACCCTCCAGGACGCCGGGCTCAAGGTCACCGTCGCCCCCGAGCGGATCAACTCGCCCGAGGACGCCGGCGCGGTCGCCGCCCAGTCGCTCGCCGAGGGCAGCCGGGCCGCCAAGGGCGACGCGGTCACCCTGACCGTCTCCAAGGGCCCGCGGATGGTCGAGGTGCCGGACGTCGTCGGCATGAAGACCGACGAGGCCAAGGCCGAGCTGGAGACGGCCGGCTTCGAGGTGAAGGTCGAGAAGACCTTCCCCTTCCTCGGCGACACCGTCGGCGGCCAGTCCGTGCCGGGCGACTCCACCGCCGCCCAGGGCTCCGCCATCACGCTCACGATCAAGGGACTGTAGAGACTCATGCGCAACCCCGTCGGCGGACACGTCCCCGTGGCCGGCGGCCTCGCCACCACCGGCCTCGGCTACGCCCGCGAGCTCGGCGCGGAGACCGTCCAGGTCTTCGTCGCCAACCCGCGCGGCTGGGCCACCCCGGTCGGCAACCCGGCCCAGGACGAGCTGTTCCGGGCCGGCTGCGAGGCCGAGGGCCTGTCGGCCTGGGTGCACGCCCCGTACCTCATCAACTTCGGCTCGCACACCGAGGCGACGGCGGAGAAGTCGGTGGAGTCGATGCGCCACTCGCTGCGCCGGGGCCGGGAGATCGGCGCCAAGGGCGTGGTCGTGCACACCGGCTCCGCGACCGGCGGGCGCCCGCGCGCGGTGGCGCTGGCGCAGGTCCGGGAGCGGCTGCTGCCGCTGCTGGACGAGCTGACCCACGAGGACGACCCGTTCCTGCTGCTGGAGTCGACCGCCGGGCAGGGCTTCTCGCTCTGCTCGCGGGCGGAGGACTTCGGCCCCTACTTCGACGCGCTGGACCGCCACCCGAAGCTCGGGATCTGCCTGGACACCTGCCACATCTTCGCCGCCGGACACGACCTGACCGGCCCGCACGGGGCGGCCCAGACGCTGGACGCGCTGGTGGACGTGGTGGGCGAGGGGCGGCTGAAACTGATCCACGCCAACGACTCCAAGGACGTCGTGGGCGCGCACAAGGACCGGCACGCGAACATCGGCGCGGGCCACATCGGCCAGGAGGCGTTCGCGAACCTGCTGAGCCACCCCGCCACCGACGGCGTACCGCTGATCATCGAGACGCCGGGCGGGCCCGAGGGGCACCGCGCCGATGTGGAGCTGCTGAAGAAACTGCGCTGAGGATCACCCCGGGGTCGGCGAGCGGACGATCGGCCGCGGCAAGGGCCACGCCGTCGTCCACGACTAGGGCGTGTGCGCGGCGGGTGTGAAGGCGTCGAGGGACTCCGGGAGCGTCTGCCCGCCGTCGACGGTCAGCGTCTGGCCCGTGATGAACGCGGCCTCGTCCGAGGCGAGGAACAGCACCGCGTGCGCGACGTCCGCGCTCTCGCCGAGCCGGCCCAGCGGGATCGAGGCCGCCATCCGGCGCAGATAGGGCTCCCCCAGCTCCATCAGGCCCTCGGTGCGGACGTTGCCGGGCAGCACGGCGTTGACCGTGACGGCGTAGGGTGCCAGCTCCAGGGCGGCGCCGCGGAGGAAGCCGAGCTGCCCGGCCTTGCTCGCGCCGTAGTGGGACCAGCCCGCGTAGCCGGTGGTGGGCCCGGTGATCGACGAGGTGAGGACCACCCGGCCGCCGCCCGCCCGCCGCATGGCCGGCACACAGGCCCGGGTCGCCAGGATCGTCCCGCGCAGGTTCACGGCCAGCACGTCGTCGACGTCGGCCGCCGTCATCTCCTGGAGCGGCTTCTCCGGGAAGACGCCCGCGTTCGCGCAGAGCACGTCGAGCCGCCCGTGCCGCTCCTCGGCGCCCGCCGCCATCTCCTCGATCGCCGCGGGGTCCCGCAGGTCGACGCCCATGCCCGAGACCCGGCCCCCGGTCTCCTCGGCGAGCTCGCGCGCCACCCCGTCGGCGACCGACGCCGTACGGCCGGTGAGCACGACCGCCGCGCCGCGCCGGGCGAACAGCTCCGCGATGCCCCGCCCGATGCCCCGCGTGCCGCCCGTCACGAGCACGGACCGGTCCTGCCACTGAGTGATCGTCATCGGGCCACCGTAGTGAGGCACCCGGAAGGCCAGCGGCGCATTCCGCTGCGAACGGAAGAATCCGTCACCTATCTGGCCGGTTCACGCCCAGACAGGCCCTAGAGCTCGGGGCCGTCGCCCGGCTCCTCCTGGTACGAGTAGCGCTGCTCGGTCCACGGGTCGCCGATGTTGTGGTACCCGCGCTCCTCCCAGAAGCCGCGCCGGTCGGCGGCCAGGTACTCCACGCCCCGCACCCACTTCGGGCCCTTCCAGGCGTAGAGGTGGGGCACCACGAGCCGCAGCGGGAAGCCGTGCTCGGCGGTGAGCAGCTCGCCGTCCTTGTGGGTGGCGAAGATCGCGCTCTCGGCGGCGAAGTCGGACAGGCGCATGTTGGCGCTGTAGCCGTACTCCGCCCAGACCATCACATGGGTGACCCCGGGCGCGGGCGGGGCGAGGTCGAGGAGCGTGCGGGCGGAGACGCCGCCCCACTCGGCGCCGATCATGCTGAACTTGGTCACGCAGTGCAGATCGGCCACGACCGAGCGGTAGGGCAGCGCCGAGAACTCCTCGTGGTTCCAGCAGTGCTTGTCGCCGTCGGCGGTGGCCCCGAAGACCCGGAACTCCCAGCGCTCCGGCTTGAAGCGGGGTACGGGTCCGTAGTGGGTGACCGGCCAGCCGCGCTGGAGGCGCTGCCCCGGCGGAAGGTCCGTCACTCCTGCTTCCCGGCGTACTCCGCCCTCCGGCTGACCCATGCCATCCATGGTGACAGACGGCGAGGGGTGGTCATGACCAGTCACCGCCCGACATCTCCGGACATCCGGGCGATCTGGACGACCCAAGGACAACTCAGAGTAAGCCTGCACTTACTGGACGCCACCCGAGGGTGCTGCGAGGATGCGGCCATCCTGCCCGGTGGCGGCGGTGTCTATGGTGGAAGGATCCTGAAGCGATGCAGGGCGACCCCGAGGTCCTTGAATTCCTCAACGAGCAGCTCACCGGCGAGCTGACCGCGATCAACCAGTACTGGCTGCACTACCGGATCCAGGACAACAAGGGCTGGACCAAGCTCGCCAAGTACACCCGCGAAGAGTCCATCGACGAGATGAAGCACGCGGACAAGCTCACCGAGCGCATCCTCATGCTCGACGGGCTGCCGAACTACCAGCGCCTCTTCCACGTCCGGGTGGGCCAGACGGTCAAGGAGATGTTCGAGGCGGACCGGCAGGTCGAGGTCGAGGCCATCGACCGGCTGAAGCGCGGGATCGAGGTCATGCGGGCCAAGGGCGACGTCACCTCGGCCAACCTCTTCGAGGAGATCCTGGCCGACGAGGAGCACCACATCGACTACCTGGACACCCAGCTGGAGCTGATCGAGCAGCTCGGCGAGGCGCTCTACTGCTCGACGCTCATCGAGCAGCCGAGCTAGCCGGGCCGGCCGGGGTCTAGGCGGCTTCGGAGAGCTCCGTCGTCAGGGCCGGCATCCCCTGGTCGAGGAGCTCGCGGCGCGGGCAGTTGCCGCGCCCGAGGAGGGCCTGGATGCGCTTGACGCACGAACCGCAGTCCGTGCCGGCCTTGCAGGCCGAGGCGATCTGGCGGGGCGTGCAGGCGCCGGCCTCCGCGTGGTCCTTGACCTGCTTCTCCGTGACACCGAAGCATGAGCAGACGTACACGCGGTTTCACCTCCCGCCGGGATCGATAAGGCTAACCTAACCTTACCCGGCGGTCCCGGCTCTCAAAAGGCCCGGATACGACGATGGGGCGCGGATCACATGGATCCGCGCCCCATCGTCGTAGGAAGCTCCTTACTGATCGCGGTACATCTCCGCGACCAGGAAGGCCAGGTCGAGCGACTGGCTGCGGTTGAGCCGCGGGTCGCAGGCCGTCTCGTAGCGCTGGTGCAGGTCGTCGACGAAGATCTCGTCGCCGCCGCCCACGCACTCGGTGACGTCGTCGCCGGTCAGCTCCACGTGGATGCCGCCCGGGTGGGTGCCGAGCTCCTTGTGGACCTCGAAGAAGCCCTTGACCTCGTCGAGCACGTCGTCGAAGCGGCGGGTCTTGTGGCCCGAGGCCGCCTCGAAGGTGTTGCCGTGCATCGGGTCGGTCACCCAGGCGACGGTCGCGCCCGAGGCGGTGACCTTCTCGACCAGCTCGGGGAGCCGGTCGCGGACCTTGTCGGCGCCCATGCGGACGATGAAGGTCAGCCGGCCCGGCTCGCGGTCGGGGTCGAGGCGCTCGATGTAGGTGAGCGCCTCCTCCGGGGTGGTCGTCGGGCCCAGCTTGATGCCGATCGGGTTCGCGATCTGCGCGCAGAACTCGATGTGGGCGTGGTCGAGCTGACGGGTGCGCTCGCCGACCCAGACCATGTGGCCGGAGGTGTCGTACAGCTTGCCCGTGCGCGAGTCCGTGCGGGTCAGCGCGCCCTCGTAGTCGAGCAGCAGCGCCTCGTGCGAGGCGTAGAACTCCACCGCCTTGAACTCGGCCGGGTCGGTGCCGCACGCCTTCATGAAGTTCAGCGCGTTGTCGATCTCGCGCGCCAGCTGCTCGTAGCGCTGGCCCGACGGGGACGACTTCACGAAGTCCTGGTTCCAGGCGTGCACCTGGCGCAGGTCGGCGTAGCCGCCGGTGGTGAAGGCGCGCACCAGGTTCAGCGTCGAGGAGGACGCGTTGTACATCCGCTTCAGGCGCTCGGGGTCCGGGATCCGGGCCGCCTCGGTGAACTCGAAGCCGTTCACGGAGTCGCCGCGGTAGGTCGGCAGGGTCACGCCGTCGCGGGTCTCGGTGCCCTTGGAGCGCGGCTTGGAGTACTGGCCGGCGATGCGGCCGACCTTGACCACGGGCACGGAGGCCGCGTAGGTCAGGACGGCGCTCATCTGGAGCAGGGTCTTCAGCTTGGCGCGGATGTGGTCCGCGGACACGGCGTCGAAAGCCTCGGCGCAGTCACCGCCCTGGAGGAGGAACGCCTCGCCACGGGCGACGGCTCCCATCCGGGCACGCAGCTGGTCGCACTCGCCCGCGAAGACGAGGGGGGGATAGCTCTGGAGCTCCGCGACGACGTCGCGCAGAGCCTCGGCATCGGGGTACTCGGGCTGCTGCGCCGCGGGCAGGTCTCGCCAGGTCGCCTTGGCGACGGCGTGGGTATCAGCGTTCACGGTCACGCCCCCCACAGTACGGTGCCGCGTGCCGCGTCCACGCCAGTGACCGCTTGCTGAGACGGGTGTGATCCGACTCATGCGCTACGATCGGCGCCATGTTCGCGCTTTCGACCCAGAACTGGTGGTGGACCGCTCATCCGGCGGCCCACTGACTGCGCGTACACCGACATCACGCGAAGGCCGCCCGAGGGGCGGCCTTTCTCGTACCCCGAGGCCGTTCCTCTCCGCTCTCCCCCCGGAAGGAACGACACCCGCCATGGACGTCTCCCCGCTCCTGCACCGCCTGCTCGACCCCTCCTGCCCGCCCTTCGCCCTGCTGCGGCGGCGCACCCCGGGCCGCGACCACGACACCGTCGAGGTGCTGATCGGCCCGGTGCGCGAGGCCGGGCGCCTCGCCGAGCTGCCGGTGGGGGCGGCACCCACGCTGGCGCTGGTGCCGTTCCGGCAGATCCGCGAGCGCGGCTTCGAGGTCCGCGACGACGGCACCCCGCTCGCGTACCTGACCGCCGAGGAGTCCCACGAACTGCCGCTCGCCGAGGTCCTGGCGCAGCTCCCGGCCCATGACGTACGGGTCGAGGGCGGCGGCTTCGACGTCTCGGACGAGGCGTACGGGCGGATCGTGCGGCGGGTGATCGACGAGGAGATCGGCGCCGGCGAGGGCGCGAACTTCGTCATCCGGCGCACCTACACCGGGGAGATCCCGGGCTTCGGGCGGGCCGACGCGCTCGCCCTGTTCCGGCGCCTGCTGGCGGGCGAGCGGGGGGCGTACTGGACGTACGTGGTGCACACCGGGGACCGGACGCTGGTCGGGGCGAGCCCCGAGGTGCACGTGCGGATGTCCGGCGGGACGGTCGTGATGAACCCGATCAGCGGCACCTTCCGCTACCCGGCGGGCGCGGCGCCCACCGCCGAGCAGCTCCTTTCGTTCCTCTCCGACCGGAAGGAGACCGAGGAGCTCTCGATGGTGGTCGACGAGGAGCTGAAGATGATGTGCACCGTCGGCGACCAGGGCGGGGTGGTGATCGGGCCGCGGCTGAAGGAGATGGCGCACCTCGCCCATACGGAGTACGAGCTGCGCGGCCGGTCCTCGCTCGACGTGCGCGAGGTGCTGCGCGAGACGATGTTCGCGGCGACCGTGACGGGCTCGCCGGTGCAGAACGCCTGCCGGGTGATCGAGCGGCACGAGGCCGGGGGCCGCGGCTACTACGCGGGGGCGCTGGCGCTGCTCGGGACCGACGCGAGCGGGGCGCAGACGCTGGACTCCCCGATCCTGATCCGGACCGCCGACATCTCGCCCGGGGGCCGGCTGCGGGTCCCGGTGGGCGCGACCCTGGTGCGCCACTCGGACCCGGCGGGCGAGGTCGCCGAGACCCACGCGAAGGCGGCGGGGGTGCTGGCCGCCCTAGGGGTGCGGCCGGGGCGGCCCTCGGGCGGGGGCGCCGCCGGGCCCCGGCTGGCGGACGACCCGCGGGTGCGGGCGGCGCTGGACGCGCGGCGGGCGGACCTGGCGCCGTTCTGGCTGAAGATGCAGGCCCGGTCGGCGGAGCTGTCGGGGCACGCGCTGGTCGTGGACGCGGAGGACACCTTCACGGCGATGCTGGCGCACCTGCTGCGCTCCTCGGGCCTCACGGTCTCGGTGCTGCGCTACGACGAGCCGGGGCTGCGGGAGCTGGCGCTCGCGCACGAGGGCCCGGTGGTGCTGGGGCCCGGTCCCGGTGATCCCTCGGACGCGGCGGACCCGAAGATGCGCTTCCTGCGCGGGCTGACCGCGGAGCTGCTGCGCGGGCACCGGCACGGGCTGCTGGGGGTGTGCCTGGGCCACGAGCTGATCGCGGCGGAGCTGGGCCTGGAGATCGTCCGCAAGCGGGTCCCGTTCCAGGGGGCGCAGGTGCGGATCGACCTGTTCGGGCAGGAGCGGGTGGTCGGCTTCTACAACAGCTTCACCGCCCGCTGCGACGAGCGGACGGCGACGGAGCTGGCGCTGCACCGGATCGAGGTGAGCCGGGAGGAGGCGACGGACGAGGTGCACGCGCTGCGCGGGCCGGGCTTCGCCGGGGTGCAGTTCCACCCGGAGTCGGTGCTGACGAAGGAGGGGGCGGCGGTGACCGCGTCCCTCCTGGCGGGGGTGCTCGTGTAGGCGCTACGGCAGCTTCGGGACCAGGACGTTCTCGCTGCGGCGCCCGGCGAGGTAGTCGAGGACGTTCTGGACCGTGGTGTCGATGATCTGGCCGACCGCGTCGACCGTGTAGTACGCCTGGTGGGAGGTGACGATCACGTTGGGGAAGGTCACCAGCCGGGCCAGGGTGTCGTCCTCGACGACCTCCAGGGACTTGTCGAGGAAGAAGAGCCCGACCTCGGCCTCGTACACGTCGAGGCCGACCCCGGTGAAGCGGCCCGCGCGCAGCTCGGTGACCAGGGCCTCGGTGTCGACGAGGCCGCCGCGGCTGGAGTTCACCAGGATCGCGTCGTCCTTCATCGCGCGCAGGGCGTCGGGGCCGATGATGTGCTGGGTGGAGGGCAGCAGCGGCACGTGCAGGCTGATCACGTCGGACTCGGCGAAGAGCCGCTCCTTCTCGACGTACTTCATGCCGAGCTCCAGGCAGGCGGGGTTCTCGGCGACGTCCCAGCCGAGCAGGTTCATGCCGAAGCCGTGGGCGATCCGGGTGAACGCCTCGCCGATCTTGCCGGTGCCGAGGACGCCGACGGTCCGGCCGCGCATGTCGCGGCCCATCAGCCCGTCGAGCCGGAAGTCGAAGTCCCGGGTGCGGTTCGAGGCGCGGACGATCCGCCGGTTGACGCCCATGGCGAGGGTCCAGGCGAACTCGGCGACCGAGTACGGCGAGTAGTACGAGACCCGGGCGACCGTGAAGCCGAGCCGCTCGGCGACCTCCAGGTCGATGTTGTTGAAGCCCGTGGAGCGCTGGGCGATCATCTGGGTGCCGCCGGCCGCGAGGGTCTGCAGCACCCGGTGGTCGAGGCTCGCGTTGACGCTGGTCGAGACGACCTCGTAGCCGGCCGCGATGGGGGCGGTGTCCTCGTTGAGGAAGACGTCCACGCAGCGCACCTCGTGGTGCCCCGCGAAGGCCCTCTCGATGAGCGGCTTCTCGTCCGCCTGCACGCCGAATGCCAGGATCTCCACGGGGCCCCTCCGGGGATATGCGCCGTATTTGTCTGGTTACGGGAGCGAATATACGGGCTCTTCCGCCCCCGCGCCCTCAGCCGAAGAAGACCCCCGCCTCCGCGTACCGCGCGGGGTCGACCGTCTTGAGGCGGGCGGTGGCGGCGGCCAGCGGCACCCGGACCACCTCCGTGCCGCGCAGCGCCACCATCGTGCCGTGCGCCCCGTCCCGTACGGCGTCCACGGCGTGCAGCCCGAAGCGGGTGGCCAGCCAGCGGTCGAAGGCGCTGGGGCTGCCGCCGCGCTGGACGTGCCCGAGGACGGTGGTGCGGGCCTCCTTGCCGGTGCGCCGCTCGATCGCGGCGGCCAGCCAGGCGGCGATCGAGCCCTCCACCCGGGCCCCGTCGCGCGGCCGGGCCCCCTCGGCGACCACCAGGATCGGGGCGTACGTGGCCTGGAAGCGGGAGTCGACCCAGGCGCAGACCTGGTCGAGGTCGAAGCGCTGCTCGGGGACGAGGATCACGTTGGCCCCGCCCGCGAGCCCGGCGTGCAGCGCGATCCAGCCGGTGTGCCGGCCCATCACCTCGACGACCAGGACCCGGCTGTGCGAGTCGGCGGTGGTGTGCACCCGGTCGATCGCGTCGGTGGCGATGCCGACGGCGGTGTCGAAGCCGAAGGTCCAGTCGGTGGCCGACAGATCGTTGTCGATGGTCTTGGGCACGCCGACGCAGGGCACCCCGTGCTCGGCGTGCAGCCGGGCGGCGACGGCCAGCGTGCCGCGCCCGCCGATGGCGACCAGCGCGTCCAGGCGGTGCTTGGCGAGCTGCTCCCGGATCCGCCGTACCCCGCCCTCGGTGGCGAAGGGGTCGGTGCGGGAGGCGCCGAGCACGGTGCCGCCGCGCGGCAGGATGCCGCGGACGGCCGCCACGTCCAGCGGGACCGTGTCGCCCTCGACGACTCCGCGCCAGCCGTCGCGGAAGCCGGTGAAGCTCCAGCCGTTCTCCTGGACGCCCTTGCGGACGACCGCTCGGATCACCGCGTTGAGCCCGGGGCAGTCGCCTCCGCCGGTCAGCACACCGACGCGCATGGGGCACTCCTTCGCCGTACGTGGGGGATGCGGCCCACGCTAGCGGCGGGCCGGGCCGCCCCGACACGGCGAACCGAGTGAATCGCGCGGCGCGAAACCGACGGCGGAAACCAGGCCCCGGCGGGGCTCAGGCGTCGTCGAGACCGCGCTCGATGGCGTAGCGCACGAGCTCCACCCGGTTGTGCAGCTGGAGCTTGCCGAGGGTGTTCTGCACGTGGTTCTGGACCGTGCGGTGCGAGATGACCAGCCGCTCGGCGATCTGCTTGTAGCTCAGCCCCTTGGCGACCAGCCGCAGCACCTCGGTCTCCCGCTCGGTGAGCTGCGGCGCCTTCGGCTCGTCGGCGCCGGCCGCCGGGACCGGCTCGGAGGCCAGCCGCCGGTACTCGCCGAGGACCAGCCCGGCCAGGCCCGGGGTGAAGACGGGGTCGCCGACGGCGGTGCGGCGCACCGCGTCGATCAGCTCCGCGGTGCTGGCCGACTTCAGCAGGTAGCCGGTGGCGCCGGACTTCACTGCCTCCAGGACGTCGGCGTGCTCGCCGCTCGCGGAGAGCACCAGGACCCGCAGCCGGGGGTCGGCGCCGACCAGCTCCTTGCAGACCTGGACGCCGGGCTTGAGCGGCAGGTTCAGGTCGAGGACCAGGACGTCGGGTCCGGCCGCCGCCGCGCGGCGCACCGCCTGCTCGCCGTCGCCGGCGGTGGCCACCACGTCGAGGCCCGCCTCCGCGAGGTCCCGGGCGACCGCGTCCCGCCACATCGGGTGGTCGTCGACGACCATCACCTTGATCTGCTGCTCGCTCACTTCTCTCCCGCCTTCCCCCGTTCCCGCGCCGCGCGCGGGACCTTCAGTTCCACTTCGGTGCCCTGTCCGGGGACCGAGACCAGCTCGGCGCTGCCGCCGAGGTCCCGCAGTCTGCCCCGGATGGACAGGGCGACGCCCATCCGGCCCTCGCCCCACGCCTCGGCCAGCCGGCCCTCGGGGATGCCGGGCCCGTCGTCCCGGACGGTGACGATGACCTCGTCGTCCCAGTCCTCCACGAGGATCCAGGCGTTCGCGTCCTGCCCCGCGTGCACCCGTACGTTGTCCAGGGCGGCGCCGACGGCGGCGGCCAGCTCGCGGGCGGCGGGGGCGGGCAGCAGGACCGGGGCGCCCGGGTCGGAGAGGGTCACCCGGGAGCCGGCCCGGGGCAGGAGCAGGGTACGCAGGTCGGTCTCCGCGTCGGGGCCGGCCGCCTCGTCGGGCTCCTCCACGACCCGGACGACGGCGCCCTCGGACTCGTCCTCGGAGACGTACGAGGTGCGGATGAGCCCGCCCGCGACCAGGGTGCGCAGGGCGACCTCCTGCTCGCCGGCCATCCTGCCGAGCTCGGCCGCCTCGCCGCCGAGCGCGGTGCCGCGCCGCTGCACCATGGCGAGGACCTGGAGCACGCTGTCGTGGATGTCCCGGGCGAGCCGCTCCCGCTCGCGGGTGGTGGCCTCGATCTCCAGGGCGCGGGCGAGGGTGCGCTCGGAGGCGCGGGCGACCTCGACGACGTAGCCGATGGCGATGGAGGCGACCCAGACGAGCAGCACGTTGTGCAGGGTGTCCCGGCTGGGCTCGCCGCGCTCGACGATGTTGGCGACGGCGACAAGGGAGGAGGCGAAGCCGGCCCAGCGCCAGCCGCCTTTGATCGCGTACGCGAGGACGGCACCGGCGGTCCATATCGACGGCAGGGTGGTGCCGTCCATGGTGCGGGCCTGCTCGTCCGCGAGCGGGGTCAGCAGGATGCCGACGAGGGCGACGGTGAGGTCGGCGACGAGGAAGCGCTTGGTGCAGCTGGCCGCGTTCGCGACCTTGGGCAGGGTGGCGAGGGTCCAGACGCACAGCACGGCGAGGAAGCCGACGGCGACGCCGGGGCGCTCGTAGCGGCCCTGTCCGAAGACGAAGAGGAGGACCGCGTACACCATGGTGAGCACGCGGTACGCGGTGAGCGCGCGCCACAGCGGCTGCTCGACCGACATGCGCACGACCCGTTCGCGCCTGGCCATCTCCCCCACCCCCGGGCGCCCCCCCTCTACGGGGTCAGGCGCCGGACTCTTCCCGTGCCGCGATCTCGGCCTTGACGGCCTCCTTGGCGGCCTTCTCGGCATCGGCGATCTGCCGCTTGGCGGCGGTCGCGTAGATGTCCACGTACTCCTGGCCGGAGAGCTTCATGATCTCGTACATGACCTCGTCCGTGACCGAGCGGAGGATGAAGCGGTCGCCCTCCATGCCCTGGTAGCGGGTGAAGTCGAGCGGCTTGCCGATCCGGATGCCCGGACGCATCAGCTTGGGGACGACCTTGCCGGGCGGCTGGATCTTCTCGGTGTCGATCATCGCGACCGGGATCACCGGGGCGCCGGTGGCGAGCGCCACCCGGGCGAGCCCGCCGGGCTTGCCTCGGTAGAGCCGCCCGTCGGGCGAGCGGGTGCCCTCGGGGTAGATGCCGAACAGGCCGCCGCCCTTGATGACCTCGATGCCGGCCTTGATCGCCGCCTCGCCCGCGCCGCGGGCGCCGGAGCGGTCCACCGGGAGCTGGCCGACGCCCTTGAAGAAGGCGGCCGTCAGCTTGCCCTTGACGCCGGGGGTGGTGAAGTACTCGGCCTTCGCGATGAAGGTCACCTTGCGGTCGAGGACGGCCGGCAGGAAGAAGGAGTCCGAGAAGGAGAGGTGGTTGCTCGCGAGGATCGCCGGCCCCTCGGCGGGGATGTTCTCCAGGCCCTCCACCCAGGGCCTGAAGGCGAGCTTCAGGGACCCGCCGAGGGAGAACTTCATTGCGCCGTAGATCAACTCGCCATGCCTTCCGTGTGCCGTCACGACGACTTTATCCCCTGCGGGGCCGCCGGGGCCCGCGCGGGCGGCCTGGCCGCCCCGGGCCGCCGGGCTCCTTCGTGCGAACGGCCCTGGTCGGTGTCGGTCCGGTCGCGTACGGTGAAAGCCTTCCCCTTTCCGCCGCCGCTTCGGCGTCCGCGAGAGCCGGGCCCGAAGTCGAACCGAACAGGAGACCCCGTGCCGGTCCTTCCCGGAGCCGAGCCGTACCGCCACGAGGGCGGGAAGGTAGGCGTGCTCCTCTGTCACGGTTTCACCGGTTCCCCGCAGTCGATGCGCCCCTGGGCCGAGTATCTGGCCGGGCGCGGGCTGACGGTCTCGCTGCCGCTGCTGCCCGGGCACGGCACGCGCTGGCAGGACATGCAGGTCACCACCTGGCAGGACTGGTACGCGGAGGTGGACCAGGCGCTGCGGGAGCTGTCCGCCCGCTGCGAGCGGGTCTTCGTGATGGGCCTGTCGATGGGCGGCGCGCTGACCCTGCGGCTCGCGGCGCGGCACGGCGAGGAGGTCGCCGGCATCGTCCTGGTCAACCCGGGCAACAAGGTGCACGGCCTGGCCGCGAAGGCGCTGCCGGTGGTGCGGCACCTGGTGCCGTCCACGAAGGGCATCGCCAGCGACATAGCGAAGCCGGGCGGGGCCGAGGTGGGCTACGAGCGGGTGCCGCTGCACGCGGCCCACTCGCTGCGGCGGTTCTTCCAGGTCGTGGACGCGGAGCTGCCGCAGGTGACGCAGCCGGTGCTGCTGCTGCACAGCCCCCAGGACCATGTGGTGCCGCCCGCCGACTCGGCCCGGGTGCTGAGCCGGATCTCGTCGACGGACGTCACGGAGGTCCTGCTGGAACAGAGCTACCACGTCGCGACGTTGGACTACGACGCGGAGCGGATCTTCGAGGAGAGCTGGGCGTTCGTGGCCCGGCTCGCTCCGGACCTCGTCGGTGAGAAGGGAAGCGCGAGCGGTGGCTGAGCAGCAGGACGGCGGCGAGCGGGAGCCGCAGCCCATCGACGAGGAGGCGGCGTGGGCCGCGATCGTCGCGGGGTACGGCGAGGAGCCGGCCGACCCGCCGGGGGCCCGGCCCTTCCGGTCGGTGGAGGATCTGGCGCTGCCGCCGCTGCCCGAGGACGGCGGCGCGGCCGAGAAGCCGGACAAGTTCCGCAAGCCCGCGGCGGAGGACGAGGAGCCGGACGGGACCGGTCGTCCGGCGCTCGGCTCGTCGGTGGTCTTCGCCCCGGGGGTGAGCGTGTCCGGCGGGCCCCGCGACTACTCGCTGGCGGACCCGGACGCGGCGCCGGAGGGCGCGGACGGCGAGAAGGACGGGAAGAAGCGCGGGAAGGCCGACGACTCCGACGAGGGGCACTTCGTCCCGCCGGAGCCGCCGCCGCTGCCGGAGGCCGACACGACGACCAAGTTCGCCTGGCTCGCGGTGATCGGCGGCCCGGTCCTGATGCTGCTCGCGGTGCTGCTCCAGTGGGACATGACCTGGTGGCTCACCACCGTGTGCGTGGGCGGCTTCCTGGGCGGCTTCGCGACCCTGGTGGGCCGCATGAAGCACGACGACGAGGACGAGGACGGCTACGACGACCCGGGGCGCGGGGCCGTGGTGTAGGCACGGAGCGGTTTACGGGGCAGGGCTTTACGTAGCAGGGCTTTTACGAGGCAGGGCCTTTACGAGGCAGGGACACGGACCACCGCCAGCACCGGCAGGTGGTCCGTCGCCGTTCTCAGGTCGTCGGGGTCGAGGTCCGTCGGGACGCCGCAGGCGAGGACGTCGATGCCCGGGGTGGTGAGGACCGCGTCGATGCGGCGGTCCGGGGCGGCCGAGGGGAAGGTGTGCTCGGCGCCCCACGGCCTGGCCGTCCAGCCGTCCCGGAGCTCCGTGGCCAGGCGGGTGAAACTCCGGCCGCCGGGGCCCTCGTTGAGGTCGCCGGCCACGATGGCGTGCGGGGTGCCGAGGGCGGCGACCCGGTCCAGGACCAGGCCCGCCTGGGCGTAGCGCTCCCCGGCGTCCAGGCTCAGGTGGCAGCTGACCAGGCCGAGGCGGGCGCCGCCGATCCGGACCACGGCGGTGGCCAGGCCGCGCCGGTGGCGGCCGGGGGCGAGCGGGAGCAGGACGTCCTCGGTGCGTTCGACCGTGGCCCGCAGCGAGCACAGCAGCAGCGGTCCGGCGGCGGTGGCGCCGCCGGAGAGATGGAGGAGCTCGCTCTTGGCGGCGAGCCGGGCCGCGTGCTTGCGCCAGCGGAAGAAGCGCGGGGCCTCCTGGACGAAGACCAGGTCGGGGGCGCAGGCCCGGATCACCCGGGCCAGGGCGTCCTCGTCGTCGCGCATCGAGCGGACGTTGTAGGAGAGGACCCGGACGACGGCCGAACCGTCGGGTTCCGTACGGGAGTCGGGGAGCTCGCTGAGCGGGGTCGTCGAGGGGTGCGCGCCGGTCGCCATGGGCCCCAACATAGGGGCAGTGCCCGCCGCGCCCCAGAGGGCACGACGGGCACCGGAGCGAAGGGGGCCGGGCCCCCGGGGCTCAGCCCTGGCGGGCCAGGTCGGCCGCGCCGACGAGTCCGGCCTTGTTGCCGAGCTGCGCGGCGAGCACCTGCGCGTGCGGACGCCACTGGCCGCCGATCAGCCAGCGCCGGAAGGACTTGCGGATCGGGTCCAGGACCAGCTCGCCCTCGTCGGAGACGCCGCCGCCGACGATGAACGCCGACGGGTCGAAGAGCGAGGCCAGGTCGGCGAGGCCCGCCCCGGCCCAGCGGGCCAGCTCGCGGAAGGAGTCGACGGCGACCGGGTCGCCCGCGCGGGCGGCCTGGCTGATGTGCTTGCCCTCGATGCCCTCGGGGGTGCCGTCGCCGAGCCCGAGCAGGATCTCCGCGTTCTCGGGGGTGGCGTTGGCGCGCTGGCGCGCGTACCGCACGAGGGCGCGGCCGGAGGCGTACTGCTCCCAGCAGCCCTGGCTGCCGCAGCCGCACAGCAGGCCGTCGGGGACGACCCGGATGTGGCCGAACTCGGCGGCGACGCCGAAGCGTCCGCGGCGCAGCTTGTTGCCGATGATGATGCCGCCGCCGAGGCCGGTGCCGAGGGTGATGCAGATGACGTCCTCGTGGCCCTGGCCGGCGCCGAAGCGGTACTCGCCCCAGGCGGCGGCGTTGGCGTCGTTCTCGACGACGACCGGCAGGCCGACCCGCTGCTCGACCTTGTCCTTCAGCGGCTCGTGCCGCCAGTCGATGTTCGGCGCGAAGAGGACGGTGGCGCGCTTGTCGTCGACGTAGCCCGCGGCTCCGATGCCGACGGCCTCGATCCGGTGCCCCTTGCCGGCCTCCGAGACGGCGGCGCAGATCGCGTCGACGATGCCCTCCGGTGTCGGCGGGGTGGGCACGGTGTGGGTGTCGAGGATCTTGCCCTCCTCGTCGACCACGCCGGCCGCGATCTTCGTGCCGCCGATGTCGACGCCGATGGTGAGTCCCATGTGTCCCTCAGTTTTCGGTCGAGCCCCGCTAGGGCCCACCGTACCCGAGGGGAGGGGCGCTCCCGATCAGTCCAGATCGATGTGCTGCCCGGTCCCCGGGCCGTCGTCGCGGCCCTCGTCGCGGCGCTCGCGCTTCTCGTCGCGCGGATCGCCCGGTTCCGTTCCGTCGGTGTCGCCGCGGGTCCAGCGGGTCTCCTGCCCCTGGACGGCCGAGCGGTAGGCGGCGAGCAGTTCGTTGCCCGCGGCGGCGAGGTGGTCGAAGACCTGGGGGTTGCGCTCGATGACGGGCTCGACGAGGGCCTTCGCCTGGTTGACGACCTGCTGTACGGTCCCGGCGGCCTGGCCGCCGAGGAGGGGGCCGCCGAGGGCGCCGGAGACCTTCTCGGCGACGGCGTCGAAGAGCTTGCGGAACTCCTCCGCCGGGGTGCCGGGCTCCTCGCCGCGCTCCGCGCGGCGGCGGGCCTTCTCGGCCTCCAGGTCCTCGGCGCATGCCTTGGCCCAGGCGTCCGCGTCGCTCATGGCGTACTCCTCAGGCTCCTCGGGTTCCCCGGGGCGTCCGGTGCTCTCCGGCGTGCTCCGGGGGGCTCCGGTGCTCTCCGATGGGTTCTCCTTCGACGGTACACGCACCGCGCGGCCTCAGGGGGTGGGCTTCGGCCACTGTCCCGGGTCGGGGGTGAAGCGGATCCGCAGGTCCCCGTCGACGAGCGCGGCGCCGGTGACGGCGCAGCGGCGCAGGACGGCGGGGAGCGGCACGTTGCGGCGGAAGGGACCGGCGCCGAGGAGGAGTTCGTCGCCGCGCCGGACGAGGGAGAGGCCGTCCTTGACGGCGCCGGGCAGCGGGACGTGCCAGACCAGGATGCCGTCCTCGGCGCGGCGGTCCTCGACGGTCCAGCCGGGCGCGGGGGCGGTGGGCAGGTCGGCGACGGCGAGCTCGGCGAGGTCCTCGGGGCCGCCGGGGGCGCGCCCGAGGTGGGGCAGTTCGCGCACGTCGGGGTGGGCCTCGCGAAGGGCGGCGAGGTGGCGGTGCTGCTCGGCGGCGAGGCCCGCGAACCAGGGGTCGGCGGAGCCTGCGGGCAGCACCCGGTTGGCGACGACGGCGTCCAGGGCGAGGCCCTGGAGGGCGAGGCCGAGGCGGGCGGTGCGCAGGGCCTCGACGGCGGCGGGACCGGGTTCGACGACGAGCCGGACGCCGGTGCGCGGGGAGTCGACGAGCTCCTGGACGGCGGCGAGCTCGGTCTCCCAGCGGGCGGTGGCCTCGAAGAGCCACTGGGCGGGCAGCGGGACGCCGGCGAGCTGGGCGAGCATGGGCCGCAGGGCGCGGGCGGCCTGCCGCTCGGGGGGCAGCAGGCGGCGCAGGTAGCGGCGCAGCTGTTCGGGCAGGGCGAGCAGGGCGAGGGCCTCGCGCAGCGGCGGCAGGTCCACGACGAGCAGCTCCGCGTCTCCGGCCGCCGCGTCCCGTACGGCCCTGAGCAGGGCGAAGAGGGGGCTGCCGGGGAGTTCGGTGAGCTCGGCGTCCTCGAAGGGGGCGGTGCCGAGCAGGTCCAGGGCGGTGGCGGAGCGGGCCTGGAGGGCGAGGAACTCGCGCCGGAAGTCACCGGCCGGGTCGGGGGCGTGCAGGCGGAGGGTGTCCGCGGCGGTCGCCGTCCCGGCCGGCGCGTCGGCCGAGACGAGCGCGACCCGGCGGCCCGCGCGCGCTTCGGCGAGGGCGGTGCCGGTGGCGACGGCGGTGCGTCCGGCTCCGCCGGTTCCGGTGACGAGGATGATCCGCATGGGGCGACCGTACCGGGGGCGGTCCGGGGGGCGCGGCGCGGGGAGCCCGGGCGGTGCCGCCGGCGCCGGGACGCGGCCCGGCTCGGCCGCGGGGCTGCCACCCGGGGTCCGGCCGAAGGGCCGGCGTCCGGGGCCCCGCCGAGGGACTGCCGTCCGGCTCCGCCGAAGGACTACTTCCCGGACTCGACGCGCTGCTTCAGGCCCTGGAGGGCGCGGTCGATGATGACCTTCTCGGCCTTGCGCTTGATCATGCCGAGCATGGGGATCTTGACGTCCACGGTCAGCTGGTAGGTGACCTCGGTGCGGTCGCCGCCGCCCGCCGGGGCGAGGCGGTAGGAGCCGTCGAGGGAGCGGAGCATCTGGGACTTGACCAGGGTCCAGCTGACCTCGTCGTCGCCGGTCCAGGTGTAGGCGAGGGTGTGGTCGTCCTTGATCGCTCCGGCGTCGAGGAGGAGGCGGACCTTCTCCGCGCGACCGGCGCCGTCGGTCTCCAGGACCTCGGCCTCCTTCACCTCGCCCGTCCACTCGGGGTAGCGCGCGAAGTCGGCGATCACGCTCATGACCTCGGCCGGGGCCGCCTCGATGGTGATGCTAGAGCTGGTGTGTTCCGCCATCGCGGGGGGCTCCTCGTATGGACGCGACTCGTATCTGCCAGAAGGCTATCGCGCCGTCATCGGGCTTCCGTCACCACTCCAGCGTCCAGGGGCGGCCGGTCGCGGCGAAGTGGCCGACGTTGACGCACTCGGTGGCGCCGATCCGCATCCGGCGGGCGAGCGGCTGGTGGACGTGGCCGAAGAGGGCGTAGCGGGGGCGGGTCCGGTGGATGGCGTCGAGGAGGGCGCCGCTGCCGCGTTCGAAGCGGCGGGCGACGGTGTCGTAGACGAGCTCGGGGACCTCCGGCGGGATGTGGGAGCAGAGCACGTCGACCTCGCCGAGGGCCTCGACCTTCGCCGCGTACTCCTCCTCGGAGATCTCGTAGGGGGTGCGCATGGGGGTGGGCAGGCCGCCGCCGACGAAGCCGAAGACGAGGCCGCCGAGCTCGATCCGCTCGCCGTCGAGGACGGTGGTGCCGGGGCGGGCGTACTCGGGCCACAGGCCGGGGATGTCGACGTTGCCGTAGGTGGCGTACGTGGGGGTGGGGAAGGCGGCGAACAGCTCGGCGTACTGGCGGCGGACGGCGCTCTCGATGGCGGTGGCGCGGTCGATGCCGAGCTCGGCCCAGAGCCGGCGGCCGAGTTCGCTCGCTTCGCGGAAGCGTCGGGCGGTGCGGAGCTCGACGATGAGGTCGGCGTTCTCGACGCCGAAGAGGTCGGGGAAGATGCCGCGGGCGTGGTCGGCGTAGTCGAGGAAGAGCACCAGGTCGCCGAGGCATATCAGGGCGTCGGCGCCCTCCCCCGCCTTCGCGAGGGCGCCGGTGTTGCCGTGCACGTCGCTCACCACGTTGATCCTCATGGCGTCAGGGTAGGGGGTGCCTCGCCGGCCGGGCCGGATCGGGCGGCGGCGCCCGGTCGGACCTGCGGTTACTTCCGAGTCGGGAAAGCGGTGGATTACTGTGCGCAAAGCAACGCCATCCACGTGTGACGCACGGAACATCTGGCCAGGACCCCCTATCCGGAACCGCGTACTGATGGGTAACGTCCGGGCAGTCCGGTCGTGCTCACCCCCACTGAGCACCTGCCCGATCTTGGACCGCACCGACGCATCACACAGAGCCGTGGCGCCGGCGCCCGATGAGGAGCAGCAGTCTTGCGCGAGTTCAGCCTTCCGGCCCTGTACGAGGTCCCCGCGGACGGCAACCTGACGGATCTCATCCGCCGCAACGCCGCACAGCACCCAGACGTCGCCGTGATGGGGCGCAAGGTGCCGGGCGGCTGGGCCGACGTCACCGCGAAGCAGTTCCTCGCCGAGGTCCGTGGGGCGGCCAAGGGCCTCATCGCCGCCGGTGTCGAGCCGGGCGACCGGGTCGCGCTGCTCTCCCGCACCCGCTACGAGTGGGTGCTCCTCGACTTCGCGATCTGGAGCGCGGGCGCCGTGACGGTGCCGGTGTACGAGACCAGCTCGCCGGAGCAGATCCAGTGGATCCTCGGCGACTCGGGCGCCTCGCTCGCCCTCGTCGAGTCGGCCGCGCACGAGGCGTCGGTCGAGTCGGTCCGGGCGGGACTGCCGGGCCTCAGGGGCGTGTGGCAGATCGACGCGGACGCGATCGGGCGGCTGACGGAGTCCGGCGCGGAGGTCTCCGACGAGGAGCTGGACCGCCGGATGTCCAGCGCGCACGCGGACGACCCGGCGACGATCGTCTACACCTCGGGCACCACGGGCCGCCCCAAGGGCTGCGTGCTGACGCACCGCGCCTTCTTCGCCGAGTGCGGCAACGTGGTCGCGCGGCTGAAGCCCCTCTTCCGTACCGGCGAGTGCTCGGTGCTGCTGTTCCTGCCCGCCGCGCACGTCTTCGGCCGGCTGGTCGAGGTCGCCTCCGTGATGGCGCCGATCAAGCTGGGCTGCCTGCCCGACATCAAGAACCTCACCGACGAGCTGGCCTCCTTCCGGCCGACGCTGATCCTCGGCGTGCCGCGGGTCTTCGAGAAGGTCTACAACTCGGCGCGGGCCAAGGCGCAGGCGGACGGCAAGGGCAAGATCTTCGACAAGGCCGCGCACACCGCGATCGCGTACAGCCGCGCGCTGAGCACCCCGCAGGGCCCGTCCTTCGGCCTGAAGCTCAAGCACAAGGTCTTCGACAAGCTCGTCTACTCGAAGCTGCGCGCGGTCCTCGGCGGCAAGGGCGAGTACGCGATCTCGGGCGGCGCGCCGCTGGGCGAGCGGCTCGGGCACTTCTTCCGCGGCATCGGCTTCACGGTCCTGGAGGGCTACGGCCTGACGGAGTCCTGCGCGGCGACCGCCTTCAACCCCTGGGACCGGCAGAAGATCGGCACGGTCGGGCAGCCGCTGCCGGGCTCGGTGGTGCGGATCGCCGACGACGGCGAGGTGCTGCTGCACGGCGAGCACATCTTCTCCGGCTACTGGAACAACGAGGCGGCGACGGCCGAGGCGCTGGCGGACGGCTGGTTCCACACCGGCGACATCGGCACCCTCGACGAGGACGGCTATCTCGCGATCACCGGCCGCAAGAAGGAGATCCTGGTGACGGCGGGCGGCAAGAACGTCGCCCCGGCGGTCATCGAGGACCGGATCCGGGCGCACGCGCTGGTCGCGGAGTGCATGGTGGTCGGCGACGGGCGCCCGTTCGTGGGCGCGCTCGTCACCATCGACGAGGAGTTCCTGGGCCGCTGGGCGTCCGAGCACGGCAAGCCGGCCGGCTCGACGGCGGCGACGCTGCGGGACGACCCGGAGCTGCTCGCGGAGGTCCAGCGGGCGGTGGACGACGGCAACGCGGCGGTCTCGAAGGCGGAGTCGGTGCGGAAGTTCCGTATCCTGTCGGCGCAGTTCACCGAGGAGGCGGGGCACATCACCCCGTCGCTGAAGCTGAAGCGGAACGTGGTGGCGAAGGACTTCGCCGACGAGATCGAGGCGATCTACCAGGGCTGACAGGCCCTCGGAGCGCCCCCGGCGGGCCCGCGACGCGGGCCGGCCGGGGGCGTTCGCGCGCCCGGGCCCGGAACGGACCATTCCGGCAGACCCCGCCACACACCGCCACGCACCGCCACACCGATACGAAACGGAAGCAGGGAGACATGCGGGTCAAGCACACCGCCGCCGTCCTGGGCACGGCCCTCACCGCCCTCGTCACCCTCACCGGGTGCAGCAGCACCTGGGGGGAGGACGCCGGGCTGCCCGCGGCCGGCGACATGGCGGCGATCGAGAAGCTGGTCGCCTCGCACACCATGTGCAGCGACCTGCGCACCAACGGCGGCGGCGCCATGGGCGAGCAGGCCGCCGACCCGGGCTGGGCGATAGCCGAACGGGGGGTGTGCGGCGACGACGACCGGGACACCGTGACCCTGCTGTCCGTCTCCGACATGGAGAAGTTCCAGCGGGCCAACAAGGCCGCCGCCGCCCAGGGCAAGGGCGTGCGCGTCCTCCTGGGACAGGACTTCGCGCTCTACCCCGGCGACGAGAAGACCGCGAAGGCGCTGCTCGCCTCCGACGTGCTCCTCTTCACCTGCGAGAAGGGCTTCAAGGTCCCGGACGGCTACCGGAACGAGAAACTGCTGGTCGACGGCTGCGCCCTGACGGACTACCTGCCCGCCTAGGTCCTGTCGTCAAACTCCCGTCTGCCTCGCGACGCCATGCACGCACTCTCGCCGCACCGGGCACAAGCCCGAGTACTCCAGTACGAGGGCGTGCGCCCGGCACACCGAGAGCACGCACCTGACGCCGCGAGGCCGCCCTCCGGGCGACGACGGGAGTGTGACGACAGGCCCTAGGGCAGGCGGGCAGGCGCCGGGTCCGGCGGGCGGGCCGCCCTACAGCAGCTCGCGCAGCCGTTCCGCCAGCAGGTCCCAGCGCCAGCGCTCCTCGACCCAGCGACGGCCGCGCTCGCCCATCCGGGCGCGCAGCTCGGGGTCGAGGAGCAGGGTGGCGATCCGGTCGGCGGACTCCTCGGGGACGCCGCCCCGGACCACCCAGCCGGTCTCGCCGTCCAGCACAGCGTCCGGGGCGCCGCCCGAGTCGCCGGCGACGACCGGCAGCCCGGTGGCGGACGCCTCCAGGTAGACGATGCCGAGGCCCTCGACGTCGAGCCCGCCGCGCCGGGTCCGGCACGGCATCGCGAAGACGTCGCCGGCCCCGTAGTGCGCGGGCAGCTCCGCCCACGGCACGGCGCCGGTGAAGCGCACGGAAGCGGCGACGCCGGTGCGGACCGCCAGCTTGCGCAGCTCCTGCTCGTACGGGCCGCCGCCGACGATCAGCAGGACGGCGTCCGGCACCCGGCGCAGGATCTCCGGCATGGCCTGGATCAGCGTGTCCTGGCCCTTGCGCGGGACCAGCCGCGAGACGCACACGACGACCGGCCGGTCGCTGAGCCCGAGCCGCTCGCGCACCTCGGCGCCGCCCGAGTCGGGGTGGAAGGTCTTCTCGTCGACACCCGGCGGGAGCTGGACCATGCGCCCGGCGGCGGCCGGGGTCAGGGCGGCGGCGATCCGGGAGCGGGTGTACTCGCCGAGGTAGGTGATCGTGTCGGTGCCCTCGCCGATCCGCCGCAGCAGCTGCCGGGAGGCCGGCAGCTGGGCCCAGCCGGCCTCGTGGCCGTGGGTGGTGGCGACCAGCCGGCGGGCGCCCGCGCGGCGCAGCGCCGGGGCCATCAGGCCCAGCGGGGCCGCGGCGCCGAACCAGACGGACTCGCAGCCGTGCTCGCGCAGCAGCGCGGTGGCCCGCGCGGTGACCCGGGGTGTGGGCAGCAGCATGGTGGTGCGGTCGCGTACGACCGTGAAAGGCTGTTCCGCGTCGAACGCGGCGGTCGCCTCGGTCCCCTCGTGGCCGCGCTTCCAGGTGGAGGCGTAGACCACGATCCGCTCGGGATCGAGGCGCAGCGCCATGTTGTGCAGGAAAGCCTGGATTCCGCCGGGGCGCGGCGGAAAGTCGTTGGTTACGATCAGGGTCTTGTGCATCGTGGCCGACAGTACCGCGATCGCGCCCCCGGCCCGGCACCACCACCCTCCGCCCCGGCGGACCGACAGGACAGGAAACAGGACAGGATGACGGGCGCAGTGGGCACGACGGCACCGGACCGCCCTGCACGCGAGGGACTGGGACTTCCCGTCGGTATCTGGGCCGTCACCCGGATCCTGCTGCTGCTGTGCGTCTTCAAGATCGTGGTGATCCCCGGCCCCGACGTCACGAGCGACGTCGAGGAGATCTACCAGGGCTGGTACGAGGTGCTGCGGAGCGGCACGTATCCGCTGGACGACGTCACCTGGCAGTACCCGCCGGGCGCCGCGCTGGCCATCCTCTCCCCCGCCCTGCTGCCGTTCCTCGGCTACTCGGCGGCCTTCTTCGTGCTCAGCCTGGTCTGCGACGCGGTCGTCTTCGCGCTGCTCACGTACGCGGGGCGGCGGCCGGGCCGTTCGATGCGCGGCGCCTGGCTGTGGGTCGCCGGTGTCGCGCTGCTCGGCCCGACGGCGTACGCGCGCTACGACCTGATGGTCACGGCCGTCGCGGTGGCGGGCCTGCTGGCGGCGGTGCGCCGCCCGGCGGTACTCGGCGCGCTCGCGGGCTTCGGCGCGATGCTGAAGGTCTGGCCGGTGCTGCTGCTCGCGGGCACCGCGCGCGGCCGGGCCACCCTGCGCTCCTGGCCGGCGGCGGTGGGCACGGCGGCCGGGGTGCTGCTGCTGTGCCTGCTGGCGGCGCCCGGGGCGCTCGCCTTCCTCGGCTTCCAGCGGGACCGGGGCACCGAGGTCGAGTCGCTGGGCGCGCTCGTCTTCCACGTGGCCAGGCACTTCGGCTGGAGCGGCGAGGCGCGGATGAACTACGGCTCGATCGAGTTCCTCGGCCCGGGGGTCCCGGCGGTCTCCACGGCGGCGATGGTGCTGACGATCGCCGCGTTCGGCTGGCTGCTGGTGTGGCGGCTGCGGACCCGCCGCTTCTCCACCTCCACCACGGCGGACGCCGCCTTCGTGGCGGTGCTGCTGTTCGTGACGACGAGCCGGGTGATCAGCCCCCAGTACATGATCTGGCTGGTCGGCCTGGCGGCGGTGTGCCTGGTCTACCGGGCGAGCCGGATGCGGAGGCCGGCCCATCTGGTGCTGTGGGCGACGGCGGTGACGCAGTTCGAGTTCCCGGTCTGGTTCTCGCACGTCTCGCACAGCGACCCGCTGGGCATCGCGCTGCTCCTGGTCCGCAACGGCCTGCTCGTCGTGGCCTGCATCTCGGCCTGCCGCATCCTGTGGCGGCAGACGGTCACCGAACCGCGCCTCGCGCCGGTGGCGGTGCCGGTCCCGCGGGAGCGCGAGAAGACCCCGGTCGGCGCGTCCTAGGACGCACCCGAGGGCCCGTCAGGCCAGCCGCTCCGCCACGTACGCGCGCCAGTCGGCCGTGAAGCGCTCCGGGGTGGTGCCGAGGACGTCCCCCAGCGCCTTCTCCAGGGCGCCCTCGCGCTGCGGGTGGGCGCCGACCGCCTGGTAGAAGGCGGTCAGCTTCGCCTCGCCCCAGCGCGCGGCGACCAGTTCGCAGGCGAGCCAGCCGCCCTCGTAAGCGCGGGCCATCGCGTCCGGGTCGCCGCCGAAGGTGAAGTCCGCGTCGGCGGGCAGGGCGGCGGGTGGGCCGTCCGCCTGGACGGCCCGGCGCAGCTCGGGGGCGGCCTGGGCGGCGGTGCGGCCGGTGCCCCGGTAGGCGACCCAGTCGGCGAAGCCCTCGGAGAGCCAGACCGGCGTGGACTTCGTGGTCTGCGCGCGGGTCGCGACGTGCACGGTCTCGTGGGTGAGGACGAGCTGGCGGCCGAAGGAGCCGAGCGTGGCATACGCGTCGGGGTTGACGACGACCCGGTCGGCGGGGGCGTCCGGGCCGCCGCCGCTCTCGCCGGTCGTGACGGCCGCGATGCCCCGGTACGAGGCGGCCGGGGCGCCCAGCAGCCCGCCCATCGCCTCGACGGAGGCGGGCACCAGCACCACGACCCGGCCCGCCCACGTCCCCCGCCAGGCGGCGCCGACCGCGGGCACCGCCCGGTCCGCCGCCGCGGCGATCTCGCGCAGCCGCTCCGGGCTCTGGCCGACGCCGAGGACCAGGCTGCGGGCGCCGGTCGCGGTGCGCACCTCGCCCTGCTGCCAGAGCTGCTGCGGGGCGCCCTCGGCGGGGCGGTCGCCGGTGACGTACCAGCGTCCGTCGCGCTCGGCGAGCCGGAGCACCCGCTCGCCGGTGGCGGGCGCGGAGTCGTAGCCCTCGATCCGGTAGCCGAGCTCGGCGCGGGCGGTGGCCGTGCCGCCGCCGGTGCGGTCGACACCGGTGACCCGGTAGCGCCAGCCGCTCAGCGGGAGCTCCCGGAGCCGGGCGAACTCGGTGCGGGCGGCCGGGGCGAGCGCGGGGTCGAGGGCCGCGAGGTAGGCGGCCTCGTCGCGGTCGGTCAGGGCCCGGGCGTGCCGGTCGAGCAGCCGCTGGATCTGTCCGGGCGCGGGGTCGGGGGGCGCCGGGGCGGTGCAGCCGGTCAGCACCAGCAGGGCCGCCGCCAGACACCCGGCCGCGCCGCGCGCCCCGCCGCCTCCCTGACCTGCCACACCCCGATCGTACGGGGCGGCGGCTCAGACCCGGGTGACGGTGACGTGGGACATCATGTTGACCGGGTCGTAGCGGACCCGGGCCCCGGGGTAGGGGGCGTGGATGACCTGCCCGTTCCCGGCGTAGATGGCCACGTGGCTGGCGTCGCTGCGGTAGGTGACGAGGTCGCCGGGCTGCGCCTGCGAGAGCGGGATCCGGCGGCCCGCGTACCGCTGGGCGGAGGAGGTGCGGGGCAGCGCGATCCCGGCCTTGCGGTACGACCAGACCATCAGGCCCGAGCAGTCGAAGGCGGAGGGGCCGGTGGCGCCCCAGACGTACGGCATCCCGACGGCGCTGCGCGCGGCGATCACCGCGGCGGCGGCCCGGGAGGGGCCGAGGTCGGCGAGCGGCGGGAGGTCGGTGTCGAGGGAGTCGCGGCCGGAGCGGGAGGCCCGCTCGTAGCCGGCGCGTTCGTCGTCGGAGAGCGAGGCGAGCACCCGGCGGGCCTCGGCCAGCTTCCCCTCGACGGTGCGCTTGTGCCGGGCCACCTCGGTCCGGCTGCGCTCCAGTTCGACGAGGGCGCGTCCGGCCTCGGTCCGCTGCTGGGCCAGCTTGCGCAGTTCGCCGCGGAGTTCGGCGAGCGCGGCGCCCTGGCGGGCGGTGACCCGGTCGAGCACGGTGGCGCGGTCGAGATAGCTCTCCGGGTCCGAGGAGAGCAGCAGGGCGAGGGCGGGGTCGATGCCGCCGGAGCGGTACTGCGCCCCGGCGACCGAACCGAGGGCGCCGCGCATCCGGTTGACACGCTCCTGGCCGCGGGCGAGGGAGTCCTGGGCGAGCGAGACGGTCCTGCGGAGCTGGTCGGCCTTCTCGTCGGCCTTGTTGTAGCCCTCGGTGGCCTGCTCGGCCTCCTGGTAGAGCCGGTCGACGGTGGCCCGGGTGGCCTCCGGTGCCCCGCCGCCGGGGTCGGCGTGCGCGGGGACGGCGCCGAGGGCCGCCGTGGCCGCGGTGGCCGCTGCTGCGGTGAGGACGGTGACCCTGGCGGGTCGTCGGTGGGACGCCACGGAACGGGCTCCGTTCGGCTCGACGGACTGGCGCCGCAGACAGTAGCCGGTGATCACCCCGGGTCCAACGAAGCCGCCGGGCACGCACAGTGACGCCCCGCCCGTGACCACAGGTCACCGGCGGGGCGTCACGTCAGCCCGGGATTCGGCGAACCACCCGTTCGGAGGGCGTGTGCCGTGTGTCGGACCGGTCGGAACCGTCAGGTCCGCGGGGTCCGTCGGAGCGTCAGAACCGTCAGATCCGTCAGATCCGGACGCCGAACTGGAAGGTGCCCATGTAGTCCATCGACTCGTAGCGGACGTAGGCGCCCGGCTTCGGGGCGTGCAGGATGGTGTTGTTGCCCGCGTACAGGCCCACGTGCGACAGGCCGTTGAAGAAGACCAGGTCGCCCGGCTTGAGCTGGCTGCGGCCGATCTTCACGCCGTCGTTCTGCTGGGTGAAGGTGGTGCGGGTGAGCGAGACGTTGGCCTGGCGGTAGGCCCACTGGGTCAGACCGGAGCAGTCGAACGAGTTGGGGCCGGTGCCGCCGCGGGCGTACGGCTTGCCGATCTGGGTGGCGGCGGCGCTGAGGGCGGCGGCGCCGCGCTGCGAGGCGGGCACCTCGTTGCCGAGCTCGACGCGCTCGCCGGCGGCGCGGCTGGCGCGCTGCTCCTCCTGCTGGATCTTGGAGCGCTCGGCGGCGGTCAGCGTGTTGAGCAGCTTGCGGGCCTCGGCCAGCTTGGCCGTGGACTTGTTCTTCTTCTCGTTGAGCGTCTTGCGGACGTCCTCGAGGTCGGCCAGCTTGGTCGCGGCCTCGGTGCGCTGCTGGGCGAGCGTCCGCTGCTTGGCCTGGATCGACTGGAGCACGTCGGCCTGCTTGGCGCCGAGCTGGTCGATCGCGGACGCCTTGTCGAGGTAGGTGTCCGGGTCGGCGGAGAGGAAGAGCTGGAGCGCCGGGTCGATGCCGCCGGAGCGGTACTGGGCGCTGGCGACCGAACCGATCTGGCCGCGCAGGGTGTTGAGGTCCTGCTGGCCGCGGGCGACCTTGTCCTGGAGGGCGTCGATCTCCTTGTGGAGCTTGCCGCGGCGCTCCTCGGCCAGGTTGGCCTGCTCGGTGGCCTCCTCGGCCTCGTGGTAGAGCTTGTCGACCTTGGACTTGACCTCGTCGATCTTCGGCTTGGGGGCGGCGGAGGCGCCGCTCTGGGCGGAGATCGCGACGGCGAGGCCGGCGGTCGCGGTGAGCACGGTCACACGGGTGCGGCTCGGCTGCTTGGGACGACGGTGGGACGCCACGAAGGCGATCTCCTTCTTCCTTCAGCCGCCGACCGGGTGAGCGGCAGGCGGGCCCTTCGCCGCCACCCCGGATGGGTGATCAACCGCGCGAAGGTTCGAGCCCCGACCCTAGTGACCATCTTGTGATCAGTTCAAATCCCGATGGGCAAAATCTCGCTCGCGCGACAAACTATTCACACCCATCACACGGGCAGTAATGGTCACTTGACCCTGCGCGGACCACAAAAAGGACATCCGTCACAGAAGTTACGAGCCATCACGTGAGGCGCGAAAGCCGCTTCAGCAGCAAGGCGGACGCGACCGGGCGCGCACCGGACTTGGCGACCCCGTCGGCCACCTCGCGGTCGGTGGAGACCACCACCACCGGACGGCCCGGCGGCTCGGCCCGCACCAGCTGACGGATCAACTCGTCGGCCGTGACACCCGGCTTGGAGAACAGCACCCGCACCCCGCGCGGCGGCGCGAGCAGCACCGGGGCGGCCAGCTCGGCCCCGTCGAAGACACAGGTGATCTCGGCGCCCGAGCGGGCCGCGAGGGCGGACAGGCCGCCGAGCAGCCGCAGCCGCTGCTTCTCCAGCGGCATCGTCGGATAGCCGGTCTTGGTGACGTTGTAGCCGTCCACCACCAGATGCGCCTGGGGCAGTTCGAGGAGCTGGTCCAGGAGCGCGGGATCGGTCTCGGAGAGCGCGCGGGCGGCGATGTCCTTCGGCGACATCCGGCCCGGCTCCACCGCGTCCACGGTGTCGGCGGGGTGCATCGAGACCGGGGGCAGGGCCAGTTCGCGGCGCAGCCCCTGGGCCGCGTCCAGCACGGTGTCCAGCAGCAGCCGCAGCCGCATGTCCTCCACCGAGCGCCCCTCGCGGGCGGCCCGGCGGCTGGTCTCCAGCGCCGCCTCGACCTCGCCGAGCCGGGCCTTGAGGCGCCGGCTCTCGCTCTCGGCGGCGGAGACCTGCGCGGCGGCCTCGGCGCGGGCCGTGTCGATCTCGGCCTGGACCCGGCGCAGCGCCGCCTCGCCGCGCTTGACGTCGCTCTGGGAGCTGCGCAGCTTGCGGTGAAGCGATTCGGCTTCCTTGCGGACGGTCTCCAGCTCGTGGCGCAGCTGCTCGGTCTCGGTCCGGGCGCGCTCGCGGGCCCCGGCGACCTCCTCGCGCAGCCGCTCCAGTTCGCGCCGCCCGGCCTCGTCGGCGCGCTCGGCGTCGGCGCGCTCGGCCTCCTCGCCGGCGGCGGCGACCAGCTTGCCCCAGCCGGCCGGGCGCAGCACATAGGCCGCGGCGGCCACGTCGACGGGGTCGGCCGCGGCGGGCGGGGAGCCGGCCTCGACGGCGCCGGCCAGCTCGGGCTGCGCCTCCTTGAAGCGCTCGCCGATCCGCTGCCGGAACAGCGGGTCGCTCTCCAGGGCCGCCGCCATCGCGTTCCCGGCGAACTTGGCGCGCCGGGAGGCGGTGAAGCGGGCGTACTGGCGCAGCGGTCCGGGCAGCTCGGCGACGGTCAGCCCGCCGAAGGCGTCGGCGACCAGCGCGACCACCTTGCGCCGTACGGGTTCGGGCAGCGGCCGGTCGAGCGCCTCGGCGGCGTCGGCAGCCCCGGCGGCTCCGGCGGCGTCGGCAGCCCCGTCCGGCGTGCCCGTCGGTTCCTCACCGTGCGCGGGCTGCTCCACGATCCGTCACCCCACTTCCCTGTCGTCCCTCGCGGGCCGCTTCTCAGGAAGCGGAACCCGGCCTGTCCACCAATTCGATCTGGTCCACCGCGTTGCACCAGCGGCAGCGGACCGACTCGATGGTCTCACTGACCACCTCGCGCTCCTCGACCTTGGGCTCTCCGGCGAGGTCCAGATGGACGTACTCGACGACCTTGGAGGACCGGGTGACGTCGAAACGGGTCAGATTTCCGCAGAGCGTGCAGCGCCAGCGGGTCTCCGGGGTCGGCAGGGGAACCGTCGTCATCGTGCCGCCTCTTTCTGGGCTTTCCCTGGATGTCCGGGGTTGTACGGGACCGCGGTGCGCCGTCGGACTGCGGAATCTGCCCGTTACCCTACGGCCTCCCGGGTACCCCGTGTCACGGCGAGGCACTCTGTCCAGTTCGGGCCCGGTACGCCATGATCTGTCCATGATCGACTGGCGGGGCGCGGCCCGCGGCGCGTGGCAGGGGACCCGGACCGGGCCGACCGTGACGTACGGCCTGATCGCGCTGTGCGTGGGGCTCTTCGCGCTCAGTCCGGTGTCGGGACTCAACCCGGGATACGGCACCGGCGACGGGCTGCTCGCGGCGCAGAGCGCGTACTTCGAGCGCTGGGGGGTGATCCCGGCCGAACTGACGAGCGGGCGGCCCGGCACCCTGCTCACCCCGCTGACCGCGCTCTTCGTGCACGGGAGCTGGCTGCACCTGCTGGGGAACATGCTGTTCCTGTACGTCTTCGGCGCGATGGCCGAGGAGCGGATGGGGCCGGCCGCGTTCGCCCTGTTCTATCTGGGCTGCGGCTATCTGGCGCTGGTGGGGTACGCGGTGGCGCACGCCGACAACGAGCAGACCCTGGTGGGGGCCTCGGGGGCGATCTCGGGGGTGCTCGGGGCCTTCCTCTACCTCTTCCCGCGCTCGCGGGTGACGAGCCTGTTCCCCTTCCTCTTCTTCCTGCCGCTGCGCTTCCCCGCCTGGATCGTGCTCGTCTTCTGGTTCGTGCTCCAGTGGCTGGCGGCCGGCTCGGTCGGGGCGGGGCCGGGGGTGGCGTACCTCGCACACGTCGTGGGCTTCGCCGCCGGCTTCCTCTACGCGTGGGCCCGGTACAGGGGTGGCGTTAAAGTGAAGCCACCAGCCGCGGCCACCGAGGGAGAAAGCCAGCCGTGATCACCGCGATCGTGCTCATCAAGACCAGCGTGGACCGCATTCCCGAGATCGCCGAGTCGATCGCCGCGATCGACTGCGTCAGCGAGGTCTTCTCGGTGACGGGGACCTACGACCTGATCGCCATGGTCCGGGTGCCGCGCCACGACGACCTGGCCGACGTCATCCCCGGGAAGATCAGCAAGATCCCGGGTGTCGAGGGCACCGACACCCACGTGGCCTTCCGCGCCTACTCCCAGCACGACCTGGACGCGGCGTTCGCCATCGGCCTGGAGTCCTGAGCCCGCGGCAGACACACGGGCACACACGGTGAAGCCGGCCTCTCCCCCGCGGGAGGCCGGCTTCACCCGTCTTCACTCGTACGGGGGATGGGAACTCAGCCGCGGTCGGGCACGCAGCGGCCGTCCTCGGTGCGGTACTTCCACTGGGCGCCCTCGCGCACCAGCTCCTTGACCGCGCCGACGAACCGCTCCACATGCTCGTCGGGCGTGCCCGCGCCGAAGCTGACCCGGATGGCGTTCAGAGAGCGCTCGCCGGGGGCGGCCTCCGGGGCGCCGCACTCGCCCGGGTCCTGCGGGTCGCTGCCGAGCAGGGTGCGCACCAGCGGGTGGGCGCAGAACAGGCCGTCGCGGACGCCGATGCCGTACTCGGCGGAGAGCGCGGCGGCGAAGTGGGAGCTGTTCCAGCCGTCGACGACGAAGGAGATGACGCCGACGCGCGGGGCGTCGTCGCCGAAGAGGGAGAGCACCCGTACCTCGGGCACCTCGGCCAGGCCCTCGCGGACGGTGGCGATCAGGTGCCGTTCGCGGGCGACGAGCTCGCCGAAGCCGGCCTCGGTGAGGGCCTTGCAGGCGGAGGCGATGGAGTAGACGCCGATGACGTTGGGCGAGCCCGCCTCGTGCCGGGCCGCGGTGGCGTGCCACTCCACGTCCACCCCGCCGTCGGCCCGGCGGGCCACCTTGCGGGAGGCGCCGCCGCCCGCGAGGTAGGGCTCGGCGTCGCGCAGCCAGTCGGCGCGGCCGGCGAGGACGCCGGAGCCGAACGGCGCGTACAGCTTGTGCCCGGAGAAGGCGACCCAGTCGACGTCCAGCTCCTGGACGGAGACGGGGTGGTGGGGGGCGAGCTGGGCGGCGTCGAGGACGATCCGGGCGCCGTGCGCGTGGGCGGCGGCGGCCAGCTCCCTCACCGGCCACAGCTCGCCGGTGACGTTGGAGGCGCCGGTGACGCAGACCAGGGCGGGGCCGTAGGGGTCGCGGCCGGCGAGGGCGCGCTCCAGGGTCTCGACGGCCTCGCGCGGGGTGCGCGGGGCGTTCAGGTAGGTCACCCGGGCGTCGCGCCAGGGCAGCAGCGAGGCGTGGTGCTCGGTCTCGAAGACGAAGACCTCGCAGCCGGCGGGGATCACCTGGGCGAGCAGGTTGAGCGAGTCGGTGGTGGAGCGGGTGAAGACGACCTGATCGTCGGCGCGGCAGTCGAGGAACTCGGCGACGGTGGCGCGGCTGTTCTCGAAGAGGTCGGTGGAGAGCTGGGAGAGGTAGCCGGCGCCGCGGTGGACGCTGCCGTAGTAGGGGGCGTACGCGGCGACGTCGTCCCACACGCGCTGGAGGGCCGGGGCGCTGGCGGCGTAGTCGAGCGCCGCGTAGGTGACCTCGCCGCCGGTGACGAGCGGGACGGTGACGTCCCGGCCGAGGACCGGCAGCGGGGCGGCGCAGCAGGGGTCGGCGGACTCGCCGGAGGCGGCGGGGGCGGAGACGGCGGCGTTCGGGCGTGCGGACATGACGGTATCTCCCGGCAGAAAAGGGGCGCGAAAAGGCGTGAAGGGGCCCGCAGGGCAGCGCGAGGAAGGGGGTGCCGCGTACGGGTGAGAGAGGTGGAGAAGAGGGCCGGAGGCCCTAACGCATTCGCTTGCTCACGAGACAACGCTCCCTAGAGGACCAAGGACCCCAGGGTTCTGCGCAGGGGTCCGCGCTTGCCGCAGGCTTCTGCACGTACGGCCTGGTCTTCACCCGGGGCACCCCGCCACGGACGGAGGGTTGCCGGACAGCGAGCCGGGGCTTTTTCGCTGTCACTCATGACCTGTCACAGAACCTATGCCAGTCGATCACGACGACGCAACCCCGTCCCGGCATTCGGAACGGGGTCGCGTGGTGGTGGCACGGGTCAGGCGTTGCTGACGGTGATCCAGCGCTCCAGGGCGCGCCGGGCGGCGCCGGAGTCGATGGACTCGGCCGCCCGGGCGATGCCGGCGGACAGCTGCTCCGCGAGGGTGCCGGTGCCGGGGGCGAGGGCGGTGAGCGCCGCCGCCGAGTTGAGCAGCACCGCGTCGCGGACCGGTCCCGTCTCGCCGGCCAGCAGGCGGCGGGCCACGTCGGCGTTGTACGAGGCGTCGGCGCCGCGCAGCGCCTCCACGGGGACGATGTCGATGCCCACGTCGCGCGGGTCGAAGGACTCCTCGCGGACGGCGCCGTCCCGGACGGTCCAGACCCGGGAGGTGGCCGTGGTGGTCAGCTCGTCCAGCCCGTCGTCGCCGCGGAAGACCAGCGCCGAGGAGCCGCGCTCGGCGAGCACCCCGGCGACGATCGGGGCCATCCGGGGGTCGGCCACGCCGGTCGCCTGGGCCCGCACCCGGGCCGGGTTGGTGAGCGGCCCGAGGAAGTTGAAGACCGTGCGGATGCCCAGCTCCTTGCGGGCCATCGCCACGTGCCGCAGCGCCGGGTGGAACTTCACGGCGAAGCAGAAGGTGATGCCCGCCTCCTCGGCGACCTCGGCCACCCGGCGCGGGGTGAGCTCCAGGTTGACGCCGAGCTTCTCCAGGACGTCGGAGGCGCCGCTGGCGCTGGAGGCGGCCCGGTTGCCGTGCTTGACGACCTTGGCGCCGGTGCCGGCCACCACGATCGCGGACATGGTGGAGATGTTGACGGTCTTGGCGCCGTCGCCGCCGGTGCCGACGATGTCCACGGACGGGCCGGGCACCTCGATGGTGTTGGCGTGCTCGTACATGGTGCGGACGAGACCGGTGATCTCGTCGACGGTCTCGCCCTTGGCGCGCAAGGCGACGACGAAGCCGGCGATCTGGGCGTCGGTGGCCTCGCCCCGCAGGATCCGGTCCATGGCCCAGGCGGTGTCCTCCGCGCTCTGGTCCCGGCCGTTCAGCAGCCCGTCCAGGACGGCGGGCCAGGAGCGGCCCGCCGAGTCGAGTCCTCCAGCGGGGGTCGCAGCGCTCATGGCAGCTCCTGGTGATCAGCGAAGTGGATGCCGCCCCACCCTATCGAGCCCCGGGCACGGCAAAGAGCCCCGTCCATCGAATGGACGGGGCTCTCGCCGTGGCGACCTACGTCAGGAGGTCAGTGGTGATCAGTGGTGGCCGTGGCCGCTCGTGATCTCCTTGTACTCCTCGGCGGTGGGCTTGGCGACCTGGTTGTCGCCGCCGTAGTAGCCCTTGTTGAGCTTGACCCGGAGCTTCTCCATGGCGCCGACCTTGCGCTCCACGCCGTTCTCGTCGACGGCCGGCGGCAGCTCCGCCGGCGCGTACTGCTCGTGCGCGGTGAGCTTGTGCAGCTCACCCTGGCTGAGCGGCTGGTGGACCTCGACGAACTCACCGTGCGGCAGGCGCTTGATGATGCCGGACTCGCGCCCGTGCAGCACCTTGTCCTTGTCCCGGCGCTGCAGGCCGAGGCAGATCCGCTTGGTGACGATGAACGCGATGACCGGTCCGAGGAAGAAGAAGATCCGGACGAACCAGGTGATCGAGTTGATCGACAGGTGGAAGTGCGTGGCCCAGAGGTCGTTGCCGCCACCGACGAGCATGATCATGTACGCGGTGATCCAGGCGACACCGAAGCCGGTGCGCGTCGGAGCGTTGCGCGGGCGCTGCGCAATGTGGTGCTCGCGCTTGTCGCCGGTGATCCAGGACTCGATGAACGGGTAGACCGCGATGGCGCCGAGCACCGCCGGGAAGATCGCCAGCGGGATCATCACGCCGAGGACCAGCGTGTGGCCCCACAGGTTGATCTCCCAGCCCGGCATGACACGGATCAGACCCTCGGCGAAGCCCATGTACCAGTCGGGCTGGGCGCCGGTGGACACCTGGTCCGGGCGGTACGGGCCGAGGGCCCAGATCGGGTTGATCGAGGCGATCGCCGCGATGACCGCGATGACGCCGAAGACCAGGAAGAAGAAGCCTCCGGCCTTCGCCATGTACACGGGCAGCAGCGGCATGCCCACGACGTTCTTGTTCGTGCGGCCGGGGCCCTCGAAGTGCGTGTGCTTGTGGACGAACACCAGGATGAGGTGCGCGACCACGAGGCCCAGCATGATGCCGGGCAGCAGCAGCACGTGCGCCGAGTAGAACCGGGCCACGAAGTCGCCGCCGGGGAACTCCCCGCCGAACAGGAACATCGACAGGTACGTGCCGACGACCGGCACGGACAGGATCGCGCCCTGCATGAAGCGGACACCGGTGCCGGAGAGCAGGTCGTCCGGGAGCGAGTAACCGGTGAAGCCGGTGAACATGCCCAGGAAGAACAGCAGGAAGCCGAACAGCCAGTTGATCTCACGCGGCTTGCGGAACGCGCCCGTGAAGAACACGCGCATCATGTGCACGAACATGGCCGCGAGGAAGATCAGCGCCGCCCAGTGGTGGATCTGCCGGATGAGCAGACCACCGCGCACCTCGAACGAGATGTGCATGGTCGAGTTGAACGCCTCGGACATCAGCTGTCCCTGGAGCGGGACGTACGGTCCGACGTACTCCACCTCGTTCATCGACGGGTGGAAGAACATCGTCAGATAGACGCCCGTCAGGATGATGATGAGGAAGCTGTAGAGGCAGACCTCGCCCAGCATGAAGGACCAGTGGTCCGGGAAGATCTTCCGCATGTTGGCCTTGGCCAGCGTGTAGATCCCCAGCCGGCTGTCGGCCCAGTCGGCGACCCGCTCACCCGCGGGCGCCTTCTTCTGCGTATTGGTCACAGTGCTCATCCGCGCTCCCAGAAGGCGGGACCGACGGGCTCATCGAAGTCGCCGTGCGCCTCAAGGAAGCCCTTGTCGTTCACGCCGATCCGCAGCTGCGGAAGGGCGTGGCCGGCCGGGCCGAAGATGACACGGGCGCCGTCGGACAGGTCGAAGGTGGACTGGTGGCACGGGCAGAGCACGTGGTGCGTCTGCTGCTCGTACAGCGAGATCGGGCAGCCGACGTGGGTGCAGATCTTCGAGAAGGCGACGATGCCCTCGTGCGACCACTCGAGCTCGCGCTTGTCCTTGATGTCGTCCGGCTGGATGCGGACGATCATCAGGGCGGCCTTGGCGATCTCGGTCTGGAAGTTCTCGTCGTGCTCCGAGAGGCCCTCGGGCATCGCGAAGGTCAGCGAACCGACCGCGACGTCCTCGGGACGCAGCGGCTCGTGCGTGTTCATGTTGACGAGCAGCTTGCCCTTGGCCCACAGGGTGGAGCGGAGCTTCTTCTCGGGCAGCGGGCCCATGTCACGCAGCAGCACGATGCCGGAGAGCGGGACCATGGCCAGCGCGCCGAACAGCGTGTTGCGGATCAGCTTGCGGCGGCCGAAGCCGGACTCGGCGGCACCGGCCGCGAAGTCCGCCATGACCTTGGCCTTGACCTCGGGCGTGGCCGCCATCGGGTGACGCTCGTCGGCGACCTCGACGTCGGACATCAGGGTGCGGGCCCAGTGGACCGCGCCCGCGCCGATGAAGAACAGGGCCGCACCGAGGGTCAGACCCAGGGAGAAGTTGAGCGCGGACACCCGGCCGAAGGGCCAG
Organism: Streptomyces sp. NPDC048659; assembly: GCF_040650575.1. Taxonomy (NCBI): domain Bacteria; kingdom Bacillati; phylum Actinomycetota; class Actinomycetes; order Kitasatosporales; family Streptomycetaceae; genus Streptomyces; species Streptomyces sp. NPDC048659. Next base: position 58,913 of record NZ_JBEZHM010000028.1, on the reverse strand, counting down.
ATGTACACGATCTTGTCCACCGGGAAGATCACGTACGCGGCGATGAAGCCGACCGTGGCCAGCATCGACAGCGTGAACATGAAGGCGACCGCACGCTCGGACCGCTTGGCGGCCCGCTCGTCGATGTCCTGGATGCGCGGCTTGTGGGGCGGGAGGCCCGGGTCGGCGAACGGGTCGTCGGCGACCTTCACCGCGCCGTGCGCGGTGTCCTGCTCGGACGGCAGGTTCTCTTCTGGATTCTCTTGGGTACTCATGACTTCTTGGCCTTAGCGGTGTGGGCCGCGACCCAGATGGCAACTGCGATCAGCGCGCCCAGACCGAAGATCCACGCGAACAGGCCCTCGCTGACGGGGCCGAGGCCACCGAGCTTGAGGCCGCCCGGGTTGTCGGCTTCGTCGCTGTTGACGGCCTGGACGTAGGCGATGATGTCCTTCTTCTGCTTCTCCGGCATGGTCGTGTCGGGGAAGGAGGGCATGCTCTGCGGGCCGGTCTGCATGGCTTCGTAGAGGTGCTTCGGGCTGACGCCTTCGAGGCTCGGGGCGTACTTGCCGTAGGTCAGCGCGCCACCCTCGCCGGTGAAGTTGTGGCACTGGGCGCAGTTGGAGCGGAACAGCTCGCCGCCCTTGGCGATGTCGGCGCCCTCGGGGCTGTACTGGCCCTCGGTCGGAATGATCGGGCCGGCGCCGAGGGAGGCCACGTACGCCGCGAGCTGGTCGATCTCGGCCTGCGTGTAGATGACCTTCTTCTTCGGGACCTGGGCGCCCGGCTGCTGGGCCGGCATACGGCCCGTGCCGACCTGGAAGTCCACGGCCGCCGAGCCCACGCCGACCAGGGACGGGCCGTCGGAGGTGCCCTGACCGCCGGTCCCGTGGCAGCTGGCGCAGCCGACGGCGTAGAGCTTCTTGCCCTCCTCGATGGCGAGGGACTGGGCGGTTTCATCGGCCTTCGCCGTGCCCGCGGGCGCGAAGGCGGCGTACAGCCCCCCGGTTGCCGCCAGCGCGAGGAGTAGGACGACGACCGCCGCCAGCGGATGGCGTCGTCGTGCGGAGAGCTTTTTCACGGATTACCCCGGTGTCAGGATCTTCTGCGTCGATCTTGCTGGATGTGTGGCCCGCCGGGAGCGGCGGAGCCCGATTACTTGATCAAGTAGATCGTGGCGAAGAGGCCGATCCAGACGACATCGACGAAGTGCCAGTAGTAGGACACGACGATGGCGGCGGTTGCCTGCTCGTGGGTGAACCTCTTGGCGGCGTACGTCCGGCCCAGGACCAGCAGGAAGGCGATGAGACCGCCCGTCACGTGCAGGCCGTGGAAGCCGGTGGTCAGGTAGAACACCGTGCCGTACGGGTCGGAGGAGAGGGAGAGTCCCTCTTCCTTGACCAGCTCGGTGTACTCGAAGACCTGGCCGCCGATGAAGATCGCGCCCATCACGAACGTGATGATGAACCACGACCGGAGCTTCTTCACGTCGCCCCGCTCCGCGGCGAAGACGCCGAGCTGGCAGGTGAGTGAGGAGAGCACCAGGATCGTGGTGTTCGTCGCCGAGAACGGGAGGTTCAAGGCCGAAGCCTTTTCCGCCCAGTACTCGGCGCCCATCACGGATCGCAGGGTGAAGTACATCGCGAAGAGGGCCGCGAAGAACATCAGCTCGGAGCTCAACCAGATGATGGTTCCGACGCTGGTGAGGTTCGGTCGATTGACCGACGGGTGCGCGTGCCCGGTTTCTACTGTCGTTACTGTCGCCACGACCGACATTATGTCGGTCGCTTATCCCGCCCTCACTCCGGGGGGTGCCGTTCGGAGTGTCCGGGGCGCGTGTCCAGCCCGAACGGCCCATCGGAAGCGCCTTCCGGCACCCTTCGAACAGGTGTTGAACGGGTGTTGACGGGGTGTGGAGCGGAGTAGCATCCGCGCAACGACCGACCACCCTCACGCCACCTTCACGGAGGAACGATGCAGTCGAGCGCCACGGTCCTGGTCTACAGCGACGACGCGAACACCCGCGCGCAGGTCCGCCTGGCGGCGGGCCGCAGGCCGGCGGCCGATGTTCCCCCGGTCGAGTTCGTCGAGTGCGCGACGCTGCCCGCCCTGTTGACGGCCCTGGACCAGGGCGGGATCGACGTGTGCGTGCTGGACGGCGAGGCGGTCCCGGCGGGCGGCATGGGGGTGTGCCGGCAGATCAAGGACGAGGTCTTCCGCTGCCCGCCCGTGCTGCTGCTGATCGGGCGCCCCCAGGACGCCTGGCTGGCCACCTGGAGCCGCGCGGACGCCGCGGTCACCCTTCCGGTGGAACCGGTCGGGTTCGCGGCGTCCCTGGCCGCCCTGCTGCGCACGCGGCTCGCCGTCGGCGCCTGAGGGCCCTCGGCCCTACAGGGAGGGCCTGAGCCGGGCCTTGGCGTCCATGGTGGCGGCCGGATCCGCGGAGTCCGCCACCAGGGCGCTGCCCTTGCGCCACTTGTCCCAGTCCAGGTTCCAGTCGCCGAAGCCGTTGCCGAACGGGTCCATCATCTCGCCCTCGCTGTTGACGACGCGGACGATGTCACCCGGACGGACGTTCTCGTAGAACCAGGCGGCGTTCCCGGTGGACATGCCGACGCAGCCGTGGCTGACGTTCTCGACACCCTGGGAGCCCACGGACCACGGGGCGGCGTGCACGTACTCGCCGCTCCAGGTGACCCGGGTCGCGTAGTAGACCGGCAGGTCGTACGAGTCGGAGCTGCCCTCCGAGATGCCGATGCTGGTCCCCCGCATCCGGACGTAGTACTCCTTACCGAGCACCACTTTGATCCCGTTTCGGGTGGAGTAGCCCGGTTTTCCGGTGGTCACCGGAATGGTGTTGATCACTTCTCCGTTGCGCCGCACCGTCATGTAGTGCGAGTCGGCGTCCGCGACCGCCTCGATCCGGTCGCCGATGGTGAGCTTCAGCGGCTTGGAGGCGCCGCCGTAGAGCTTGTCGCCGACCTTGAGCCCGTCCAGGTTGCCGGTGGCGGTGACCACGGCGCCGGTGGGCCAGTACTCCTTGGGGCGGAAGTGCAGCTTCTTGTCGTCCACCCAGTACCAGGAGCCGTCCACGGAGGGCGTGGAGCGGACCTTGAGGGCCCGTTCGACGACCGCGCGGGCCGCCTTGTCCTTGACCGGGACGCTGAGATCGGCGGTGATCGGCTGCCCGACGCCGTAGGTGCCCGCCTCCGGCCCGAATTCGACGGTCAGGGCCCGTTTGGCCGGAGCCGTCTCGAAAGTGAACGTACGGGCCCCAGGAGCGCCGTCGCCGTCCTCGGTGGCCACCTGGACCGTGTAGCGGGCGCCGGCCGCCAGCGCGGCCGTGGAGCGCCATCTGCGCCCGTCCGCGGTGAGCTCGCCGGCCAGGTGGTGGCCGGAGTCGTCCAGGGCGGTCACGTCGGTGATCCGGCCCTCGTCGTCCTTGGCGGTGATCTCCAGCGGCTTCTCGGGGTCGGCCTTCTTGCCCCCGGCGGGGGTGTTGGTCGCGATCTCGTCCGCCGCGTCGTAGGGCTTCGCCGACAGCGGATGGGCGCCCGAGCCGGCGCACGCGGTGGCGCCCGCGGTGACGGTGAGGGCCAGCAGGGTGCAGCTCAGAACAGTCCGAATGCGCGGCGTGTCGTTCATGACCTCACGGTAAGAACGTTTTCCCGCCCCGGCGCGCCGAGCATGGCAAACGAGGGGCCCGGTCACTTCGTCGGACGAAGTGACCGGGCCCCTCGGGGTGTTACCGGGTACCGCGGGCGCTACTGGTTCTGGTTCTCACCGCGGTAGAACTCGAAGACCCAGCCGAAGATGCCGACCAGGATCACCGGGGCGGAGAAGTACAGCAGCCACCAGCCCATCGCGATGGACAGGAAGGCGAGCGCGCCGCCGATGGCCAGCGCGAGCGGCTGCCAGCTGTGGGGGGCGAAGAAGCCCACCTCGCCGGCCTCGTCCGCGACGTCGGCCTCCTTGTCGTCCTGCGCCATGGCGTCGACCCGCTTGGCCGTGAAGGCCAGGTAGTAGCCGATCATGGCGCAGAGGCCGAACGTCAGGAACAGCGCCGTCGTGCCGACCGGCTCCTTCGACCACACGCCATAGAGGATCGCCATGGCGAGGACGAAGACGCTCAGCCAGATGAACATCTTGCCCTGGATCTTCACTTGCCGGTCTCCTTGCCGCCGGTGAGCGCCGCCACCTCGTGACCCTTGTTCTCGAGCTGGTCGAGAGCGGAGATCTCAGGGTGGTGCAGGTCGAACGCCGGGGATTCGGAACGGATCCGCGGCAGGGTGAGGAAGTTGTGCCGCGGCGGCGGGCAGGACGTCGCCCATTCGAGCGAACGGCCGTAGCCCCACGGGTCGTCGACCTCGACCTTCTTGCCGTACTTGGCGGTCTTCCACACGTTGTAGAAGAACGGCAGCATCGACAGGCCGAGCAGGAAGGACGAGATCGTCGAGATCGTGTTCAGGGCCGTGAACCCGTCGGCGTCCAGGTAGTCCGCGTAACGACGCGGCATGCCCTCGGCGCCCAGCCAGTGCTGGACCAGGAAGGTGCCGTGGAAGCCCACGAACAGCGTCCAGAAGGTCATCTTGCCGAGCCGCTCGTCGAGCATCTTGCCGGTGAACTTCGGCCACCAGAAGTGGAAGCCGGAGAACATCGCGAAGACCACGGTGCCGAAGATGACGTAGTGGAAGTGCGCGACGACGAAGTACGAGTCGGAGACGTGGAAGTCCATCGGGGGCGAGGCCAGGATGACGCCGGTCAGACCACCGAAGGTGAAGGTGATCAGGAAGCCGACGGCCCAGAGCATCGGGGTCTCGAAGGACAGTGAGCCCTTCCACATCGTTCCGATCCAGTTGAAGAACTTCACGCCGGTCGGTACGGCGATGAGGAACGTCATGAAGGAGAAGAACGGGAGGAGCACGCCTCCGGTGACGTACATGTGGTGGGCCCACACGGTCACGGAGAGACCGGCGATCGCGATGGTCGCGGCCACCAGACCGATGTAGCCGAACATCGGCTTGCGGCTGAAGACCGGGATGACCTCGGAGATGATGCCGAAGAAGGGCAAGGCGATGATGTACACCTCTGGGTGTCCGAAGAACCAGAAGAGGTGTTGCCAGAGCAGCGCTCCGCCGTTGGCCGCGTCGAAGACGTGGGCACCGAACTTGCGGTCCGCCTCCAGGGCGAACAGCGCCGCCGCCAGCACCGGGAAGGCGAGCAGGACCAGGACACCGGTCAGCAGCACGTTCCAGGTGAAGATCGGCATACGGAACATCGTCATGCCCGGAGCGCGCATGCAGATGATCGTGGTGATGAAGTTGACCGAGCCGAGGATCGTGCCGAAGCCGGAGAAGGCCAGACCCATGATCCACATGTCGGCGCCGACACCCGGCGAGCGGACGGCGTCCGACAGCGGGGAGTAGGCGAACCAGCCGAAGTCCGCCGCACCCTGCGGGGTGAGGAAGCCGGCCACGGCGATGATCGAGCCGAAGAGGTACAGCCAGTACGCGAACATGTTCAGCCGCGGGAACGCCACGTCGGGCGCGCCGATCTGCAGCGGCATGATCCAGTTCGCGAAGCCCGCGAAGAGCGGGGTGGCGAACATCAGCAGCATGATCGTGCCATGCATGGTGAACGCCTGGTTGAACTGCTCGTTCGACATGATCTGCGTGCCCGGACGGGCAAGCTCGGCGCGCATGAAGAGCGCCATCAGACCGCCGATGATGAAGAACACGAACGACGTCACCAGGTACATGGTGCCGATCGTCTTGTGGTCGGTGGTGGTAAGCCACTTCACCACGACATTGCCGGGCTGCTTGCGGCGGACCGGGAGCTCGTTCTCGTACGAGTCCTCAGCCGCTGCCCCGTGGGGTTCGTTGAGAATGCTCACAGCTTGTTCGTCTCCGCATTCCGAGCCGGGTCCGTCTGCTCAATGCCGGACGGGATGTAGCCGGTCTGCCCCTTCTCCGCCAGCTCCTTCAGGTGCTGCTGGTAGCGCTCCGGAGAGACCACCTTGACGTTGAAGAGCATCCGGGAGTGGTCGACACCGCACAGCTCGGCGCACTTGCCGAGGAACGTGCCCTCCTGGGTCGGAGTGACCTCGAAGGCGTTGGTGTGACCCGGGATGACGTCCTGCTTCATGAGGAAGGGGACCACCCAGAAGGAGTGGATGACGTCACGGGAGGTCAGGACGAACCGGACCTTCTCGCCCTTGGGCAGCCACAGGGTCGGGCCCGGGTTGCCGGTCTGCGGGTTCCGGGTACCGGGGATGCCGGCGTCGTAGACGCCGCCCGCGTTCGCGGGGAACGCTTCCTTGTACTTGTCCGGAATGGCCGCGAGGTTCTTGTCCGTCTTGGCGTCGCCCTTCACACCGGGCACGTCCTCGACGTAGTTGAAGCCCCAGCTCCACTGGTAACCGACCACGTTCACGGTGTGGGCCGGCTTCGGGGAGAGCTCGAGGAGCTTCGACTCGTCGCGCGCGGTGAAGTAGAAGAGCACCGAGACGATGATGAGCGGGGTGACCGTGTACAGCGCCTCGATGGGCATGTTGTACCGGGTCTGCGGAGGTACCTCCACCTTGGTGCGGCTGCGCCGGTGGAAGATGGTGGCCCACAGGATCAGGCCCCACACCAGCACGCCCGTGATGAGCGCTGCCGCCCACGAACCCTGCCAGAGGGAGAGGATCCGAGGGGCCTCCTCCGTCACCGGAGTGGGCATGCCAAGGCGGGGGAAGTCTTCCCAGTTGTACGAGCAGCCGGTGGCTGTCGCCAGGATCAGGCCCGCAGTCAGCACCTGCGGCAGCTTCCGCCGCATCGGGCGCCGCGACGCGGGGGTACCGCCCGCGCCTTTCGGGCTGCGGGGGAGGTCGGAGCCGTTGGGACTCACGTAGCGCCTTCCCGAGAGTCTCGGCCCGCGTTGGTCGGCCACGGCCGTCCGTCTCGCTGGTCGGTCGCCGCCCCGGCCGCGGGCAGGGGTTTGGATGTTTATGCGGACCAAACCCTACTGGACGCTATTTGGGGTCGCGCGGGGAGGGTGCCCAACGCGCCGTCCGAGTCCCCGAAGGGGTGGAGTCCGGGGTTCCGGAGGCGGGTTCCGCAGGGCCGATCGGCCCTGTGGACGGTACATCTGACGGGGGCTAACCCGGTTGCCCCGGCCGTGGCGGACGGCGGCCGGACGGCGGGGTTAGCGTGGGCGGATGCCCTACTTCGACACCGCGTCCGCCGCCCCGCTGCACCCCGTCGCCCGCCAGGCGCTGCTCGCCTCCCTGGACGAGGGCTGGGCCGACCCGGCCCGGCTGCACCGGGAGGGGCGGCGGGCCCGGATGCTGCTGGACGCGGCCCGGGAGGCCGCCGCGGAGGCCGTGGGCTGCCGCCCGGACGAGCTCGTGTTCACTCCTTCGGGGACGCGCGCTGTTCACGCGGGGGTCTCCGGGGCGCTCGCCGGGCGCCGGCGGGTCGGCGACCGGCTGGTGGTGTCGGCGGTCGAGCACTCCTGCGTGCTGCACGCCGGGGAGGCCCACGCGGCGGCCGGCGGCTCGGTGGCCGAGGTCCCGGTGGGGCGCTCGGGCGCGGTGGACCCGGAGGTCTTCGCGGCGGCGCTGGACGCCCGTACCGCCCTGGCGTGTCTCCAGTCGGCCAACCACGAGGTGGGCACCGAGCAGCCGGTGGCCGAGGTCGCGGCGGCCTGCCGGGCGGCCGGGGTGCCGCTGCTGGTGGACGCGGCGCAGTCGCTGGGCTGGGCCCCGGTCCCGGAGGGCTGGTCGCTGCTGGCGGCGAGCGCGCACAAGTGGGGCGGCCCGGCCGGGGTCGGACTGCTCGCGGTGCGCAAGGGGGTCCGGTTCGCCCCGCAGGGCCCGGCGGACGAGCGGGAGTCGGGGCGGGCGCCGGGCTTCGAGAACCTGCCGGCGATCGTGGCGGCGGCGGCCTCGCTGCGCGCGGTGCGGGCGGAGGCGGCGGCCGAGGCGGCGCGGCTGCGGGGGCTGGTGGACCGGATCCGGGCGCGGGTGCCGGAGCTGGTGCCGGGCGTGGAGGTGGTGGGCGATCCGGTGCGGCGGCTGCCGCACCTGGTGACCTTCTCCTGTCTCTATGTCGACGGGGAGGCGCTGCTGCACGAGCTGGACCGGGAGGGTTTCTCCGTTTCGTCCGGTTCGTCGTGTACGAGCTCGACGCTGACGCCCAGCCACGTGCTGCGCGCCATGGGGGTGCTGAGCGAGGGGAACGTACGGGTGTCGCTGCCCGCGGGCACCTCCGCGGAGGAGGTGGACCGTTTCCTCGCGGTGCTGCCGGGCGCGGTCGCCGCGCTGCGGGACCGGTCCGGGGCCTTTGGCCCCCCGGCGGCGGCCGTCGCGCCCGCGCCCGGCACGCTGCTGGTGGACGCGCTCGGCAGGCGCTGCCCGATCCCGGTGATCGAGCTGGCGAAGGTCTTCGGCTCGGTGCCGGTGGGCGGCACGGTGACGGTCCTGTCGGACGACGAGGCGGCGCGGCTCGACATCCCGGCCTGGTGCGAGATGCGCGGGCAGGAATACGTGGGCGAGGAGCCCTCGCCGAAGGGCGGCACGGCGTACGTGGTGCGGCGGCTGTCCTGACGGACTGAGGGACTGACGGGCTGAGGAACTGACGGGCTGACGGGCTGACGGGCTGACCGGCCGGGAGACGCCGGAGCCCCGGTCCGCGCCGTACGGGCGGCGGGCCGGGGCTCCGGGGGGGGCCTGGTGGGGCCCGGTGGGGCAGGGGTCAGGCGAGGTGCGCCTGGACCTCGGCGGCGGCCTCGTCGCCGTACGCCTTGGTGAAGCGGTCCATGAAGTTGGCGCGGCGCAGGGTGTACTCCTGGGTGCCCAGGGTCTCGATCACCAGGGTGGCGAGCATGCAGCCGACCTGGGCGGCGCGCTCCAGGCCGACGCCCCAGCCCAGACCGGTGAGGAAGCCGGCGCGGAAGGCGTCGCCGACGCCGGTCGGGTCGACCTTGGCGTCCTCCTCCGGGCAGCCGACCTCGATGACCGGCTCGCCGACGCGCTCGATGCGCACGCCGCGGGAGCCGAGGGTGGTGACCCGGTGGCCGACGCGCTCCAGGATCTCCTGCTCGGTCCAGCCGGTCTTGGACTCGATGAGGCCCTTCTCGTACTCGTTGGAGAAGAGGTAGGTGGCCCCGTCGAGGAGGGTGCGGATCTCCTCGCCGTCCATGCGGGCGATCTGCTGCGAGAAGTCGGCCGCGAAGGGGATCCCGCGGTCGCGGCACTCCTCGGTGTGGCGCAGCATCGCCTCGGGGTCGTCGGCGCCGATCAGGACCAGGTCGAGGCCGCCGACGCGGTCGGCGACGGCCTTCAGCTCGATCAGGCGCGCCTCGCTCATGGCGCCGGTGTAGAAGGAGCCGATCTGGTTGTGGTCGCTGTCCGTGGTGCAGACGAACCGGGCGGTGTGCAGGACCTCGGAGATGCGCACCGAGCCGGTGTCGACGCCGTGGCGGTCGAGCCAGGCGCGGTACTCGTCGAAGTCGTAGCCCGCCGCGCCGACCAGGATCGGGCTGCCGCCGAGCTGGCCCATGCCGAAGCAGATGTTGGGGCCGACGCCGCCGCGCCGGATGTCGAGGTTGTCGACGAGGAAGGACAGGGAGACCGTGTGGAGCTGGTCCGCCACGAGCTGGTCGGCGAACCGGCCCGGGAAGGTCATGAGGTGATCGGTGGCGATGGAGCCGGAGACTGCGATACGCACGGCTGGACGCTCCTGCGGTAAGGACGGCGATGACAGTTCACGCTACCGGGTGCGCGGGGCGTTGCCGAACAGCGGAAACTACCCCAGAGTAGGTCTTTTCTCCGAAGTGGTGGCCTGCGTACGGTGCGGCCATGACCCAGTACCCCGCTCCTCGTGAGCCCCAGGAGTCCGAGTTCAGCCTCGCGCAGCTGTGCGGGGACGGTGCGCGGATGGCCCCGCACTGGGCGGCCCCGGCCGTGCCGCAGGCCGCGCCGGTCTCCCCCGCGCTCATCCACGGCGTCGAGGTGCCGGCCGCCTCGGCCCGGCTGATCGCCGCGACCGCCGAGTACGGGGGCTGACGGAACCGTTCGCCCGCCGCTCCCGTCCCAGGGGTGTCCTTCCCTGGGACGACACGGATGACGCCGTCAGTGAATCTGCCGGTGAATCTGTCAGAAGGAGCGTGCGGTGAGCAGTACGGAGAACCGGTCCCGCAAGCGCGGCCCGCTCCTCGTCGCCTCGGTGGCGGCGGGGGTGCTGCTGGCCGGCGGCGGGGGCGTCTACTACGCGGCCACGGCCGCCGGCGGGTCCGGCGGCGACGCGAAGGCGGTGGCGCCCGGCGCCCCGCCGGTGCTGAGGCTGGACCAGGGCTCCGACGGCGGCCCCGGGATCGCGCCGGGCGAGCCGGACCCGGGCGGCGGCGCGGGCGGGACGGTCTACCGGGCCGCGGGCGCCCTGCCCCGGGGGCCCGCGGAGGCGGCGGTGTACCGGCCCGAGGGGCGGATCACGGCGGCGGAGGTGACCCGGCTCGCGAAGGCACTAGGCCTCGCGGGCACCCCGCGCCTGGTGGGCGAGGTGTGGCGGCTGGCCCCGGACCGGGACGAGTCCGGGCCCCGGCTGGACGTGTCGGCGCTGGCGCCCGGGAGCTGGACGTACAGCTGGTCCCAGGGCGGCCCGGTGGGCGACACCTGCCTGAAGGGCAAGGCGTGTCCGCCGCCCGGGGAGGCCGTGGCCCCGCGGGGTGGCAGCCCGGTGAGCGAGGCGGCGGCGAAGGCGGCGGCGGCACCGGTGCTCAAGGCGGCCGGCCAGGACGGCGCCAAGCTGGACGCGCGGCAGCTGATGAACGGCTCGGTGCGGGTGGTCAACGCGGACCCGGTGGTGGGCGGCCTGCCGACGTACGGCTGGTCGACCGGGGTGCACGTGGGTCCGGACGGTGCGCTGGTGGCCGGGAGCGGGCGGCTGCGGGAGCCGGCGGCGGGTGACGCGTATCCGGTGATCGGGGCGCGGCAGGCGCTGGACGAGCTGAACGAGGCCGCGAAGGGGACCGGACCGGTCGGGATCGGCGGCTGCGCGACCGATCCCCCGGCGGGCGCGGCGGAGCCCCGGTCGGGGGCGGCGGAGCCGCAGGGCGAGCGTCCTGCGGCTCCGTGCCGGACCTCGGCGGGCCCGGCGGAGCCGACGGTGGTGACGGTGACCGGGGCGCGGTTCGGGCTGGCGGCGCAGTACGTGGACGGGGCGCAGGTGCTGGTGCCGGCGTGGCTGTTCGAGGCGCGGGGGGCGGCGGGCTCGGCCCCGTTCACGGTGGTGCGGACGGCGGTGGACGCGCGCTATCTGGCGCCGTCGGCGAAGCCCTCCCCCGGGCCCGGCACGGGGACGGCGCCGGCCCGGCTGGTCACCTCGTTCACGGCGGACCCGACGGCGCGGAAGCTGACGGTGAACTTCTCGGGCGGGGTGTGCAGCACGTACACGGTGACGGCGGAGGAGACGCCGGAGCGGGTCCTGGTGCGGATCGCGGAGCGGGCGACGGACCCGGACCGGGTGTGCATCGCGGTGGCGGTGGAGATCACGCGCTCGGTGGCCCTGGAGCAGCCGCTGGGCGGGCGTCCGGTGGTGGACGCGGCGAGCGGGCAGCCGGTGCCCCGGGGCTGAGCGGGAACGCGGGAGGGCGGCACCCGGTGCGGGTGCCGCCCTCTCGTACGCGGTGGCTCAGCGGCCCGCCGGGCTTAGCTGAAGCTGTCGCCGCAGGCGCAGGAGCCCGTGGCGTTGGGGTTGTCGATCGTGAAGCCCTGCTTCTCGATGGTGTCGACGAAGTCGATGGAGGCGCCGCCGAGGTAGGGGGCGCTCATGCGGTCGGTGACGACCTTGACGCCGTCGAAGTCCTTCACGACGTCGCCGTCGAGCGAGCGCTCGTCGAAGAAGAGCTGGTAACGCAGGCCGGAGCAGCCGCCGGGCTGAACGGCGACGCGCAGCGCGAGGTCGTCGCGGCCTTCCTGGTCGAGGAGGGCCCTGACCTTCCCTGCGGCGGCGTCGGACAGGAGGATGCCGTCGCTGACAGTGGTCTTCTCGTCCGATACGGACATCTGCTTCTCTCCCGGGTGGGTACGGAGACTGCTTGCCGACGGTTGCAACCGGCGGGGCCGCGGATTCATTCCGGGCCGAGGCGCGTCTTTCCCTTTCATGCTCGCACACCTGGTGGGGAAGGCGGGGCGCGGCGAATTCGTCACATCGACACTATGGCCATCGTCAAAGTGACGTGAACCGGTTATGATAGATAGCGTCATTTAGACGAAAAGACCCTCCGAGGCGGACCTCGGGGGCTCAACGCAGAAGTAGAAAGGGTGCGTGACGTGACCACCGCCCAGCCCCTGGACGTCCAGCCGACGCCGCTCGCCCTGCTGCTCCTCGGCCGCGAGGCCGACCCGAAGAGCGAGCGCGGCGTGGAGTGCCCCGGCGACCTGCCGTCGCCCTCCGACCCGGACCTGGTGGAGCGTGCCCGCGCCGCCAAGGAGAAGCTCGGGGACAAGGTCTTCGTCCTCGGGCACCACTACCAGCGCGACGAGGTCATCCAGTTCGCCGACGTCACCGGTGACTCCTTCAAGCTGGCCCGCGACGCCGCCGCCCGGCCGGAGGCCGAGTACATCGTCTTCTGCGGTGTGCACTTCATGGCCGAGTCGGCCGACATCCTGACCTCGGACGAGCAGAAGGTCGTGCTCCCGGACCTGGCCGCCGGCTGCTCGATGGCCGACATGGCCACCGCCGAGCAGGTCGCGGAGTGCTGGGACGTGCTGACCGAGGCGGGCATAGCCGAGCAGGTCGTGCCCGTCTCGTACATGAACTCCTCCGCCGACATCAAGGCGTTCACCGGCAAGCACGGCGGCACCATCTGCACCTCCTCCAACGCGAAGAAGGCCCTGGACTGGGCCTTCGCGCAGGGCGAGAAGGTCCTCTTCCTGCCGGACCAGCACCTGGGCCGCAACACCGCCGTCCGCGACATGGGCATGTCCCTGGACGACTGTGTGCTCTACAACCCGCACAAGCCCAACGGCGGCCTGACCGCCGAGGAGCTGCGGAACGCGAAGATGATCCTGTGGCGCGGGCACTGCTCGGTGCACGGGCGCTTCTCGCTGGAGTCGGTCGAGGACGTCCGCGCCCGGATCCCCGGCGTCAACGTGCTGGTCCACCCGGAGTGCCGCCACGAGGTCGTCGCCGCCGCGGACTACGTGGGCTCGACCGAGTACATCATCAAGGCCCTGGAGGCGGCCCCGGCCGGCTCCAAGTGGGCGATCGGCACCGAGCTGAACCTGGTCCGGCGGCTGGCGAACCGGTTCGCCGCCGAGGACAAGGAGATCGTCTTCCTCGACAAGACGGTCTGCTTCTGCTCGACCATGAACCGCATCGACCTGCCGCACCTGGTGTGGACCCTGGAGTCGCTGGCCGAGGGCAAGCTGGTCAACCAGATCCGGGTCGACCGGGAGACCGAGGCGTTCGCCAAGCTGGCGCTGGAGCGGATGCTGGCTCTGCCGTAACGATTCCCCATCGGCGAAGCAGAGGGGCGCCCCGCGTGATCGCGGGGCGCCCCTTTCCGTGCGTGACGGGCGTGACGGGCCGGATCAGAGGTCCAGCGCGTCCATCAGCGTCGCGTCCGCCGGGCCGACGTCGGGCTGCTCGGCGTTGGCCGTCGCGTCGTCCTCCTCGCGCTTCTTCGCCTTCTTCGCCGCCTTCTTCGCCGCGCGGCGCTCCTTGCGGAGCTCCACCATCGCGTAGAGCGTCGGCACCAGCAGCAGGGTGAGCAGCGTCGAGCTGATCAGGCCGCCGATGACGACCACGGCCAGCGGCTGGGCGATGAAGCCGCCCTGGCCGGTGATGCCGAGGGCCATCGGGAGCAGGGCGAAGATCGTCGCCAGGGCGGTCATCAGGATCGGGCGCAGCCGGTGCCGGCCGCCCTCGACGACCGCCTCGACGACGCCGAGGCCCTGGGCCCGGTACTGGTTGATCAGGTCGATCAGGACGATCGCGTTGGTCACCACGATGCCGATGAGCATCAGCATGCCGATGAGCGCGGGGACGCCCATCGCGGTGCCGGTGAGCACCAGCAGGCCGAGCGCGCCGGTCGCCGCGAACGGGATGGAGACCAGCAGGATCAGCGGCTGGATCAGCGAGCGGAAGGTCGCGACCAGCAGCATGAAGACGATCGCGACGGCGGCGAGCATCGCCAGGAACAGGTTGACGAAGGCGTCGGACTGGTCCTCGGAGACGCCGCCGATGGTGGCGGTCGCGCCGGCCGGCAGCTTCAGCCCGTCGAGCTTGGACTGGAGCGCGGCGCTGACCGCGCCGGTGTTGTCGCCGACCGGGGTGGCGGTGACGGTGGCCGCGCGGGCACCGTCGATCCGGGTCTTGGAGACCGGGCCCGGGACCAGCTCGACCGTGGCGACGTCACCGAGCTTCACCGGGCCGAGGGGCAGCGCCTTCAGCTCGGCGAGGGTGGTGGCCGGCTTGGCCGAGGTGATGAGGACGTCCCGCTCGGTGTCGTCGAGGATCGCCTTGCCGGACGGGGTGCCGTGCACCGCCTGGCCGACGATCATGCCGAGGGTGGTCGCGTCGAAGCCGAAGTCGGCGGCCTTGGCGTTGGGCCGGACGGAGATCCGGGGGACGGACTGCGAGAGGTCGCTCTGCACGTCGGTGACGTCCTTGAGCTCCCCGACCGCGGTCTTCACCTGGTCGGCGGCGGCCTTGAGGACCGCCGGGTCGGCGGCCTTGACCACGACGCTCAGGTCCTGGCTGCCGAAGGCGGCGCCGGCCGAGATGGTGGTGTCGCCGATGCCGTCCAGCTTCGCGAGCGCGGCCTCCACGCTGTCGTGGACCTTGCCGTACGAGGCGGAGTCCACGAGGGCGACCTGGTAGGTGGCCTGGTTGGCGCCGGTGCCGCCGCCGAAGGCCGCCATGAAGCCGGAGGAGCCGACGGTGACCTGGTAGTCCTTGACGCCCTCGGTGTCCCCGAGGATCTTCTCGACCTTCTTGGCGGCCTCGTCGGCCGCGGCCAGGCTGGTGCCGGGCGCCAGCTCCTGGCGGACCGTCAGGACCTCCTGCTCGCCCTGGTCGAAGAAGTTGGTCTTCAGCAGCGGGGTCATGCCGAAGGTGACCACGAGGACCGCCACGGCGATGCCCACGCTGGTGAGGCGGCGCCGGGTGGCGAACCGCAGCACCGGCACGTACAGGCGCTGGAGCCGGCTCCTGTTCTCCTTCTCCTCGGCGAGGCGGCGGGCCTCCTCCTGGTCCTCGGAGGTGCCCTTGGGGGCGCGCAGGAACCAGTACGAGAGGACCGGGACGACCGTCAGCGAGACCAGCAGCGAGGCCAGCAGGGCCGCGGTGACGGTCAGCGAGAAGGAGCCGAAGAGCTGGCCGATCATGCCGCCGGTCAGGCCGATCGGCAGGAAGACGGCGACGGTGGTGAGGGTGGAGGAGGTGACGGCGCCGGCCACCTCGCGGACCGCGGTGAGGATCGCGGTCTCGCGCTCCTCGCCGTACCCGAGGTGCCGCTTGATGTTCTCCAGGACCACGATCGAGTCGTCGACGACCCGGCCGATGGCGATGGTGAGCGCGCCGAGGGTGAGCATGTTCAGGGAGAGGTCGCGGGTCCACAGCACGATGAGCGCGAGGACGACCGAGAGCGGGATGGAGACCGCGGTGACCAGGGTGGAGCGGATCGAGGTCAGGAAGACCAGGATCACCAGGACGGCCATGACCAGGCCGAGCATCCCCTCGGTGGTGAGGCCGGAGATGGACTTGGCGACGGCCGGGCCCTGGTCGGAGACGACGGTCAGCTCGGCGCCGGAGCCGAGGTCCTGGCGCAGCTTCGGCAGCTTGTCCTTGACCGCGTCCGAGATGCCGACGGCGCTGCCGTCCTGGTCCATCGTGGCGTAGACGGCGAGGCTGGGCTTGCCGTTGGTGCGGGTGAGGGAGACCCGCGGGGACTCCTCCTGCTTGACGGTGGCCACGTCGCCGAGGCGGACCGCGCCGCCCCGCTCGGGCTTGATCCGCAGGTCCTGGAGCTGCTGGAGCGAGGTGAAGCCGCCGCCGACCTGGACGGTGCGGCTCTTGCCGTCCTCGGAGAAGGCGCCGGCCGGGAGGGTGGCGCCGCCGTTGCGGACCGCCTCGGCCAGCTTCATGGTGTTCAGGCCCGCCTTGGCCAGCTTCGCCGGGTCGGGGGTGATGGAGACCTGGAGGTCCTGGACGCCCGAGACGGTGACCTGGCCGACGCCGTCGATGCCCTCCAGGGCGGGCACGACGGTCCGCTCCAGCTGGTCGGCGAGCGCCTGCGGGTCCTTGTCCGAGGAGACGGCGAGGACCACGGTCGGCATGTCGTCGGTGGAGCCCGCGATGACCTGCGGGTCCACCGCGTCGGGGAGCTGGGAGCGGACCCGGTTGACGGCCTGCTGGACGTCGGCGACGAGCTGCTTGGTCGACTCGTCGCCGTAGTCGAAGCTGGCCATGATGACCGCGCTGCCCTCGGAGGCGGTCGAGGTGACGCCCTTGATGCCGTCGACGGCCTTCAGGGAGTTCTCGATCGGCTCGACGACCTGCTTCTCGACCACGTCGGGAGAGGCGCCCTGGTAGGGGGCGATGACCGAGACCATCGGGAACTCGATCGACGGGAACAGCTGCTGCTTGAGCTGCGGGATCGCTATCGCCCCGAAGAGCAGGGCGACGAGGGACATCAGGCCGATCAGGGCCCGTTGCTTGAGGCTGAATCTGGACAGCCAGGACATGCGGTCTCACTTCCGTGGCGTACTCGGCAGGCGGCCGGCCACCCCCGGGGAGCGCCGTCCGGGCACCGCCAGGGGTGCCCGGATACACGATCAGCCATGGGGCGGGCCGGATCCTCGCCCCCCGGGCCCAATTCCTTATCCCGCGCATACCGCGTCTGGAGTACGCCGGGGCCCGCTCTCACTCCACCCGTGGACGTACGAGGCCCGATTCGTACGCGGTGACGACCAGTTGGGCGCGGTCGCGGGCGCCGAGCTTGGCCATGGTCCGGTTCACATGGGTCTTGACGGTGAGCGGGCTGACGTCGAGCCGCTCGGCGATCTCGTCGTTGGAGTGGCCGCCCGCGACGAGGACCAGCACCTCGCGCTCGCGGGCGGTCAGCGCCGCCAGCCGGGCGGAGCGGCCGGGGCCCGGGGCGTCCTCCGGCTCCGCGCCGCCGCCCTGCGCGAGGAAGCGGGCGATCAGGCCCTTGGTCGCCGCCGGGGACAGCAGGGCGTCGCCGGCCGCCGCGATCCGGATGGCGCCCAGCAGCTCCTCCGGTTCGGCGCCCTTGCCGAGGAAGCCGGAGGCCCCGGCGCGCAGCGAGCGCACCACGTACTCGTCGACCTCGAAGGTGGTGAGCATGACGATCCGTACGGCGGACAGCTCCGGGTCCGCGGTGATCATGCGGGTGGCGGTCAGCCCGTCGGTGCCCGGCATCCGGATGTCCATCAGGACCACGTCGGCGCGCTCGGAGCGGGCCAGCGCGACCGCGGCGGCCCCGTCGGCGGCCTCGGCGACCACCTCCATGTCCGGCTCGGAGTCCACCAGCACCCGGAAGGCGCTGCGCAGCAGTGCCTGGTCGTCGGCGAGCAGTACCCGGATGGTCACGCTTCCTCCCCGCTGTCGGCGTTCACCGGAAGTATCGCCTGGACCCGGAAGCCGCCCCCGTAGCGGGGCTCGGCGGTGAGTGTGCCGCCGAGCGCGGTCACCCGCTCCCGCATCCCGAGCAGCCCGTGCCCGACCCGGCCGGCCGGGTCGGCGGGGGGCTGCGGCGGGCCGTCGTCCAGGACGGTGACCTCCACCGTGCGGCCGACCCGGACGACGCTGACCTCGGCGCGGGCCTCGGGCCCGGCGTGCTTGCGCACGTTGGTGAGCGCCTCCTGGACGATCCGGTACGCGGCGAGGTCGACGGCGGCGGGCAGGGCGGTGGCGGCGCCGGTGCGGGCCAGCTCCACGGGCAGCCCGGCGTTGCGGAAGGTGGCCAGCAGGTCGTCGAGGACGGCGAGGCCCGCGACCGGCTCGGTGGGGGCCTCCGGGTCGCCGGACTGGCGCAGCAGCCCGACCGTGGCGCGCAGCTCGTCGAGGGCGGAGCGGCTGGCGGCGCGGACGTGCCCGAGGGCCTCCTTGGCCTGGTCGGGGCGCTTGTCCATGACGTGCGCGGCGACCCCGGCCTGCACGTTGACCAGGGCGATGTGGTGGGCGACGACGTCGTGCAGGTCGCGGGCGATCCGCAGCCGCTCCTCGGCGACCCGGCGGCGGGCCTCCTCCTCGCGGGTGCGCTCGGCCCGCTCGGCCCGCTCCCGGATGGCGTCCACGAAGGCGCGGCGGCTGCGCACGGCGTCCCCGGCCGCCGCGGCCATCCCGGTCCAGGCGAAGACGCCCAGGTTCTCCTGCGCGTACCAGGGGGTGCGGCCGAAGAGCATCGCGGAGGCGGTGAGCGCGCCCATGGTGGCGAGGCCGAGCCGCCAGGTGGTGGGGCGGTCGGTGCGGGCGGCGACGGTGTAGAGCGCGACGACGGCGCTCATGGTGACGGGCGCGGGCCGGGCGTCGCCGACCAGTTCGACCAGGGCGAGGACGGTGGTGACGGCCAGCACCGGGATGGGCCGGCGGCGGCGCAGCACGAGCGCGGCGGCGCCCAGCACCATGAGCACGAGGCCCTCGGTGGTGGGCGCGCGGGTGCCGAAGGTGGGGCCGTCGGGGCCGTGCGGGTCGGTGAAGGAGCTGATGACCATGGCCACCAGCACCAGCAGCGCGAGGCCCGCGTCGAAGACCAGGGGGTGGGTGCGCTGGCTCGCGCGGGCGCGGGCGAAGAGGGTGGCGTCGGTCGTCACAGCAGGAAACGGTACGGCGCCGCCGGGCCGGAACGCGTGTCCCGGCCCGGATTTCCGGACACCCTCAGCCCGGGATCAGGCCGTCGTCGGAGAGCATGGCGCGGACCTCGTCGAGGCTCGCGTCAGGCGCCGGGAGGATCAGCTCGGACGGTTCGAGGGCGTCCGCGGCGAGCGGCTCGCCGAGCCGCCGCACCGCGTCGAGGAGGCCGCCGAGGGTGCGCCGGAAGCCTTCCTCGTCCCCCGCCTCCATCTCTTCCAGCAGCTCGTCGTCGAGCGTGTTGAGCTCGGCGAAGTGGCTGTCGGCCAGCTTCCACTGGCCCTCCCCCATGATCCGTACGATCATGACGTGCCGCCCTACTTCTCGAAGCGCGGGTGGGACTGCTGCGTCCGGTCCTGGGGGGCGGCGGCGCCGCCGCCCTCGATGGCCTGCTGCTGCGCCGACGGGCCGCCGGCCAGCTCCGCCTTCATCCGCTGGAGCTCCAGCTCGACGTCCGTGCCGCCGGACAGCCGGTCGAGCTCCGCCTGGATGTCGTCCTTGCCGAGACCGGACTGGTCGTCGAGCGCGCCCGAGGCGAGCAGCTCGTCGATCGCGCCGGCCCGCGCCTGGAGCTGGGCGGTCTTGTCCTCGGCCCGCTGGATCGCGAGGCCGACGTCGCTCATCTCCTCCGAGATGCCGGAGAAGGACTCGGCGATCCGGGTCTGCGCCTGGGCCGCCGTGTAGGTCGCCTTGATGGTCTCCTTCTTGGTGCGGAAGGCGTCGACCTTGGCCTGCAGGCGCTGCGCGGCGAGGGTGAGCTTCTCCTCCTCGCCCTGCAGCGTCTGGTGCTGCACCTCCAGGTCGCTGACCTGCTGCTGCAGCGCGGCGCGCCGGGACAGCGCCTCGCGCGCCAGGTCCTCGCGGCCGAGCGCCAGCGCCTTGCGGCCCTGGTCCTCCAGCTTGGCGGACTGGCCCTGCAGCTGGTTGAGCTGCAGTTCGAGGCGCTTGCGGGAGGTCGCGACGTCCGCGACGCCGCGGCGCACCTTCTGAAGCAGCTCCAGCTGCTTCTGGTACGAGTAATCGAGGGTCTCGCGCGGATCCTCGGCCCGGTCGAGGGCCTTGTTTGCCTTCGCGCGGAAGATCATCCCCATACGCTTCATGACACCGCTCATGGGCTTCGCGCGCCCCCTTCTGACGGACTGGGCTCCAGCTCTCCAACAGAAACCACAGTACGGTTCCTCTCTCCATTACCGCACTGTTCGGGACCCGATGTGCTCCTCCCCAAGGACGACTGACGATCATCCGGCCTCCCGCGCAGGGAGTACGAGGAACCCCGGTGTCCCCTGGCGGAGACGCTGTCCGTTAGCGGATCGTTCCCGCCGACGCTGGGGTCCATGCGCGGCAGCACGTACCCTTGGCCTTGTGTTCCGTAGCCGTTCGAAGGATGAGAAGGCCCCCACCGAGAAGGTGACGGCGGACCTCTCCAAGCAGCCCCGCGACCCCGAGGCCCCCAAGGGCCGCCCGACCCCGAAGCGGAGTGATGCCCAGTCGCAGCGCCGTCGCGCGCAGTCCGCGCCGCTGGACCGCAAGGAAGCCGCCAAGCGCCAGCGCGAGGCGCGCCGCACCGACATGGTCCGGCAGCGCGAGGCCCTGGCCAGCGGTGACGAGCGCTACCTGCCCGCTCGCGACAAGGGTCCGGTGCGCCGCTTCGTGCGCGACTTCGTCGACTCGCGCTTCGCGGTCGCCGAGTTCTTCCTGCCGATGGCCGTGGTGATCCTCGTGCTGTCGCTGTTCGGCAACAAGGCGCCGCAGCTCCAGACGATCTCGCTGCTGCTGTGGGCCGGTGTGATCGTGATGATCGTGATCGACTCGATCGGCATCGTCTTCCGGCTGCGCAAGCAGCTGAACGAGCGCTTCCCGAACGAGTCGAGGCGCGGCGCCGTCGCGTACGGCCTGATGCGCACCCTCCAGATGCGCCGACTTCGGCTGCCGAAGCCGCAGGTCAAGCGCGGAGAGCGGCCCTGAGCGCGGAAGCCCCCGGGCTGCCCGTCGTCGCTCACTGGCCGGTCGTTCCCGGCGGACTGCGTGACACCGTCCGCCAGGAGCTGATCGCCCGGCAGGTCGACGAGCAGATAGCCGGCCGCTACCCGGTGGGGCAGCGGCTGCGCATCCTGGACGCGGGCATGGGGCAGGGCACCCAGGCCCTGCGGCTGGCCCGCGCCGGGCACACGGTGACCGGTC
This sequence comes from Streptomyces sp. NPDC048659, assembly GCF_040650575.1. Classification (NCBI taxonomy): domain Bacteria; kingdom Bacillati; phylum Actinomycetota; class Actinomycetes; order Kitasatosporales; family Streptomycetaceae; genus Streptomyces; species Streptomyces sp. NPDC048659. The sequence continues at coordinate 37,893 of NZ_JBEZHM010000028.1, read as the reverse complement.
TGGAGGCCGATCCCGAGCTGCTGAAGGCGGCGCGGGAGTCGCTGGCGACCGAGCCGGCCGGGATCCGCGAGCGGGTCCGGCTGATCGAGGGCGAGGGGCGCGAGACCGGGGTGCACTTCCTGCCCGGCAGCTTCGACGTCGTCCTCTGCCACGGCGTGCTGATGTACGCCGACGAGCCCGACGCGCTGCTGGCGGGGCTCGCCCGGATGCTGGCCCCCGGCGGGCTGCTGTCCCTGGTGGTCCGCAACGCGGAGGCGCTGGCCATGCGGCCGGGGCTGGCCGGGGACTGGTCGGGCGCGCTCGACGCCTTCGACTCGGACGTCTACACCGACCGCAACGGCACCAAGGTGCGGGCCGACCGGCTGGACGCGCTGACCGCGACCCTCGCCGGGATCGCGGCGCCGCTGCACGCCTGGTACGGGGTGCGGGTCTTCACCGACGGCATCCCCGGCGACGAGGGCCTGCCGGCCGCGGACGAGCTGGAGCGGCTGCTGGCCGCCGAGGACCGGGCCGGGCGGGCCGATCCGTACCGGCGCATCGCGGGACTGCTGCACCTCTGCGGCGTACGGGGCTGAGCGCCCCGGGTCGCGGGGTGCGGGCTCCTGGCCCGCACCCCGCCTTTCGCGTTTTCGGGGCCGGCCCGCTGCCGCCCCGCCCCGCTTCCTAGCCTTCGGCGTCGAGCGCCATCGGGCCGTAGATCTTCGCCCCGTCCTCGGAGAGCGTCACCTGGTCCGCGCCGCCGTCGAGCAGCTCGCGCCAGTTCTCACCGATCCAGGATTCCGCGTCGCCCTGGGTGGGGAACTCCTCCGGGGTCACCGCCGGTGCCACCTCGGTGCCGTCGGTCTTCTCGAACCGCCACGTCCATGCCATGCCAGCCTCCGGATGATCGGTTTCCTGCCCGCAGCGTAGCCGGGCGCGCACCGCTCGCGGTGACGCGGGAGGATCTGAGGGTGGAACTCACTCTGCTCGGCACCGGCGCGCCCCTCGGACTCCCCCGACCCGACTGTCCCTGCGCCGTGTGCGCGGTGTCCCGCGGGGAGCGGGCGCGGGCGGCGACCTCGCTGCTCGTGGACGGGGCGCTGCTGCTCGACCTGACGCCGGGGGCCGCGCTGGCCGCGGCCCGGTCGGGGCACTCGCTGGTCGGGGTGCGGCAGGTGCTGCTGACCCATCCGCACGACGGGCCCGCCGTGGAGCTGCCCGCCGGGCTGCCGACCGCGGGCCGGGTGCCGGACGGCCGGGAGCTGACGCTGATCAGCGGGCACCGGGTGCGGGCGGTGCCGATGGACGCGCCGGGCACCGGTTACGAGGTGACCTCGGCGGAGGGCGAGCGGCTGCTGTACCTGCCGCCGGGCGGGGCCGCGGCCGGGCTGCCGGACGACCACCGGCCGCCGTACGACATGGTGCTGGCGGACGTGACGGGCCGCCCCGACGCGCTGGCCCGGCTGCGGGCGGCCGGGGCGGTCGGGCCGAGCACCGACGTGATCGCCGTGCACCTGGACCACGACACGCCCGCCGGGCCGGAGCTGGACCGGCGGCTCGCGGCGGCGGGGGCGCGGGCGGTGCCGGACGGGACGACGCTGTACGTGGGCGAGTACCACGCGGTGCCGGACGTGCCGCGCCGGACGCTGGTGACGGGCGGGGCCCGGTCGGGGAAGTCGGTGGAGGCCGAGCGGCGCCTGGAGACCTTCCCCGAGGTGCTGTACGTGGCGACCGGCGGGACCCGCGAGGGCGACCCGGAGTGGGCGCAGCGGGTGGGGCTGCACCGGGACCGGCGGCCGGGCTCCTGGCGTACCGCCGAGACCACCGACCTGGTGCCGCTGCTGGCCGGGGAGGGCCCGGCGCTGCTGATCGACTGCCTGTCGCTGTGGCTGACGGACGCCATGGACCGGGTCGGGGCGTGGGACGACGAGCGGTGGGCCGCGGGCGGCCGGGAGGCGCTGGCGGCGCGGACGGCGGAGCTGGTGGCGGCGGTGCGGGCGACCGGGCGCACGGTGGTGGCGGTGACGAACGAGGTGGGTTCGGGGGTGGTGCCCGCGACGGCCTCGGGGCGCCGCTTCCGCGACGAGCTGGGGCGGCTGAACGCGGCCTTCGCCGACGAGTGCGAGCAGGTGCTGCTGGTGGTGGCGGGGCAGGCGCTGGTGCTGCGGGGGTAGCCGGTCCGGGGCCCCGGGTAGGGTTCGAACGTCCTGTGACCATGGCCACGAACGATCGACGTCCCTAGGCGGAACGAACCTTGAACCTCGACGACTTCTCCGATCTGATCGAGCGCCCCGACGGGGGGATCCGGCGTGACGCCGAGGAGCGCAGGGAGCGGCTGAGCGTGCGCCCCGGGGCGCTCGGGCGGCTGGACGAGCTGGGCGAGTGGCTGTCGGCGGCGCAGGGCGCGGTGCCGCCCCGCCCGGTGGAGCAGCCGAAGGTGCTGCTCTTCGCGGGCGACCACGGGGTGGCCGCGCTGGGCGTCTCCGGGCGGGCCGCGGGCGGCGGGCGGGCGCTGGTGCGCGCGGTGCTGGACGGGTCGAGCCCGGTGGCGGTGCTGGCGCGGGCGCAGGGCGTGCCGGTGCGGGTGGTGGACGCGGGCCTTGACTGCGATCCGGAGCTGCTGCCGGCCGAGGTGACCCGGCACCGGGTGCGGCGCGGCACGGGCCGGATCGACGTGGAGAACGCGCAGACCCTGGAGGAGACCCGCAAGGCCCTGGAGCTCGGCGTCGCGATCGCCGACGAGGAGGCCGACTCGGGCACCGACCTGGTGGTGCTCGGGGACCTGAGCGTGGGCGGCACGACCCCGGCGTCGACGCTGATCGCGGCGCTGTGCGGGACGGACGCCTCGGTGGTGACCGGCCGGGGCGGTGCCGGGATCGACGACCTGGCCTGGATGCGCAAGTGCGCGGCGGTGCGGGACGCGCTGCGCCGGGCGCGGCCCGTGCTGGGCGACCAGCTGGAGCTGCTGGCGGCGGTCGGCGGGCCGGACCTGGCGGCGACGGTCGGTTTCCTGCTCCAGTCCTCGGTGCGGCGGCTGCCGGTGATCCTGGACGGGGTGGTGGGCGCGGCCTGCGCGCTGGTGGCGCAGCGGGCGGCGTTCCGGGCGCCGGACTGGTGGCTGGCGGGGCAGGTGAGCGGGGAGCCGGCGCAGGCGAAGGCGCTGGACCGGATGTCGCTCAACCCTTTGCTCGATCACGGCGTCACTGTGGGCGAGGGAACCGGGGCACTGCTCGCTCTTCCCCTCGTCCGGGCCGCCGCCGCGCTGGCCGCGGAGCTGCCGGAGGTGACCACTCCGGTGGTGGACGAGGTGGTCTGAGCCGGGTGACGCGTCCGGATGCGTCCGTTCCGCCACGTGCGGACGGACGTATCCGGCGCTCAGCCATGCAGAGCGATGCCCCATATGATCGCTTTTCATGGGAGAGGTCCGTTTGTCCACCGAAGAAGCGCCCCGGACCACGGTCCGCTCACGGCGCAGCGCCGCGTTCGCCGTCTGGTACCTGCGGGCCGTCACGTTCGTCAACCTGCTGAGCGCGGTCTGGGTCTCGTTCGGCCAGGACCTGCGCCGGCACAACGTCGACGAGCTCTTCACGCCGTACATGCTCACGGCGGGCTTCGCCTCCGGCGTCTTCACCCTCTTCCTCGCGATCACCATGCGCCGCCGCAAGCGCGCCGCCTGGATCCTCAACCTGGTGCTCAGCGGGCTGTTCCTGCTGCTCTTCGCCGTGGTGATGTTCCTCCCCGAGATCCGCGAGCACGCGCAGAACTGGGTCTCGCTGGCGCTGACCGCCGCCTTCTTCGGCTCCCTGCTGCTGGGCCGCCGGGAGTTCTACGCGAAGGGCGACCGCTCCAATCCGCTGCTCGCCGCCGGGGTGGCGGTCGGCGGGCTGCTGGTGACCTCGCTGCTCGCCGCGCTCCTGGTCACGGCCACCAACACCGCCGCCGGGCACGCCACCTTCCTGGACCGCTGGAAGTACGGCGTGATGCGGCTGATCACGCTGGCCAGCGACGACTCCGCGTACCCCTCGATCACCACCCCGGGCTGGGTGGACGTGGTGATCAACGTCATGTCCACGCTGCTGCTCTTCGCCGTGCTGTTCGCCGCCTTCCGCTCCCGGCGGGCCGTGGACCCGCTGACCGAGGGGGACGAGGAGCGGCTGCGGGCGCTGCTGGACAAGCAGGGCGAGCGGGACTCGCTCGGCTACTTCGCGCTGCGCCGCGAGAAGAGCGTCATCTGGTCGCCCAGCGAGAAGGCGGCGATCGCCTACCGGGTGGTGGGCGGGGTCTCGCTCGCCTCCGGCGACCCGATCGGCGACCCGGAGGCGTGGCCCGGGGCGATCGAGCCCTGGCTGGCCGAGGCGCGCGAGCACGGCTGGATCCCGGCCGTGATGGGCGCCAGCGAGGAGGCCGGAACCATCTACGCCCGGCACGGCCTGGACGCCCTGGAGCTGGGCGACGAGGCGATCGTGGAGACCGACGAGTTCACCCTGGACGGGCGGGCCATGCGGACCGTGCGGCAGGCGTTCAACCGGGTCAAGCGGGCCGGCTACACCGTCCGCATCCGGCGCCACGAGGACATCCCGGCCGACGAGATGGACGAGCTGCTCCGCAAGGCCGACGACTGGCGGGACGGGGCCACCGAGCGCGGCTTCTCGATGGCGCTCGGCCGGCTCGGCGACCCGCGCGACGGGCGCTGCGTGATGCTGGAGTGCTCCGACGAGGCGGGCGAGCTGCGGGCGGTGCTGTCCTTCGTGCCCTGGGGGCCGAAGGGCCTCTCCCTCGACCTGATGCGCCGCGACCGGGACTCCGAGAACGGCCTGATGGAATTCATGGTGATCGAGTTGCTCCAGCGCGCGAAAGAGATCGGGATCACTCAGGTCTCGCTCAACTTCGCGATGTTCCGATCCGTCTTCGAACGCGGCTCGAAGCTCGGGGCGGGACCCGTGCTGCGCATGTGGCGTTCGCTGCTCAGCTTCTTCTCCCGCTGGTGGCAGATCGAGTCGCTGTACCGCGCCAACGCCAAGTACCGACCGATCTGGGAGCCCCGATTCATGCTCTTCGAGAAGAGCGCCGACCTGCTGCGCATCGGCCTCGCCGCCGGCCGCGCCGAGGGCTTCCTGGAGGCCCCCGGACTGCCCAAGTGGCTGCACCGCAAGCACCTGGAGGGGCGCCGGTGACAGGGGCGCGTACGGCGCGCGGCAGGCTGCGGGGCTTCGCCATACGCGAGTGGGGGCCGCTGTACGCGACGGTCCGCACCGCCCTGGTGACCCGGCGCTGGCGGGCCATCCCGATGACGCTGACCGCGGTCTGCCTGACCTCCGTGTTCCAGATCGTCCAGAACCAGGACTGGGGCTACCAGGCGGTCCAGGACATCGGCTCGGTGCGGGCCGAGGACCCGCTGCTCCCGGCCCTGCTGCGGACCCCGCTCTCGCTCTTCGTCCCGGCGCTCGACCTGCCCGTGTGGGGGGCGCTGGCGCAGATCCTGCTGGTCTTCGGCATCGCCGAGATCTGCCTGGGCCGCGGCCGGACCCTGCTCATCGCGTACGCGGCGACCCTGGCCGGCACGCTGTACGCCCGGCTCGGCATCGCGCTCGGCCCGGACAGCCCGCTGGGGCTGCCCGCCTCCGACGCGCGGGTGGTGGACACCGGCCCCTCGGCGGCGGTGGTCGGCCTCGCCGTCTACGTCTGCTGGCGCTACCGGGCCCGCTGGACCGGGACGCTGGTGGTCGTGGCGATGGTCGTCGAGGTGCTGATCAAGAACAACCTGGCCGGCAAGGAGCACATCGCGGCGATCGCCGGGGTGCTGCTGGTCGTCGCCGTCCAGTGGTGGCGCGAGCGCCGCCGGCCCGGTCAGCGCGGCGGCGTGGAGCCCCGCCCCGGGACCCGCTCCTGGAAGCCGCCGATCAGGTCCTGAGCCCGGCGCCGGATCCGGGTCCAGCGCTTGTCGTGCCGGTAGGCGCGGATCCGGGAGCGGGCCCTGGCCCGGTGGCGGCGGCGGTAGAGGTGCCGGGCCCACCAAGAGCCGGGGCGGGCCAGCCGGACCGCGCCGACGACCGCGACGAAGGGCACCAGGGTGCCGAGCAGCGCCATCCGCAGCTTGCCCTTCACCAGCGTGACCAGTACGAAGAGGAAGTTGACCGCGAGCGTCAGCAGGAACGAGGCCCGGTCCTGGCGCTCCTGCGCCGACATGTCGTCCACCCCGAGCGGCGAGAAGCCGGCCAGGGCCAGCAGCACCAGGGCGGCGGTGAGGACGACCACCTCGACGCTCTTGCGCCCGTCCTCCGACCAGTACACGTCGTCCAGGTGCAGGATCAGCGCGAACTCGTCGAGGACCAGCCCGGCGCCGATCCCGAACAGCACCGCGAAGACCGCCGCGCCCACCCCCTCGCGGCCGCTGGCGACGGCGCCGAAGCCGCCGAGGACGGTGAGCACCACACCAGGCACCACGTGGTGGATGTGCAGCCCGCCGGAGGAGACGTTGCGGAAGGGGCCCTTGCCGGCCCGGATCAGGCGCGTCACCACGCGGGTGACCAGGAAGGTCAGCACGAAGGAGGTCAGGGCGAGGAACAGCGGGAGCTTCCCGGGTTCGACGATGTTGCGCGAGAACCAGTGACCCATGCCACCCCTCCGCCGATTGGCCGCTTTCGTGGCCATCCATACCGAATGATCAATTTAGCTTGCCGCCCCGGGGCACTACCCTTCCGCGGATGGACGGCCTGCGTTTCGCCTTCGGCACCCTCACGGTGCTCCCCGCCCGCATCACCCGCTGGGACCGCGACGCGGCCCGCGCCGGGATGCTCTGCGCCCCGCTCGCGGGCCTCGTCGTGGGCCTCTGCGCGGCCGGCGCCGGCGGGGCGCTGCTGCTGCTCGGCTCGGGCCCGCTGCTCGCCGCCGTCCTCACCGTCGCCGTCCCGGCCCTGATGACCCGCGGGCTGCACCTGGACGGGCTCGCCGACACCGCCGACGGCCTCGGCAGCGCCAAGCCCGCCGAGGACGCGCTGCGCATCATGAAGCAGTCCGACATCGGCCCGTTCGGCGTGATCGTGCTGCTCTTCGCCCTGCTCGCCCAGGTCGGCGCCGTGTACGAGCTGTACGGCCGGGGCTGGGCGCACGGCGCCGCCGGGGCCGTCCTCGCGGGCGCCGTCTCCCGGCTCGCCCTCACCCACGCCTCCCGGCGGGGCGTCCCGGCCGCCCGGCCCGAGGGGCTCGGCGCGATCGTCGCCGCGACCGTCCCGCTCCGCCCCGCCGCCCTGCTGACGCTGCTGGTCCTCGCGCTGTGCGCGGCGGCGGGCGCCCTGCTCTCCCCCGCCGACGCCCTCCGCCTCCCGCTCGCCGCGCTGGCCGGCCTGGCCGCCGCCGCGCTGCTGCTGCGGCGCTGTGTGCGGCGCTTCGGCGGGGTGACCGGGGACGTGTTCGGCGCGGTGGAGGAGACGGCGGCGACGGCCGCGCTGGTGGCGCTGACCTTCGGCTAGCAGGCCGAAAGCGCGGTCAGCAGGTCTGGCGCCACACCCCCAGCTCGTACCGCTTGCGCATCGAGCTGAGGCCGAGGGCCCGGGTGCGGGGGCAGAACTCCCGGGGCTCCCGCTCGTACTCGACGTGGAAGACCGCCTTGCCCGCCTTCACGAACGGGGCCAGCCGCTCGCACTCCGCGTACTCGGCGCACTGCTCGTTGACCGCGAAGTCGAAGTCGGCGAGCAGCTCGGGGATCTGGTCCAGGTCGTTCTTGAGGCCCACGGCCAGGCCCCGCTCGTGCGCGAGCCGGGCGATCAGGCGGTTGTAGCGGAGCTGGTCGGCGGCGGTCAGCGGGAAGCCGGTGGCGTTGCGGTAGCCGTCCATGTTGTCGGGCTCGACCGCGTCGAAGCCCTTGGCCCGGCACATGTCCAGACGCGCCGCCATCAGCGGGCCCAGCAGGTCGGTGCGGCGGATGTCGAGCCAGCGTTCGCCCCGCCAGCCGTTGCCCTTGCCCAGGAGCGGCTTCGGGAACTTCGCGGCGTCCGGGCGGAAGTCCTCCCAGGCGCCGGTGGAGAGGTAGCAGATCACCTTGCGGCCCCGGCGGTGCAGGTCGGCGACGGTGGCCGCCGGGTGGTCGAAGCCGTCGATGTCGTAGACCGGCACGTCCACGGACGGGTCGAGCCGCCCGCTGAGCTGCCACTGCCAGGCCAGCCCGGGCGCCGGCCGCCACCGCTCGCCGGGCACGGGCTTCGGCGTCGGCTCCGGGGCGGGCGCGGGGCCCGGCGGGGCGGTGCAGCCGGCCACCAGGAGCAGCAGGGCCAGCAGCGGCGGGAGGCGTCTCATCGGGCGGGCTCCAGGGTGTGCGGGAGGGTGCCCCAGGGGTGGGCGCCGGTGCCCGGCACCGCGCAGTGCACGGGGGTCGCCGGGCGGACATCGGCCGGGGCCGCGTACACCAGGTGGCAGTAGTGGTCGGCGACCGGGAGGTCCAGGTCACGATAGGCGTCCCAGGGGCCCTCGAAGGTCACCAGGAGGTCGGCCAGCGCCTCGTAGCCGGGGGCGGGGTGGGCGCCGTGGTTGAGGACCAGGGTGCGCAGCCCGGCCGCCCGCGCGGCCACGGCGAGGCGCCGGTAGTGGGCCAGCGCCGCCGGTTCGGTCGGCACCTGGTCCAGGAAGGCGCCGTCCGCCGCGTACCAGTCGCGGTGCCGCACCAGGTCGGCGACCACCTCGGGGTGCGGGCGGCGCCCGTAGTCGGTGTCCGCGTAGCCGAGCACCCGCACCCCGGCGGCCCGGAGCCGGCCCGCCAGCTCGGCGAAGGCGGGGTCGGGCGCCCGGCCCGCGCCGCTGGCCGGGTTGAGGACGACCCCGTAGAGCGCGGGGGCCGCCGCCACGACGGCGGCCCAGTCGTCGGGGCGGTCGGCGGGGTGCTCGTAGAAGGGCACCAGAAGGGAGTGGCACGACGGGCCGGAGGAACTGGAGGGGCTGGTAGGGGTGGACGTGCCGGGAGTGTCGGATGTGCTGGAAGGGAGAGTCACGGTTCGGCCCTAGAAGCGGTGGGAGGTCGGACGGACCAGCAGGAGACAGGTGAGCACGCACAGCGCCGCCGCCGCCCCGCCCACCGCGGCCGGGCCCGCGCCCGGCAGCAGGGTCTGGACGGCCGCCGCGAGCAGGCAGACCCCGGCGGCGGCCGACACCCCGCCGAACGCCTGCATCAGCAGCCCCAGCCAGAGCACCGCGCCCACCAGGAGCAGCGCGCCGATCCGGCCGGGGGAGACGGCCGCCGCGCCCGGCCAGAGCGCGGCGGCGGTGACGGTGAGGGCGGCCAGCGCCAGGAGGTAGGCGCCCAGGCAGCGGGCGAGCATCCCGATGACGGCGCGCCGGAACTCGTACGCCGTGGTCAGCAGCCGCAGCCGGGTCAGGCTCCAGTGGCGGAAGCGGTGCAGCAGCCACTCGGCGGGGCCCATGGACAGGGTGAGCGCGATGACCGCGTCGGCCCCGGCGTACAGCACGAGCAGCCCGCTGCCGAGGCCGAACAGGCCGTACGGGAGGGAGGCGGCGAGCGGCGGGCCGCCGCGGCCCCGGGCCGGGCGGGGCTCGCCGGGCGCGGGCCGCAGGGCCAGCGCCGCGCAGACGGCGGTGGCGAGCAGCGAGCCGAGCAGCGGGACGGTCCGCACCGCCTCGGGCAGGTCCTGGTGGAGGGCGGGGACGGCGGGGACGGCGAGGGCGAGCGGCAGCAGGGCGCCCAGCAGGGCCCGTTCGCGGCCGAGCACGAGGAGCACGGTCGCGGCGCCCAGGTAGACCGCCTGCCCGGCGCCGAACAGGGCCGCCGGGGTCTCCCCCGGGCCGGCCGCCGCGACGGCGACGGCCGCTCCCGCCAGGGCGCCCGCCGGGGCGCCGGTGAGCAGGGTGCGGGCGGCGGCCCCTCGGTCGCCGAGGCCGAGCCAGGTGTAGGCGCGGTGGGAGAGCGCCTGGTTCCACACCCAGCCGGTGACGGCCCCGGCGAAGAGCGGGACGGTGCCGGGCGGCAGCCCGTACCGGCCGGGTCCGGTGGCGAGCAGCGGGGCGCCGAGCACGTAGGCGAGCCCGGGGAGGGCGAAGACGAGGCCACGCAGCAGGCAGCCGGCGAGCCCGGTGTGCCAGGGGGCGGCGGGCGGGGCCTCGGGGGCGGGGTGGCGGCGGGCGGTCCGGGCGTAGAGGTCCTCGGCGAGGGCGAAGGAGTCGTCGCGGCCGTAGGTGAGCCGGATGTGGGTGTCGGTCATCCCGTCGGACTCCAGGATGGCCGCTATCTCGTCGGGGTGGACGGCCGCGGCGGCCAGCTCGTCGAGCCGGCCGGCGAGCTCGTCCAGGGGGTCGGCGGCCGGTGCCGGGGGTGTCGGGCCGGCCGTGCGCTGGCGCGGGACGACCGGGAGGGTGTCCGCCGTGGCGCCGGGCCGCAGCCAGAGGGAGCCGCTCATGTCCGGGCACCTCCGAGGAGTTCGGCCCGCCACGGGTCGGTGAGGCGGGTGGTCCAGTCGGCGGGTCCGGCGGTCGGGCCTGCGGGCGGTTCGGGGGCCCCGTGCCCGGCGAGTTCGAGGTAGATGCGGCGGAAGCCGTCGACGGAGCGGTGCAGGGTGAAACGGTCCACCACGCGTTGGCGGGCGTCGCGGGCCAGCGCGGCGCGGCGGGCGTGGTCGCGGAGGAGTCCGGTGGTGGCGGCGGCCATCACGGCGGGTTCGCGGGGCGGGACGACCAGGCCGGTGTCCCCGACGGCCTCGCGGACTCCCCCGACGTCGGTGGAGACGGTGGCCCGCCCGCAGGACATGGCCTCGATGAGGGAGAAGGGGAAGCCCTCGCTGATCGAGGAGAGCATCACGACGTTCCCGGCCGCGTAGGCCCCGGCGACGTCGGAGGTGCGGCCCTCGAAGGCGACCCCGTCGGCGACGCCGAGTTCGGCGGCGAGCTTCTCCAGGCGGGTGCGGTAGTCCTCGTTGCCCGCCGGGACGGGGCCGAAGAGCCGCAGGCGGGTCTCGGGGAGTTCGGCGCGGACGATCGCGTACGCCCGGATCAGGGTCTCCAGGTCCTTGATGGGATCGACCCGGCCGACCCAGCTGAGGGTGGGTGTCTCGGGTTCGGGGCCCGCCCAGGGGAACGCCTCGGGGTCGACGCCGTTGTAGACCGTGCGGATGCGGTCGGCGGGGGCGCCGCCGCGCTCCTCCCAGCGCCGGTTGTACTGGTTGCAGGGGGTGATGAGGTCGGCCTTGCGGTAGCCCAGGGAGTTGAGCTCCCGGTAGAAGCCGAGCATCAGGGCCTTGACGGGCCAGCGCTGGGCCTCGGTGCGGTAGCCGAGGTAGCGCTCGCGGAGGTAGATGCCGTGTTCGGTCAGCAGGAAGGGCACCCCTTCGAAGTGCTGGGCGGCGAGCGCCGGCAGCGTGGCGAGACCGCTGGACACGGCGTGTGCCACGCGGTCGCCGGGTATCCGGGCGGCGAGCGGGCGCAGGGCGTGTTCGAGCAGGTCGGTGGCGGTGAGGGCGTCGTGGACGGTGGGCCGGGCCCCGGCCGTCGGCAGGTGGGGCATGGCCCAGATCCACATCAGGGAGCGCAGCACCCGCTCCGTGCGCAGGGCGGCGGTCAGCCGCCCCTCGCGGGCGAGCCCGGCGAGGGCCTGGAGGCCCTCGCCGAAGTCGCAGCCCGCGGTGGGGTCGAGGATCGAGAGCAGGAAGCGTTCGTACGTGTCGAGGAAGCGCCGGCGGGCCCGGCCGCGGAGCGCCCCGCCCCGCTCCGGGGTGCCCCAGAGCGGGAAGGAGCGGTGTTCCGAGACGTTCGGCGGCAGCTCCCAGGTCACGGGTTCGCGGCCGTTGCCGGTGAGGGCGAGGATGCGGAAGTCGACCTCGGGCATCCCCCGGACGAGCTGGTCGCACCAGGTGCTGACGCCCCCGTGGACGTGCGGATAGGTGCCTTCGGTGAGCATGGTGACGTGACGGCCACTGCTCGGCATGTGTGTGTCCCCCCAGACGGATCCTGACGCGGTCAGGTGGTCGGCAGCTTGAGCGTGATCGAGGTCTGCAGCAGCTCGGGCCCGGTCCAGGCGGACCGGGTGCCCGCGTAGGCCGTGCCGAAGGCCGTGGTGCCGAGCAGGAGCTGCTTGCGGGTGCCCTCGGGGGCGGTGAGCGGGACGTCCACGCCGGAGGGGGCCTTCACGGTGACGGTGGCGCCGATCCGGTAGGCGGTGACCTTGCCGTCGGCGAGGGCCCGCTCCCAGGCGGTGCGGCGCTCCAGCTCGGCGCCGGCCTCCTTCTGACGGGGGTTCACCAGCGGCGTGTTGGCGGCGAACAGGGCGCGGTAGTCGGCGAGGACCCGGTCGAGGACCGGGTAGAGGATGCGCTCCTCGGCGAGGTTCGACTGGTGGACGTAGTGCGGGCGCGGGTCGTTGCCCATGACGTGGGAGAGGGCGGTGCGGGCCTCCTGCGGCGCGATGTGGTCCGCGTAGCCGGTGGCGGTGTCGAGCGGGGCGGGCAGGCAGGTGGAGGCCGGGTTGGACTCGCAGATCCCGCTGCCGCCGTCGGCGCGGGAGGTGTAGATCCAGTTGTACTCGTCGGCCATCTCGGCGGCGGTGCCCACGTTGTAGTACACGTTCATGGGGTGGCGGGGCACGGTCAGCGCGGCGAGGGAGCCGGTGCCGACGGAACGTTGCTGCGCCTCGCGCGAGTTGTCCCCGGCGATCCACTCGACGCCGTTCTCGGCGAGCGCGCCGGCCAGGTTGGGGTTGTCGACGGGCTGCTGCGGCAGGGTCTTCAGGCCGGAGTGCTCGCCGGTGACCAGCTCCGTGCGGTCGACGGAGATCCCCTTGAAGACGGCCCAGTTGAGGTTGTCGCGGATCTGCGCGGAGATCTCGGCGCGGCTCGTCCACTTCACCGCGCCGGTCGCCGGGTCCTTGGCGCACGTCCAGGGGACGGTGGTGGCGTCCTGCACGCAGCCGAGGAAGGGGTGGGTGTACGTGTGGTTGACCCAGCGGTACTGCGCGCGGTCGGCGATCAGCCGGGTGGCGAGCGGGTCGGTGCCGCCGTGCTCGGTCTTCCACTGCTCGCCCTGGCCGCCGTTGTAGACCAGGTCGAGCTGGAAGCCGGCGGCCTTCTGCCAGGCGGCGGCGTACTGGGCGTCGGCGGCGGTCATCCGGATCGGGTTCTCCGCCTCCCCGTCGTCCCCGGCGCAGTCGAGGTCGCCCGGGGTGCAGTTGCGCGCGCTGTCCCAGCGGGCGTCGGGGGCGAGCACGTCGTCGACGTGGACCGAGAGGTAGTTGCGCTCCTGGCCGAGGTGGACGCCCTGGGTGAGCCATTCGACGATGCCGCGGGCCAGCGCGCGGTACTGCCGCTGGTGGCTGTTGTACGCGAAGGTCACCACCAGCTCGCGCCGCCCGTCGTGGGCGTACTCGCCGATCAGGCTGGCCCGGCCGCCGCCCCCGACGGGCAGGTCGAGGAGGCTGGTGTAGCCGGCCCGGGGGCGGCCCGCGAAGCCGTAGCTCTCGTCGACGGAGGGGTCGTTGTCCTCGAACTCGACGGTCCCCTTGAGATAGCGGAAGGGGCCCGCGAGGCCGGCCGGGGTGACGGCGGCGCGGGCGCCGTCGAGGACGCCGGAGTAGCCGCCGTCGGAGGTGTAGTCGAGCCCGACGCCGGGGTGCGCCCAGGTGTACGCGTCGACCTGCGGGATGCCGAAGGTCCTCTCGTACGCGACGAGGGCGGCCTGCTCGGCGGAGTCGGGGGCGAAGACGGCCTCGTGCGGCAGGACGACGCCCTGGTACTTGGCGCGCGGGCGCCCGTCGACCGTGTCGCTGAGGAAGGCCGCGCCGAGCACCGGCCGGTTCGGGTCGTTCAGGTCGAGCGTGCGGTAGGGCACGCCGGTGGAGCGCAGCTCGTCGGTGATCGCCTCGACGGCGGTGCCGCCGTCGTCGACGACGAGGACGGTGAGGTCGATCCGCGGGGCCGGGTCGGCGGCGGTGGCCTGCGCGGACGGCAGGACGGTGGCGAGCAGCCCGGCGGCGGCGAGGACCGCGAGGCGCCCGGCGAGGGGCGCGCGCGGGGCGCGGGCGGGGCGGCGCGCGTGGGGCGCGGAGGCGGTTCTGGGCGTACGGATTCGGCCGGAGTCCATCAGGTGCTGTCCCCCCTCGCAGGCCCCGCCCGGTCGGGGGGACCTGTGAAGATGCTGCGGTGGAGGCGGAGGCGAGCGCGTCGCCCCCGCGTGATTGAGGCGAGTGTGAACGACGTCAGCGAGCTGACGGGGTAAACCCGAAAGAGACACCACGGACGAGTGAACCGCCGCCGCCGTGAGCGAACACCGTGGGCGGGCGTAGGCTCGTTCTCGGCGCTCATCGGGCCGAAATACGATGCGGCGGGGCACGGTCGGCCCATCCCACGACCGCCAAGAACTCAATGGAAGCGAGATTTCACCACCGTGACTGCTCTCACTCTCAGCACCGCCGGAGCGGCGACGCTGCGCGCCGACGCCCTCGTGGTCGGCGTCGCGAAGGCCGGTAAGGCGCTCGTCGTCGCCCCCGGCGCCGAGGCCGTCGACCAGGCTTTCGACGGCGGGCTCGCCGCCGTCCTGGAGACCCTGGGCGCCTCCGGTGGCGAAGGTGAGGCGACCAAGCTGCCCGCCCCCGCCGGGGTGAAGGCCCCCGTCGTCCTGGCCGTCGGCCTGGGCGCGGCGCCGGAGGCGGACGAGACCTACGCGGCCGAGACGCTCCGCCGGGCCGCGGGCACCGCCGCCCGCGTCCTGACCGGCTCGAAGAAGGCCGCCTTCGCGCTGCCGATCGCCTCGCCCGAGGACGCCGCCGCCATCGCGGAGGGCGCCCTGCTCGGCGCGTACGCCTACACCGCCTACCAGGACGTCCCGAAGGACGCCAGGAAGCCGCTGGCCGAGGTCGCCCTGCTCGGCGCCAAGCCCCGTGACAAGGCGTACAAGGCCGCCGCGGAGCGCGCGCAGATCGTCGCCGAGGAGATGAACCGCTCCCGCGACCTGATCAACCAGCCGCCGAACGACCTGCACCCGGTCGCCTTCGCCGCCGCGGCCCAGGCCGCCGGCAAGGAGTACGGCCTCAAGGTCCAGGTGCTCGACGAGAAGGCGCTCGCCAAGGGCGGCTACGGCGGCATCCTCGGTGTCGGCGCCGGTTCGGTGAACCCGCCGCGCCTGGTCCGGATCGCCTACACCCACCCGAAGGCGGAGCAGACCCTGGCCCTGGTCGGCAAGGGCATCACCTACGACTCGGGCGGCATCTCGCTGAAGCCGGCCGGCCACAACGAGACGATGAAGTGCGACATGAGCGGCGCCGCCGCCGTGTTCTCGACCGTCGTCGCCGCGGCCCGCCTGGGCCTGGCCGTCAACGTCACCGGCTGGCTGGCGCTGGCCGAGAACATGCCGTCGGGCTCGGCCACCCGCCCCGGCGACGTGCTGCGCATGTACAGCGGCAAGACCGTCGAGGTCCTCAACACGGACGCCGAGGGCCGTCTGGTCCTCGCCGACGCGCTGACCAAGGCTTCGGAGGAGCACCCGGACGCCATCATCGACGTGGCCACCCTGACCGGCGCCATGGTGCTGGCCCTGGGCGACCGCACCTTCGGCATCATGGCCAACGACGACGACTACCGGACGGCGATCCACGAGACCGCCGAGGAGGTCGGCGAGCAGTCCTGGCCGATGCCGCTCCCGGCGGACCTGCGCAAGTCGATGGACTCCCCCACCGCCGACATCGCCAACATGGGCGTCCGGATGGGCGGCGGCCTGATCGCCGGCCTCTTCCTCCAGGAGTTCGTGGGCGAGGGCATCACCTGGGCCCACCTGGACATCGCGGGCCCGGCCTTCCACGAGGGCGCCCCGTACGGCTACACCCCGAAGGGCGGCACCGGCTCCTCGGTGCGCACCCTGGTGCGGCTGGCCGAGCGCCACGCGGAGGGCGAGCTCTGACCGGCTCGCGGGCGGGCGGCTGAGCGCGCGGGCTCCTGAGCGCGCGGGCCGCCGGGCCCACGGCGACGGCCCCGGGACCCCTGTCCCCGGGGCCGTCGCCCGTTTCGGGCCTGTTCGCCCGCGACGAAATCCGCAGCTTCGTACGCGCGTATTACCCGGCCGTACGGACGATCGCCCGGTCTCATCCACCGGCCCCGCGTCCCGCTGTCCGTCAACAAGTGCGAAGATGGGTTCTCGGCAGGACAGGGCCCCCACCACAGGGCCGAAGAAAATGCGGCCGGACACCAGCCGCCGCCCGGTCACCGCAGACCGGCGACGAGCGCACATGCATGGAGGACGTGACGTGGCGAACGACGCCAGCACCGTTTTCGACCTAGTGATCCTCGGCGGCGGTAGCGGCGGTTACGCCGCGGCGCTGCGCGGAGCGCAGCTGGGCCTGGACGTCGCACTGATCGAGAAGAACAAGCTCGGCGGCACCTGCCTGCACAACGGCTGCATCCCGACGAAGGCCCTGCTCCACGCCGGCGAGGTCGCCGACCAGGCGCGCGAGGCGGAGCAGTTCGGTGTCAAGGCCACTTTCGAGGGCATCGACATCAAGGCCGTGCACAAGTACAAGGACGACGTGATCTCGGGCCTGTACAAGGGCCTGCAGGGTCTCGTCGCCTCCCGCAAGGTGACCTACATCGAGGGCACCGGCCGCCTGTCCTCGCCCACCTCCGTCGACGTGGACGGCCGCCGGGTCGAGGGCCGTCACGTCCTCCTCGCGACCGGCTCCGTGCCGAAGTCCCTCCCGGGCCTGGAGATCGACGGCAACCGGATCATCTCCTCGGACCACGCGCTGACGCTGGACCGGGTCCCGGAGTCCGCGATCATCCTGGGCGGCGGCGTCATCGGCGTCGAGTTCGCCTCGGCGTGGAAGTCCTTCGGCACCGACGTCACCGTCATCGAGGGCCTGAAGCACCTGGTCCCGGTCGAGGACGAGAACAGCTCGAAGCTGCTGGAGCGGGCCTTCCGCAAGCGCGGCATCAAGTTCAACCTGGGCACCTTCTTCCAGTCGGCCGAGTACACCGAGACCGGTGTCAAGGTCACCCTGGCCGACGGCAAGACCTTCGAGGCCGAGGTGCTGCTGGTCGCCATCGGCCGCGGCCCGGTCTCGGCCGGTCTGGGCTACGAGGAGCAGGGCGTCGCGATGGACCGCGGCTACGTCCTCGCCGACGAGTACATGCGCACCAACGTCCCGACGATCTCGGCCGTGGGCGACCTGGTCCCCACGCTCCAGCTCGCGCACGTCGGCTTCGCCGAGGGCATCCTGGTGGCGGAGCGGCTGGCCGGTCTGAAGACCGTCCCGATCGACTACGACGGTGTGCCGCGGGTGACGTACTGCCACCCGGAGGTCGCCTCCGTCGGCATCACCGAGGCCAAGGCCAAGGAGATCTACGGCGCGGACAAGGTCGTCGCCCTCAAGTACAACCTCGCGGGCAACGGCAAGAGCAAGATCCTCAAGACCGCGGGCGAGATCAAGCTCGTCCAGGTCAAGGACGGTGCCGTGGTCGGCGTCCACATGGTCGGTGACCGCATGGGCGAGCAGGTCGGCGAGGCCCAGCTGATCTACAACTGGGAGGCGCTGCCGGCCGAGGTCGCGCAGCTCATCCACGCCCACCCGACGCAGAACGAGGCCCTCGGCGAGGCCCACCTGGCCCTGGCCGGCAAGCCTCTCCACTCGCACGACTGACGCTCACGTCACTCAGGGCGCGACGACCACTTTCCGCACATTCGATAGGAGCAACCGAAACCATGTCGGTTTCCGTAACCCTGCCGGCGCTCGGCGAGAGCGTCACCGAGGGCACCGTCACCCGCTGGCTCAAGGCCGAGGGCGAGCGCGTCGAGGCTGACGAGCCGCTGCTCGAGGTCTCGACCGACAAGGTCGACACCGAGATCCCCGCCCCCGCCTCGGGCATCCTGGCCT
Source organism: Streptomyces sp. NPDC048659 (assembly GCF_040650575.1). Lineage (NCBI taxonomy): Bacteria > Bacillati > Actinomycetota > Actinomycetes > Kitasatosporales > Streptomycetaceae > Streptomyces > Streptomyces sp. NPDC048659. The sequence continues at coordinate 20,069 of NZ_JBEZHM010000028.1, read as the reverse complement.
CCATCAAGGTCGCCGAGGACGAGACGGTCGAGGTCGGCGCCGAGCTGGCCATCATCGACGATGGCACCGGCGCCCCCGCCGCTGCCCCGGCCCCGGCCGCCGAGCCGGTCGCCGCCCCGGCCCCGGCCGCCCCGGCCCCGGTCGCCGAGGCCCCCGCCGCCGCTCCGGCCCCCGTGGCCGAGGCTCCGGCCGCCGCCCCCGCCGGTGCCGCTCAGGGCACCGACGTCGTGCTGCCCGCGCTGGGCGAGTCCGTCACCGAGGGCACCGTCACCCGCTGGCTGAAGTCGGTCGGCGAGACCGTCGAGGCCGACGAGCCGCTGCTCGAGGTCTCCACGGACAAGGTCGACACCGAGATCCCGGCGCCCGCCTCCGGCGTGCTCCTGGAGATCGTGGTCGGCGAGGACGAGACCGCCGAGGTCGGCGCCAAGCTGGCCGTCATCGGTGCCGCCGGTGCCGCGCCCGCCGCCGCCCCGGCTCCGGCCGCCCCGGCCCCCGTCGCCGCTCCGGCTCCGGTGGCCCCGGCCGCTCCGGCTCCGGCGCCCGCCCCGGTGGCTCCGGCCGCCCCGGTCGCCGCCCCGGCCCCGGTCGCGCCCGCCGCCCCGGTGGCCGCTCCGGCTCCGGTCGCCCCGGCCGCGCCCGCCCCCGTCGCCGCGCAGCCGGCCGACGACGGCGCGTACGTGACCCCGCTGGTCCGCAAGCTCGCCACCGAGAACGGTGTCGACCTGGCGGCCGTCAAGGGCACGGGCGTCGGCGGTCGCATCCGCAAGCAGGACGTCCTCGCCGCCGCCGAGGCCAAGAAGGCCGCTCCGGCCCCGGTCGCCGCTCCGGCTCCGGCCGCCGCCGCTGCCAAGGCCCCGGCCCTGGAGGTCTCCCCGCTGCGCGGTCAGACCGTCAAGATGACCCGGATGCGCAAGGTCATCGGCGAGAACATGATGAAGGCGCTGCACGGCCAGGCCCAGCTGTCCTCGGTCGTCGAGGTCGACATCACCAAGCTGATGAAGCTGCGCGGCCGCGCGAAGGACGCCTTCGCGGCCCGTGAGGGCGTCAAGCTCTCCCCGATGCCGTTCTTCGTGAAGGCGGCGGCCCAGGCGCTGAAGGCCCACCCGGTCATCAACGCCCGGATCAACGAGGCCGAGGGCACCATCACCTACTTCGACTCCGAGAACATCGGGATCGCGGTGGACTCCGAGAAGGGCCTGATGACCCCGGTCATCAAGGGTGCGGGCGACCTGAACATCGCCGGCATCTCCAAGGCCACCGCCGAGCTGGCCGGCAAGGTCCGCGGCAACAAGATCACGCCGGACGAGCTCGCCGGCGCGACCTTCACCATCAGCAACACCGGCTCGCGCGGTGCGCTGTTCGACACGATCATCGTGCCGCCGAACCAGGTCGCCATCCTGGGCATCGGTGCCACGGTCAAGCGTCCGGCCGTCATCGAGACCGCCGAGGGCACCGTCATCGGCGTCCGCGACATGACCTACCTGACGCTCTCCTACGACCACCGTCTGGTGGACGGCGCCGACGCCGCCCGCTACCTGACGGCCGTCAAGGCGATCCTCGAGGCGGGCGAGTTCGAGGTGGACCTCGGCCTGTAAGGCGCGTTGCCGGAAGGCAACGTAACAAGCCTCACCTGCGGTGTCCCCGTCCGGATGTGTTTCCGGGCGGGGACACCGTCGTATTGTTCTCAGGGTCAATGACTCCCTAAGGAGCGGCTTCCATGACCATGCCCGTCGTCCATTCGCTGCGCGAGCAGATCCGCGAGCACATCGTGGAGGGCATCGTCAGCGGGCGCTGGAAGCCGGGCGAGCGGATCGTGGAGCGGCGGATCGCGACCGAGCTGGAGGTCTCCCAGACCCCGGTGCGCGAGGCGCTGCGGGAGCTGGAATCGCTGCGGCTGATCGAGTCGGCGCCGAACAAGGGCGTCCGGGTGCGCAATCTGACCGCGGCCGACCTGGAGGAGAGCTATCCGGTCCGGGCCGGCCTGGAGCAGATCGCGGCGGAGCTCGCGGCGGACCGGCTGGCACGGGACTGCTCGACCCTGGAGCCGCACGTGGCGGCGCTGTACGAGGCGGACGCCGCCGCGGACGGCACGGCGCAGGTGCGACACACGGTGGCCTTCCACCGGGAGCTGGTGAAGGCGGCGGGCAACAGCGTGCTGCTGCACACCTGGGAGACGCTCGGCATCGAGGTCTTCACGGCGCTGTCGATCCGCTGGCTGGGCACGGTGCAGAAGTCGTACGCGGAGGAGCACCAGGAGCTCGTGGAAGCCTTCCGCAGGGGTGACCCGCACATCGGGGCGCTGGTGAAGGCGCACGTCCTCGGCTGCGCGCCGAGGGCGTGATTCCGGCCACGCGCCGACCCCGTATCCCTCGGTCATTCCTTGATCGTTTATTGGGCGGGCCCGTTTCGAACGGGCCCGCTCATTCGTGCGTACGGGGCCTCAATCGCTGCTTCACCTGCGGAAATCCTTCGAAAACTAGGCACCGGGTGCCCTTTTTCGCGGCACCCTGTGCCGACTTTTGTGTTCCAGGCAAGTTTTTCCCTTCAACACTTTGATCGATCATCGATCGTCGGCTTACAGTCTTCGGCGGGCCGTACCCCGGCCCTTCGCCCTGTCCTGCCAGACACGGCTTCTTTTTTCAGCACCCCCTCCTGTCCGGAAGGCGGCGATCATGACCGATCCCGTAGGCAAGATTCCGAGCGAGCTCGACCAGCTCCCGGACCGTGACACCGAGGAGACCGCCGAGTGGGCGGCCTCCCTGGACGCCGTCACCAAGGCCGCCGGTCCGCACCGGGCCGCCTACCTGATGCGCCGCACGCTCCAGCACGCCGAGGGCGCGGGCCTGGCCCTGCCCAAGCTGCTGGAGACGGACTACGTCAACACCATCCCCACCTCCGCCGAGCCCTCGGTCACCGAGTTCGGCGGCGACGAGGAGATGGAGCGGAGGATCACCGCGTGGAACCGCTGGAACGCGGCCGCGATGGTCACCCGCGGCTCCAAGCACGGCGTCGGCGGCCACATCGCCACCTTCGCCTCCGCGGCCTGGCTCTACGAGACCGGCTTCAACCACTTCTTCAAGGGCAAGGAGTCGGGCGCCGCCGAGGGCTCCGGCGACCAGCTCTACATCCAGGGCCACGCCTCCCCCGGCATCTACGCCCGCGCCTTCCTCGACGGGCGGCTGAACGAGGGCCACCTCGACAACTTCCGGCAGGAGTCCGGCGGCAACGGCCTGCCCTCCTACCCGCACCCGCGCCGGCTGCCCTGGCTGTGGGAGTTCCCCACCGTCTCCATGGGCCTCGGCCCGCTCTCGGCGATCTACCAGGCGCGCTTCAACCGCTACCTGACCAACCGCGCCATCAAGGACGTCTCCGCCTCGCACGTGTGGGCCTTCCTCGGCGACGGCGAGATGGACGAGCCGGAGTCGACCGCCGCCCTGGCGCTCGCCGCCCGCGAGGGCCTGGACAACCTGACCTTCGTCATCAACTGCAACCTGCAGCGCCTCGACGGCCCGGTCCGCGCCAACTTCAAGATCGTGCAGGAGCTGGAGGCCCAGTTCCGCGGCGCCGGCTGGAACGTCGTGAAGTCGCTGTGGGGCAACGCCTGGGACGAGCTGTTCGCGCTCGACACCACCGGCGCCCTGGTCCGCCGCCTCCGCGAGGTGCCGGACGCGCAGGTCCAGACGTACCAGACCCGCGACGCCGCCTACATCCGCCAGGACTTCTTCGGCAAGGAGCCGGCCCTCGTCGAGCTGGCGAAGCTGCTCTCGGACGACAAGATCCTGGAGTGCTTCCACCTCTCCCGCGGTGGCCACGAGCCGCGCAAGGTCTACGCCGCGTACAAGGCCGCCCTGGAGTTCAAGGGCGCGCCGACCGTCATCCTGGCGCAGACCGTCAAGGGCTTCACCCTCGGTGAGGGCTTCGCGTCGAAGAACGCGAACCACCAGATGAAGAAGCTCACCACCGACGAGTTCAAGAACATGCGGGACCTCCTCGAACTGCCGATCTCGGACGCGCAGTTCGTCGACGGCCAGGTGCCGTACGGCCACCCGGGCGCCGACGCCCCCGAGGTCCGCTACCTCCAGGAGCGCCGCGCGGCCCTCGGCGGCCCCGCCCCGGCCCGCCGGACGCACCCGCTCGCGCCGCTGCCGGCCCCGGCCGACAAGACCTTCGCCGCCTTCGACAAGGGCTCCGGCTCGCAGTCGATCGCGACCACGATGGCCTTCGTCCGCCTGGTCAAGGACCTGGTCCGCGACAAGGAGACCGGCAAGCGCTGGGTCCCGATCGTCCCGGACGAGGCCCGCACCTTCGGCATGGAGTCGCTCTTCCCCTCGCTCGGCATCTACTCGCCGAAGGGCCAGACGTACGAGCCGGTCGACCGCGACCAGCTGATGTACTACAAGGAGGCCGTCAACGGCCAGATCCTGAACGAGGGCATCACCGAGGCCGGCTCGATGGCCGACTTCATCGCCGCCTCCACGTCGTACGCGACGCACGGCGAGGCGATGATCCCGTTCTACATCTTCTACTCGATGTTCGGCTGGCAGCGGACCGCCGACCAGATGTGGCAGCTCGGCGACCAGCTCGGCCGAGGCTTCCTCGTCGGCGCCACCGCCGGCCGCACCACGCTGACCGGTGAGGGCCTCCAGCACGCCGACGGGCACTCCCCCGTGATCGCGGCCACCAACCCGGCGGCGCTCACCTACGACCCGGCGTTCGCCTACGAGGTCGCGGCCATCGTCAAGGAGGGCCTGCGCCGCATGTACGGCGAGGCGGCCGAGGGCGAGGACCAGAACGTCTTCTACTACCTCACCGTCTACAACGAGCCGATGCCGCAGCCGGCCAAGCCGGCGGGTGTCGACGAGGGCATCGTCAAGGGCCTGTACCGCTTCAACACGGCCGAGTCGGCGGGCCTGGAGCTCCCGGCGAACGCCGCGCGGATCCAGCTCCTCTCCTCCGGCACGGCCATCCACTGGGCCCTGGAGGCGCAGAAGCTGCTCGCCGCCGAGTGGGGCGTGGCCGCCGACGTGTGGTCCGCCACCTCCTGGACCGAGCTGCGCCGCGACGCGCTGGAGGCCGACGCGGCCCTGCTGCGCGGCGAGGAGCGGGTGCCGTACGTCCGCCAGGCCCTGGAGGGCGTGGACTCCCCGGTCCTCGCCGTCTCGGACTACATGCGCCAGGTCCCGGACCAGATCGCGCAGTGGGTCGAGCAGGACTGGTCCTCGCTGGGCGCCGACGGCTTCGGCCTGTCGGACACCCGTGACGCGGCCCGCCGCCACTTCGGCATCGACGCCCAGTCGATCGTCGTCGCCGCGCTCGCCCAGCTCGCCCGCAAGGGGCAGGTCCAGGCCGCGTCGGTGAAGGAGGCGCGGGAGCGCTACGGCCTGTAGGGGCCGACGGCCGACGAGGGCCGCGGGCCCGTAGGGGCCTCTTGATCCGCCCGAGGCGGGCGACGCGCATGATGGAGTCATGCGTGCCGCCCGCCTCATCAAGTTGGTGCTCCTGCTCCAGTCCCGGCCGTCCATGACGGCCGCCGAACTCGCCGCCGAGCTGGAGGTGTCGGAGCGCACCATCACCCGGGACGCCCTCGCCCTCTCGGAGGCGGGGGTGCCGGTCTACGCGGACCGGGGCCGGGCGGGCGGCTACCGGCTGGTCGGCGGCTACCGGACCCGGCTGACCGGGCTGGCGCGCGGCGAGGCCGAGGCGCTGTTCCTGTCGGGGCTGCCGGAGGCGCTGCGGGACCTGGGGCTGGCGGACGCGGCCTCGGCGGCGCGCCTGAAGGTGGCGGCGGCGCTGACGCCCTCGGTGCGGGACGCGCCGGAGGCGGTGGGGCGGCGCTTCCACCTGGACGCGCCCGCCTGGTACCAGGACCCGGAGACGCCCGCGCTGCTCGCGCCCCTCGCGGAGGCGGTCTGGGACGACCGGCCGGTGCGGGCCCGCTACCGGCGGGGCGACGGCGAGGTGGAGCGCGCGCTCCAGCCGTACGGGCTCGTCCTGAAGGCGGGTGTCTGGTACGTGTGCGCCCGGCCGGCGGACGGCGGCTCCTTCCGGACCTACCGGGTGGACCGGTTCACCGAGGTGGCGGCGGCGGACGGGCGCTTCGAGCGGGATCCGGACTTCGACCTGGCGGCGTTCTGGACCGAGCGGTCCGCCGAGTTCGCGCGCTCGCTGCTGCGCGCGGAGGCGGTGCTGCGGCTGAGCCCCGAGGGGGCGCGGCGGCTGCCGCACGTGACGGACCGGGCGGCGGCCGAGGAGGCGCTGGCGGCGGGCGGCGTGGACGCGGCCGGCCGGGTCACGGTGACGCTGCCGGTGGAGAGCGAGGACGTGGCCTTCGCGCAGCTCCTGGGCCTGGGCGCGGAGGCGGAGGTGCTGTCCCCCGCCTCCCTGCGCGAGCGTTTCGCGGCGGCGGCCCGCGCGCTGGCCGGGCTGTACGGATAGTCGGTAGTCCTACCGGGAGGACTAGCGGCAGGACTAGCGATAGTCCTCCACCCGGGTGTCCGGTTCGGTCTCCTTGGCGACGATGAAGCCCCAGGAGTCGGGCCGGGAGCCGTCCGCGTCGGTGAAGCCGTACTCCTTCGCGAGCTGTCCGCTGTCGAGCGAGCGGCCGTTCCAGCGGGCCCGGCCGGGGTCGGCGGCGAGGGCGGCGACGGCCCGGCCGACGTAGACCGGGGACTCGGAGACGCCGAAGTCGGGGAGGTCCTTCACGGCGTCGCGCCAGTTCTCCTCGGTGACGCCGAAGTGGGCGAGCATCTGCTCGGAGCGGAGCCAGCCGGGGCTGACGCAGACGGCGGTGCCGCCGTACTCCTTGAGCTCCTCGCCGAGGCCGAAGGCCATCCGGATCGGGGCGTTCTTGGCGAGGTCGTAGAAGAGGTTCTCGCGGTAGCGGGTGGTGTTGTACGCGGCGGTGCCGTCGGTGACCTCGACGAGCAGTGCGCCGGGGGTGCGGATCAGCAGCGGGAGCGCGGTGTGGGAGGTGATGGCGTGCGTCTTCACGCCGAGTTCCAGCATCCGCAGCCCGCTGTCGAGGTCGTACTCCCAGCTCTTCGTCCCGAAGGTGAGGAGGTGCTCGCCGCCCCAGACGTCGTTGACGAGCACGTCGAGCCGGCCCTGCTCGCGGTCGATCCGCTCGATCAGGGCGCGGACCCGCTCGGGTTCGAGGTGGTCGGTGGGGACGGCGATGCCGGTGCCGCCGGCGGCGGTGACGAGCTCGGCGGTCCCCTCGATGGTCTCGGTGGTGCGGCCGACCTCGCTGACCTTGTCGCGGGTGGTGCGGCCGGTGACGTAGACGGTTGCTCCGGCGGCGCCGAGCTGGACGGCGATGGCCCGCCCGGCGCCTCGGGTGGCGCCGGCGACGAGGGCGATCCGGCCGGAGAGGGGCTGCGTTTCGGTGGTCATGGAGCGACCCTGTCAGCTAATCCCGACATCTTCCGTCCGGATTGTTTTCGGCCGTTTCCGGGTGCGTCGCCCGGCGGCAGCCACGATGCTGGACCCGTGATGGACGAGACGGAGTTCTGGGAGATCATCGACTCCACCCGGGAGGGCGCCGACGGCGACCCGGAGGAGCACGCCGAGCTGCTCGTGGAGCGGCTGACGCAGCTGGACCCGGATGCCGTCCTGGACTTCGCGCGCCATTTCGAGGCCCGCTTCAACCGGGCGTACACCTGGGAGCTGTGGGGCGCGGCGGCGGTGCTGTTCGACGGGGCGGGGGACGACACGTTCGACTTCTTCCGGTGCTGGCTGATCGGCCAGGGCCGGGAGGTGTTCGAGGGGGCGGTGCACGAGCCGGACGCGCTGGCGGAGCTGCTGGACGCCTTCGACGAGGAGATCGACGGGGACGGCGAGGAGCTGGGCTTCGCGGCGGACGAGGCGTACGAGCGGCTGACCGGGGTGGAGGCGCCGGACCTGGGGATCCCGCCGCAGGCGGCGGAACCGGCGGGCACCCCGCTCGACCTGGCGGACGACGGGGTGCTCGCGGGCCGCTTCCCGCGGCTGTGGGCCCGGTTCGGTCCCGGCTGACGGAGGGGGCGGGGGTCGCCGGGACCGGACCGGGCGGTCTCCCACTCCCCGGGCGGGAGCACCGGGGCGTGTCCGCGGCGGGCGTCAGAAGTGCGTGCCGCCGTCGATGCGGACCTCGGTGCCGGTGATGAAGCGGCCGTCCTCGGAGGCGAGCATGGCGACGACGCCGGCGACGGTCTCGGGGCCGGCGAAGCCCTGGCCGAGCGCGGGGGCCAGCTTGCCGAAGAGCGACCAGTCGGTGTCCTCGGGCAGGCCGGGGCCGGCGGACTGCTTGCTGGCGCCGCTGCCGTCGGTCATGCCGGAGGAGATGGAGCCGGGCTGGACGGCGGTGAAGCGGATGCCATGCTTGGCGTACTCGGCGGCGAGCGCGTGGGTCATGGACTGGATGCCGCCCTTGCTGGCCGCGTAGGCCGCCATGTAGGGGTGGGCGAACATCGCGGAGGTGGAGGAGAAGTTGACGACGGCGGCGCCGTCGCCCTCCAGGAGCGCGGGGATGGCCTCGCGGATCATGAGGAAGGTGCCGGTCAGGTTGACCCGCAGCACCTGCTCGAAGGCGTCGAGGCTGGTCTCGTGGGTGTGCGAGGAGCGCAGGATGCCCGCCGCGTTGACCAGCACGTCCAGGCCGCCGAGGGCGGTGACGGCGGCGGCGACACCTTCGCGTACGGAGGACTCGTCGCCGATGTTGACGACGAGGGTCGTGAGGCGGGCGGCGTGCTCGCCGGCCTTGGCGACGGTGTCCTTGAGGCCGTCCTCGCTGATGTCCGCGGCGACGACGCTGCCGCCCTCCGCGAGCATCCGCAGGACGGTGGCCTGGCCGATGCCGGAGCCGCCGCCGGTGACCAGGGCGCGGCGTCCTTCGTAACGGGTGAGCTGGTTCATGACGGCAACCTCTCGATGTCAAGCTATCCGGGGGATGTCTGCCACCGTACGCCCGCATGGCACGTTTTGCCATAGCTGCACGGCATGCACTCTTGGCAGTCGGGGGCGTACGCTGGGTGGTGTGAGCGACACGAACCCGGCCGGCCGCGCCGCCCCCGCGAGGACCCCCTCCCTGACCGAGCGCCGCAAGGCGGCCACCCAGCTGGACATCGCGCGCGCCGCCGCCGAGCTCTTCACCGAGCGCGGCCCGGACGACACCACCGCCGAGGACGTCGCCCAGCGGGCCGGGGTCGCGCTGCGCACCTTCTACCGCTACTTCCGCTCCAAGCAGGACGCGGTGGCCCCGCTGCTCGCGGGCGGCGCCGACCGCTGGCGCGCCGAGCTCGCCGCCGGGACCCCGCCCGGCACGGCGGTGCCCACCGCCCTGGAGCGGTCCATCGCCGCCTCGCTCGCCGCCGAGGGCGAGGAGGCGGCGGAGGGCCTGCGCTGGACCCGGGGGCTGCTGCGCGCGGCGGCGCACGACCCGGCGCTGCGGGCCGTCTGGTACCGGGTCAACCAGGAGTCCGAGGAGCGCCTGCGGGAGGTCCTGGCCGGCCTCGCGGGCCCGGCGGCGGACCCCCTGGAGGTGCGCCTGGCCGCCGCCGCGGCGACGGACGCGATCCGGATCGCCCTGGAGACCTGGTCCGAGACGGACGCCCCGGTCCACGGCGAGGCGTCCCCGGCCGCGCTCGCGGTCCGCTGCCTGCGCGAACTGACGGGCGGCCTGCGGATCCTGGGGGCGGCGGACGGGAAGGGCTGAGCACGGGGCCGGGTGCCGGACGGGGGCGGCGTGGCGCCTAGCGCGCGGGGCCTGGAGCCGGGCGCGCGCGGCCGGGAGCCGGGCGCGCGGGGCCAGGTGCCCGGCGCGCGGGGCCTGGAGCCGGGCGTGTGCGACCCGCGCACTCCGGCGCGCACCCCACGGCCCCGCTCAGTCCGGCCGACGCCCCAAGACCCCGCTCAGTCCAGCGGACGCCCCATGCAGACGTCGTCCACGTACGTCCCCGCCAGCAGGAACTCCCCCGGCAGCACGCCCTCCACGGCGAAGCCCTCCGCCTCGTAGAGCGCGCGGGCCGGGGCGTTGTGGCCGAGGACGCGGAGGGTGATCCGGGTGGCGCCCTGCCGGCGGGCCCGGTCCATGGCGGCGCGCACCAGCGCGCGGGCCACGCCCCGGCCCCGGGCCGCCTCGCCCACCACGAGCCCCTGGATCTGCCGCACATGGGCGTTGCTGGGCAGCGGGATCGCCCGGACCAGCCGGACGAAGCCCACGACACCCGCCTCCGGCACCTCCGCGACCAGGTAGTCCTCGGGGTGGTGCCGCTCGTCGAAGAACGGCTCGTCGCCCTCGGGGGCGGGCAGCACCGCGTGCAGGGGCGACCAGCTGACGCGGTCGAGCTCGGCGAGGGCGGGCTCGTCGCCGAGCCGGGCCACGCGTATCCGAATCTCCGGAGCGATCATGCGGGCCACTGTGCCACGGACCGGCCCGGAAGGGCAGGATGAAGCCATGCAGCCCTCCTCCCGACCCGCCCCCCGCAAGCGCGTCGCCGTCACCGGCGCCACGGGCCTGATCGGCTCCGCGCTCGTGCGCTCCCTGCGCGCCGACGGCCACGACGTCCTGCGCCTGGTCCGGCGGCCCGCCGCCGCGGCCGACGAGGTGGAGTGGGACCCGGCACGGCTCTACGTGGACGCCGCCGGGCTCGTCGGCGTCGACGCGGTCGTGCACCTGGCGGGCGCGGGCGTCGGCGAGCGGCGCTGGAGCGAGGCGTACAAGAAGGAGATCCGCGACAGCCGGGTGCTCGGCACCCGCGCCGTCGCCGAGGCCCTCGCCTCGCTGGCCGCGCCGCCCGAGGTGCTGGTCTGCGGCACCGCGCTCGGCTACTACGGCGACACGGGCTCCCGCGCGGTGGACGAGAGCGCGCCCGCGGGCGAGGGCTTCCTGCCCTCGGTGTGCGTCGAGTGGGAGGCCGCCGCGGCCCCCGCCGAGGCGGCCGGCATCCGGGTCGCGTACGCCCGCACCGGCCTGGTCGTGGCCCGCGAGGGCGGCGCCTGGGGGCGGCTCTTCCCGCTCTTCCGGGCCGGTCTCGGCGGCCGGATGGGCGACGGGAGCCAGTACTGGAGCTTCATCGCGCTGCACGACGAGGTCGCCGCGCTGCGGCACCTGGTGGACACCCCCGGGGTGTCCGGCCCGGTGAACCTGACCGCGCCCGAGCCGGTCACCAACCGCGAGGTGACCGCCGCGATGGGCCGGGTGCTGCACCGCCCGGCCTTCTGCCACGTGCCGGCCGCCGCGCTGCGGCTGGCGCTCGGGGAGTTCGCCCAGGACGTGCTGGGGAGTCAGCGGGTGCTGCCGGGGCGCCTGTTGGAGACGGGTTTCGACTTCGCCTTCCCGACCATCGACGAAGCGGTACGGGCCGCCGCCCGCTGACCACCGCGCCGGCCGCGCCCCCGCTCCGGGGGCGCGCCCGGCCCCGGCAGCCCCCGCCACCTCGTGGCTTTCCCTCCCCGTCCGTCCCGCTTCACCCGCCGTGCGCTCCCCCGTGCTGCGTGCACCCCGTCGCGCGCGGCTCCACGGTGTGGGAGCGCTGCCTACTCTTCTGCGAACTCGGGCATTCCGGGGGCGCGTTGGGGGCATAGGCCCCCCACCAACCGCGCCGACCTGGGGAGGGACACGTGCTCAACAACTCGGACGTCGTCGTCGTAGGAGCCGGGGTCGCGGGTCTCGCGGCGGCCAGGCTGCTGACCGAGGCGGGGCTCTCGGTCACGGTCCTGGAGGCCGCGCCGCGGATCGGCGGCCGGATGGCGACGGACACCGTCGACGGCTTCCGGCTCGACCGGCTCGGGCCGCTGCTGACCACACAGCAACTGGAGGGCGTCCCGCTGCGCCCCTTCGCCCCGGGGGTGGTCGTGCACAGCGACGGCCGCTACGGGCGCTGGGGCGCACCGCACGCCCCGTGGACCTCACGGGGCGCGGGAGCCCCGGGGATGGGGGGAGCGCGTGCCCGGGCACGCGCCCTCGCGAGCGCCCCGCGCAATCCGGCCACCTCGCTCGACCAGGCGCGGCTGGGGGCCTCGCTGGTCCGGCTGGCCACCACGCCCGCGCCGCGGCTGCTCGGCCGCGCGGAGCGGGGCGCCCGCGAGGCGCTGACGGCCCGGCTGCCCGCCCGTACGGTCCAGGGCGTGCTGCGTCCGCTGGTGGCCGCGCTGCTGGGCGACCCGGACCTGTCGACCTCCAGCCGCCGCGCGGACCTCGCGCTGCGGTCCTTCGCCCGGGGCCGGGTGAGCGTGCCGGCGGGCGGCTCGGACGCGCTGCCGGAGCGGCTCGCGGCGGCGCTGCCGCCGGGCACGGTCCGCACCGGGGTGCGGGTCACCGAGGTGTCGATCGCCCGGGTCACGACGGCGGAGCACGGGGTGTTCGGCTGCCGCGCGGTGGTCCTGGCGACCGGCGGCCGGACGGCGGCGGAGCTGCTGCCGGGGCTGTGCGTGCCGGAGTACCACGCGGCGACCGTGCTGCACCACACGGCTCCGTTCGCGCCGACCGGGGAGCCGGTGCTGCTGCTGGAGTCCGACGCGGGCGGGCCGGTGGCGCACTCGGCCGTGATGAGCGCGGTCGACCCGTCGCGGGCGCCGGACGGGCGGGCGCTGATCACCTCGACGGTGCTGGGGACCGCGCCGGACGACACGGAGCGGCGGGTCCGCAAGCACCTGGCGACGCTGTACGGGACGTCCACGGACGAGTGGGAGCTGCTGGGGCTGCGCCACACCCCGTACGCCTTCCCGGCGATGCGGCCCCCGTTCGACCCGGAGCGCCCGGTCCGGGTGCTGTCGGGGCTCTACGTGTGCGGGGACCACCGGGCCACCGGCACCCCGGTGGGCGCGCTCACCTCGGCGCGGCGGGCGGCGCTGACGCTCCTCGCGGACCTGGGGCTGCGCCCGGCGGGCCCGGCGCCGGCGGAGCGGGCGGCCTGACGGGCCGGGGGGCGGGCCGGGCCGAGGGGCGGGCCGGGCGGCGCTATCCCAGCGCCGCCACCCGGTCGCGGTAGGTGCGGACGGCGGGGGCGTCGCGGTAGGGCTCCAGGCGGCGCTCGAAGTCGCGGACGTACTCGACCGCGCGGGCCGAGCGCATCTCGGACGCCTGCTGGGCGGCCTCGGCGCCGAGCGCGCACGCCTGGTCGAGCTCGCCGAGGGCGAGCCGGGCGGAGGCGAGGACGACCCGGCAGAAGAGCCGGCTGCGGGCGTAGCCGGGGGCGCGGAGCTGGAGGGCCCGCTCGGCGTGCTGGGCGGCGGCCCGGTACTGCTGGAGGTCGCGGTGGCAGTGCCCGAACTCGTCCGCGAGCTGGGCCTCGTCGAAGGGCCGCGCCCAGTAGGGCACCTCGTCGCCGGGCCGGGCGGCCTCCAGGGCGCGCTCGGCCCGGGCGAGGGAGGCGCCGCAGGCCCGCGCGTCGCCGAGGACGCCGTGGCCGCGGGCCTCCACCGCGTACAGCAGTGCCTGGACGACGGGCGGGGCGGCGGAGCCGACGCCCTGCTGGGCGACCCGGGCGAGCTGGACGGCCTCGCGGCCGTGCCCGAGGTAGACGGCCTGGTGGCTCATGGTGATCAGGACGTACGAGCCGTACGCGCGGTCCCCGGCGGCCTGCGCGAGCCGCAGCGCCTGGACGAAGTAGCGCTGGGCGAGGCCGTGGGCGGCGATGTCGTACGAGGTCCAGCCGGCCAGCCGGGTGAGGTCGGCGGCGGCGCCGAAGAGCCGCCGGCCGGTGTGCTCGCCGTAGCTGCCGCGCAGCATCGGCTCGGCCTCGTGCTCCAGGTAGCGGACGAGGGCCTGGCGGGCGTGGCCGCCGCCGTAGGCGTGGTCGAGGGTGCGGAAGAGCTCGCCGACCGAGCGCAGGGCCGCGATGTCGCCGCCGGAGACCCGCTGGCCGGGGCCCCGGTCGGTGCCGCGCTGGCGGGGCACCGAGAAGCGGCCCTGGGCGGGCACCCGCTCGGCGGCGGGGCCGCCGGTCTCGCCGCGCGCGACCCGCTCGTCGGCGCGCCCGATCAGCCAGTCGCGGCTGGGGACGACGAGTCCGGCCGGGGTGAAGGCGATCTTCCGCAGCTCGGCGTGGCTGCCGGAGTCCTTGCGCCACAGCCCGCTGACGATGTCCACGGCCTCCTCGGGGGTGGCGGCGAACTCCAGCCCGGCGTAGACCGGGGCGCAGGCGTCGAGCCCCAGGTCCTGGGCGGAGAGCCGGCGCCCGAGGCGCCGGGTGAAGACCTCGGCGATCAGCGCGGGGGTGGTGCCGCGCGGCTGCTGCCCGCGCAGCCAGCGGGTGACCGACGTCTTGTCGTACCGCAGGTCGAGCCCGTGCTCCAGGCCGAGCTGGTCCACCCGTCTGGCGAGGCCCGCGTTGGAGAAGCCGGCCTCGGTGATGAGCGCGGCGAGCTGGCGGTTCGGGATGCGCTGCGGGGGTCGTTCCGTCATCGGCTGTGCGGTCTCCTGCCTTCCGGGCCCGGGTGGCAGCCCGCCCGGCATGGACCTTCTTGGGCCCTCTTGAACCCTCATGGAACGGCGTGAATTTAGCGGCCCGCTCCGCCCTAACCGCCACCTTCGCCCCAGATTCATCCGATCGTGTGAGGAACGCGGAGGGTTATTTACGGCCGTGCCCGAAGCGAAGGGCTCCGGAGCAGCGCGCTCGCGGCCCGGCGCACCTGCCGGACGGCTGTTCGGCGTTCCGCCGTACAGTGGCATGGGCGCGTATGACGCATGGTGCCGAGCCGGCTCCCGCCCCGGGACGATCCCCCGGAACCCGGCCTTCGGCATCCAGGAGGAGGCATGGCCGTGAGTGAGCTGCGATTCGTCCGTCTGGGCTTCGGCGAGGACGCCGTGGAGTACCGGGCGGCCTGGGACAAGCAGCGCGAGGTGCACGCCGCCCGGTTCGCGGACGAGGTCGGGGACACCTGTCTGCTGCTGGAGCACCCGCCCGTGTACACGGCGGGCCGGCGCACCGCCGAGAACGAGCGCCCCCTGGACGGGACCCCGGTCGTCGACGTGGACCGCGGCGGCAAGATCACCTGGCACGGGCCCGGCCAGCTCGTCGGCTACCCGATCATGAAGCTGCCCCGGCCGGTCGACGTGGTCGCCCACGTCCGCCGCCTGGAGGAGGCGCTGATCCGCACGGCCGCCGACTTCGGCCTGGAGACCACCCGGATCGAGGGCCGCAGCGGCGTCTGGGTGCTCGGCGACCCGGTCGAGCGGCGCCCGGCGCTCGGCGGGCTCTCGCTGGACTTCGACCCCCGGCTGACCGACGAGGAGTTCGACCCCCGCCTCAACGGTCCCGAGTACGCCCCCTCCAACGCGGGCCAGCGGCGCGAGGACCGCAAGCTCGCCGCGATCGGCATCCGGGTCGCCAAGGGCGTCACGATGCACGGCTTCGCGCTGAACGTGAACCCGGACAACACCTGGTTCGACCGGATCATCCCCTGCGGCATCCGGGACGCCGGGGTGGCCTCGCTCGCCGCCGAGCTGGGCCGGGACGTCACCATCGAGGAGGTGCTCCCGGTCGTCGAGCGGCACCTGCGCGAGGTCCTGGAGGGCGCGGAGCTCAGGCCCCGCGAGGTCGAGCGCGCCGCCGCGGAGACCACTTCCGCCGCCGTCTGAGGAATGCGTGGTCCTGGCCAGAGGTTGGCCAGACGTAGTAAGGCATGGGAAGCAACGGCGTACCCTGGTGTGCGCCGAAGAATCGAAGCTACAGGAGCCGATGTGTCCGCAGTCGCACCCGACGGACGCAAGATGCTGCGCCTGGAGGTCCGGAACGCCCAGACCCCCATCGAGCGCAAGCCCGAGTGGATCAAGACCCGCGCGAAGATGGGCCCGGAGTACAACAAGCTCCAGGGCCTGGTGAAGAGCGAGGGCCTGCACACGGTCTGCCAGGAGGCGGGCTGTCCCAACATCTTCGAATGCTGGGAGGACCGCGAGGCCACCTTCCTCATCGGCGGCGACCAGTGCACGCGCCGCTGCGACTTCTGCCAGATCGACACCGGCAAGCCGGAGGCGCTCGACCGTGACGAGCCCCGCCGCGTCGGCGAGTCCGTCGTCACGATGGACCTGAACTACGCCACCATCACCGGCGTCGCCCGCGACGACCTGGCGGACGGCGGCGCCTGGCTGTACGCGGAGACCGTCCGCCAGATCCACGAGCAGACCGCGGCCCGCGCCGAGGGCCGCACCAAGGTCGAGCTGCTCGCCCCCGACTTCAACGCGGTCCCGGAGCTCCTCGCGGAGGTCTTCGCGTCCCGCCCCGAGGTCTTCGCGCACAACGTCGAGACGGTGCCGCGGATCTTCAAGCGGATCCGCCCCGGCTTCCGCTACGAGCGCTCGCTGGACGTCATCACCCAGGCCCGTGACTACGGTCTGGTCACGAAGTCGAACCTGATCCTCGGCATGGGCGAGACCCGCGAGGAGATCAGCGAGGCCCTCCAGCACCTGCACGACGCGGGCTGCGAGCTGATCACCATCACGCAGTACCTGCGCCCCTCCGTCCGGCACCACCCCGTCGAGCGCTGGGTGAAGCCGCAGGAGTTCGTGGAGCTGAAGGAGGAGGCCGACGAGATCGGCTTCTCCGGTGTGATGTCGGGCCCGCTGGTCCGCTCCTCGTACCGGGCCGGCCGGCTCTACCAGCAGGCCATCGAGAAGCGCGCGGGCGCGGCCGAGGGCGCCAACGCCGCCCAGGCCGTCTGACCGGGCCTTTTCCCCGCCTCGCCCGACGCGGCCGTCCCCCCGGGACGGCCGCGTCGGCGCATCAGGGTTTCATCAGTGTTTGACCGCCGGGTCACGCACTGGTAACACCGATGCGTGAGGCTGTACTCACTCACCGCCACCGAGCGTTCACGGAGGCCCCCTCCCATGCAGGCCGCGCAGATCCGCGCCACGGCGCTCCCGTCCGTCACCGACGCCCTCCGGGCCGTCGAGTCCCTGCTGCTCTCCCGAGGCCAGCGCAGGGCCCGCCGCAACGCCTGGACGTCGGTCCTGGAGGACCGCCGCCGGGCCAAGGACCGGGTCGAGGCCCAGCACGTGCTGGAGGCGGTGTCGGGCCAGGCGTCCCGGGCCACGTAAACTTCTGGACATGGCGAGGAGTGCAAACACGGGCGGCGCTGACGCCGCGAACCCCGGGCGACTGAAGCAGATCGCCCTCACGTACAAGATGACCCGGAAGGCCGACCCCAAGGTCGGGCTCATCGTCGCGGGCGTGGGCATCGTCGTACTCGGTGTCTTCCTCGCGGTCGGCTTCCTGATCGGGCACCCGGTCTACCTGGGCATCCTCGGCTTCGTGCTGGCGTTCCTGGCGATGGCGATCATCTTCGGCCGGCGCGCCGAGAAGGCCGCCTTCGGGCAGATGGAGGGCCAGCCGGGCGCGGCCGCGGCGGTGCTGCAGAACATCGGGCGCGGCTGGACGGTCACCCCGGCGGTCGCGATGAACCGCAGCCAGGACGTCGTGCACCGGGCGGTCGGCCGTCAGGGCGTCGTGCTGGTCGGCGAGGGCAACCCGAACCGGCTGAAGACGCTGCTCGCGGCCGAGAAGAAGAAGGTCGCCCGCATCGTCTTGGACGTGCCGGTGACCGACATCATCGTCGGCAACGACGAGGACCAGGGCCAGGTGCCGCTGAAGAAGGTCCGCACGAAGATGCTGAAGCTTCCGCGGCTCCTCTCCGGCCCCCAGGTGACCGCCGCCAACGACCGGCTGCGGGCGATGGGCGACCTGATGAGCAACATGCCCCTGCCGAAGGGCCCCATGCCCAAGGGCATGCGGATGCCTCGCGGCGGAAAGATGCGCTGAGCGCCGTACGCGTAGAACGGGAGGCGCCCCGGACCTGACCCGGTCCGGGGCGCCTCCCGTTTCGCGTTCCCGCTCCCGATCCCGGTGTCAGATGCGGACCTGGACGGCGCCGGAGAAACGGTCGTGCAGACCTCGGCCGTCCCGGTCCCAGATCAGGGCCGGCAGGGCCAGGCAGACCAGGACGCTGCGCAGCACCACGCGCGGGAGGGCGAGCCGTCCGCCGCGCGCCGAGACCACCCGGAGGCCGAAGAGGCGCTTGCCGGGGGTGAAGCCGACCGTGCCGACCGTGAGCACGCTCATGACCAGCAGGATGACCAGCGCCCAGTTGCCGGTGGCCTGGCTGTAGCCGTCGGTGATCAGGCCGTATGCGATCACCATGCAGAGGGCCCAGTCGACGGCGAGGGCGCCGAGCCGGCGGCCGGGGCGGGCGATCGAGCCGGGCCCCTCCTCGGGCAGGCCGAGCTGCTGCCCCCGGTAGCCGAAGTCGACACCGGCCTCCTCCGCCGCCGCGCGCGGTCCGGAGAGCCATGATCCGAGTGCTTGCCTGTTGTCCACGCGACCACGGTACTGTGCCCGATTTTGATCACTTCGGCCTGGGTCGGCGAGGGGCGCCGCGTGGCCCGCGGCACACCCGGCCCGGTTAACTTCGACGAAACAAATGGGTCATGCTTGAGAAATCCCGTCTGCCTATGGTCGGGTCCTGCGTGTGCCACCGCACTGGCCGCACGACCGAGCTGCAAACCCCGCCCCTCCCCGGGCCGGGAGTAGGAGGAGTTGGATGTCCGAGAAGCACGGGTTCCAGAACGCCGACGAGGTCCAGAAGTTCATCAAGGACAACGACGTCAAGATGGTCGACGTCCGCTTCTGTGACCTCCCGGGCGTGATGCAGCACTTCACGATCCCGGCGACGGCCTTCGACCCGGCGGAGGAGCTCGCGTTCGACGGCTCGTCGATCCGCGGCTTCCAGGCGATCCACGAGTCGGACATGGCCCTGCGCGCCGACCTGTCGACGGCCCGGGTGGACCCCTTCCGCCGCGACAAGACGCTCAACATCAACTTCTTCATCCACGACCCGATCACGGGCGAGGCGTACAGCCGCGACCCGCGGAACATCGCGAAGAAGGCGGAGACCTACCTGGCCTCCACCGGCATCGCCGACACCGCCTACTTCGGCCCCGAGGCCGAGTTCTACGTGTTCGACTCGGTGCGCTTCGAGACCTCCGCGAACCAGGGGTTCTACCACATCGACTCCGAGGCCGGCGCCTGGAACACCGGTGCGGAGGAGAACAACCGCGGCTACAAGGTCCGTTACAAGGGCGGCTACTTCCCGGCCCCGCCGGTCGACCACTTCGCCGACCTGCGCTCGGAGATGTCCCTGGAGCTGGAGAACGTCGGCCTGCAGGTCGAGCGCCAGCACCACGAGGTCGGCACCGCCGGCCAGGCGGAGATCAACTACAAGTTCAACACCCTGCTCGCCTCCGCCGACGACCTGATGCTGTTCAAGTACATCATCAAGAACGTCGCCTGGCGCAACGGCAAGACCGCGACCTTCATGCCGAAGCCGATCTTCGGCGACAACGGCTCGGGCATGCACGTCCACCAGTCGCTGTGGTCCAACGGCGACCCGCTGTTCTACGACGAGGCCGGCTACGCGGGCCTGTCGGACACCGCGCGCTACTACATCGGCGGCATCCTCAAGCACGCCCCGTCGCTGCTCGCCTTCACCAACCCGACGGTGAACTCGTACCACCGCCTGGTCCCGGGCTTCGAGGCCCCGGTCAACATGGTGTACTCGCAGCGCAACCGCTCCGCCGCCATGCGCATCCCGATCACGGGCTCGAACCCGAAGGCCAAGCGCGTCGAGTTCCGCGCGCCGGACCCGTCCTCGAACCCGTACCTCGCCTTCTCCGCCCTGCTCCTCGCGGGCCTCGACGGCATCAAGAACAAGATCGAGCCGGCCGAGCCGATCGACAAGGACCTGTACGAGCTGGCTCCCGAGGAGCACGCGAACGTCCAGCAGGTCCCGACCAACCTGGAGGCCGTCCTCCACGCCCTGGAGGACGACAACGAGTACCTCCAGGCCGGCGGCGTCTTCACCTCGGACCTGATCGAGACCTGGATCGACTACAAGCGCACCCACGAGATCGCCCCGATCCAGCTGCGCCCGCACCCGCACGAGTTCGAGCTCTACTTCGACCTCTAGGCCACCGGGGGTCCGTGGACCCTCGCGCACCGCGGAGCCGTGACGGACGGGCCCGGTCGGCATCACGCCGGCCGGGTCAGGGTGTCGTTCGACATCTTCTTGCCCTCACGGATGGAGGTCATGAGGTTCGA
>NZ_JBEZHM010000027.1:0-103569 GCF_040650575.1 Streptomyces sp. NPDC048659 | reverse complement strand
GCCGTTCTGATTGCCGTTCTCCGGGGGCACCACCTGCTTCTCCTCGGCGAAGTGGCAGGGAGGCCCTTCGCCGGGGTACGCAGCCCCCAGCGCCTCCGTCGGGGTCAGCCGGGCCGCGCGGCCCGCCGGGTAGAGGCCGGCGGCCGTGCCGATCAGCGCCGCCGAGACCACGCCCGCCAGCAGGATGTCCACCGGCAGCACCAGCGGCCAGCCCTGCGAGAGGGACCAGCCCGCCGTCACCAGCGCGCCCAGCGCCACACCGGCCGTACCGCCCGCGCCCGACAGCGCGACCGACTCGGTGAGGAACTGGAGCCGGATCTGGCCGCGCCCCGCGCCCAGCGAGCGGCGCAGGCCGATCTCCGGGCGCCGCTCAAGCACCGAGATCACCATCGTGTTGGCCACCCCCACCCCGCCGACCAGCAGCGCGACCGCGCCGAGACCGAGGAAGAGCGAGGTGAACGCCGACTTCGCCGCCAGCTGGGCCTCCAGCGCGTCCGACGGGCGGCTCACCTTGACGTCCTGCGGGCTCTCGGGGTTCGCCGTCGCCGCCAGGACCGCGCGCACCGCCTCCACCGACTCGTCCGGGGACCGCTCGTACACCGTCGTCGGATGCCCCTCGAAGCCGAACAGGCCGCCCGCCGCCTCCCAGCCGATCAGCGCCGAGCGGTCGATCTCCGGCGCCAGCGCGACCGGGTCCAGGATCCCCGTCACCGTGAACCAGCGCTCGCCCAGGTAGACCTGGCGGCCCGTCCGGTCGATGCCCAGGCGCTGCGCGGCCACCGAGCCCAGGACCACCGCCGGATAGCGGCCGGTCGCCCCGTTCAGGAACTCGCCCTCGCGGACCGTGCCGCCGACCGTGCCGAGCAGGTCCGTCCGGGCCGCGCTCACCCCGATCCCGCCGCCCGCCAGCGGGTCGATCCGGTCGGTGCGGCGCACGGTCACCCCGGGCAGCGCGCCCGTCGCCGTCACCGACTCGACCGGGCCGATCCGCCGCACCATCTCCACCGCGTCCTTCGGCAGCCGCGCCTCCTCGCCGAAGAGGTCCCGGCCGGGGGAGACCGTCAGCAGATTGGTGCCGAGCCGGCTGATCCGGTTCATCAGCTCGGCCTGCCCCGCGTTGCTGATCCCGAGCACGGCCACCATCGCGGCGATCCCGATCGCGATGCCCAGCGCCGACAGCACCGCCCTCGTCGGCCGGGCCCGCATCCCCACCAGGCCCACCCGCAGCACGTCCGCGAGCGGCAGCCGCGCCGGGCGCGGCAGCGGGGCGCTCACGGCCGCACCTCCAAAGCGCCCGAGTCCGAGCGGATCCGCCCGTCCAGCACCTCCACCCGGCGCGGCAGCACCGCCGCGAGACCCGGGTCGTGCGTGATCACCACGATCGTCGTCCCGCGCGCGTTCAGCTCCCGCAGCAGGTCCAGCACGCCCGCCCCCGCCGCCGAGTCCAGATTGCCGGTCGGCTCGTCGGCCAGGATCACCGCCGGGCGGATCGCGACCGCCCGCGCGATCGCCGTCCGCTGCCGCTCGCCGCCCGACATCTCGTGCGGCCGGTGGTCCAGCCGGTGCCCCAGCCCCACCTGGCGCAGCGCGGCCACGGCGAGCTCCCGGCGCCGCCGGGCCGGGATCCCGTGGTACAGCAGGCCCTCGGCCACGGTGTCCACGGCGCTGCGCCCGGGGGAGAGGAAGAACTGCTGGAACACGAAGCCGATCCAGCGCGCCCGCACCGCCGAAAGACGCCGGTCGCTCAGCGCGGCCACGTCATGGCCCCGCAGCAGCACCCGGCCCTCGCTCGGGCTGTCCAGCGTGCCCATCAGATGCAGCATCGTCGACTTCCCCGAACCGGAACGCCCCACCACCGCCAGCAGTTCGCCCTCCCGGACGGTCAGGTCGACACCGT
This sequence comes from Streptomyces sp. NPDC048659, assembly GCF_040650575.1. NCBI lineage: Bacteria > Bacillati > Actinomycetota > Actinomycetes > Kitasatosporales > Streptomycetaceae > Streptomyces > Streptomyces sp. NPDC048659. The sequence goes on along the minus strand of NZ_JBEZHM010000027.1, from coordinate 101,672 downwards.
GCAGGGCGCGGACGCCGCCGGGGTAGGTCTTGGCCACGCCTTCCAGGGTGATCACGGATTCGGGGGCCGGGGAGGGGGAGGGGGAGGGGGAGGGAGTGCGGGCAGGGACGGATTCGGGGGCGTGAGGGGGTTCACGGTCGGCCCCGGGGGCCGTCGTCGTCCCGGGCCTCGTGAGTGGCTTCGTCACGGCAGCGGCACCTCCACCCGCATCCCCTCGCGCAGCCCCGCGCCCGCGACCTCCACCCGGCCCTGGGCGAACACCCCCAGCGTCACCGGCACCAGCCGCCCCTCCGGGGTCTCCACCGCGTAGCCGCCCTCCGCGAGGGCCAGCAGCGCCGGGACCGGGACGGCGAGCACGTCGTCGCGGCGCTCGCTGGTGAAGTCGACCTGGACCGGGGCGCCGTCCAGCTTCCCGACCTCCGCCGGTTTCGACAGCGTCACCTCGACCGGCACGGTCGCGTCGCCGCCCGGGGACCCCGCGCCCCGGTCCGGGCCGCCGGTGGCCGCCGCGCGGGCGACCGTGCCCACCCGGGAGACCTTGCCGGCCGTCGCCTTCCCGCCGGGCAGCCGTACGCTCACGGCGGCGCCGTTCCTGGCCAGCTGCTGCCGCCCGACCGGCATGTCCACCGTCACCACCCGCCGGGTGCCGGAGAGGTAGAGCAGCGGGCCCTCCGCCGGGGCGCCGACGATGCCGGGGATCTCCGTCACCCGCACCGCGCCCGGCTCCACCAGCACGTCGCCGGGGGCGACCTTCCCGGTCCGCTCGCGGCCCCGGTCCTCCTGCCAGTCCCGTACCGCCTCCGCCGTCCCGGAGCTGAAGCGGCCGTCGTCGGCCAGCTCGTCCCCGTACCCCAGCGCCTTCAGGTTCCGCTTGAGGACCCGGACGTCCGGGCCGTCGTCCACGCCCTCCTCCAGGGCGCGGTAGAGCGGCGTCTCGCCGTAGAACAGCGGCACGGCGACCCCGTCCACGGCGTACGCGCGCTCGCCCCGGGCGACTGTCACGCCGACGTCCGGCAGCCAGGTCACGATCCCGCCGGCCCGGGGCGCGGTCACCGTGTACGCGTCCGCGTAGCCGAGGGTGCCGTCGATCCGCTCGCTCTGCACGAGATCGGTGCGGACCACGGTCGCCGTGCCCGTGCGCGGCCCCGCGGGCGGGGCGCCGGGGCCGTCCGTACGGGCGGAGAGCACGACCGCGCCCGCGGCGACCGCCCCGGTCACCAGCACGGCGGCGCCCAGCAGGAAGCCGTGCCGGCCCCGGCCGCGCGAGGGCCGGCCGGACTCCTCGCCGGGCTCCTCGTCCGGCGCCTCGCCGGTGGTGAGGGTGAGCGGCTCGGTCACCGGACCGACGCCCGGCACTCGGTGATCGCGGTCCGCGCCTTCGGGTCGTTCGCCGCGCCGCTGAGCTGGAGCGGCCTGCCCGGCTCCGGGTCGGCCACGTCGAGCCCCTTCTCCCGCAGGCAGCGGGCCAGCCGTACGGCCTTGTCCTGGGCGGTCGTGTCGGTGCCGTCCTTGCCGCCCGCACCCAGCAGCCCCTGGCACTCGGCGAGCGCCTTCTGAGTCCGGCTGTCGCCCTTGGTGCCCGGCGGGAGCTGCACGTTCTCGTCCCCCGGCGCCGGGTCGGGCACCTCGATGCCGTGCTCCCTCATGCAGCCCGCGAAGGCGACCAGCTGGTCCTGCCGGGTGCCGCTCGGCGTCGCCGACGCGGACGCGGCGGCCGACTTCGTGCCGCCGCCGCTCGCCACCCCGGGGGTGTCGCCGCCACCGCCGCCGCACCCCGTCGCGAGGGCCGCTAGGGCCGCGAGGGCGGCCACCGCCAGGGCCCCGTGCCGGATCCGTCCCGTGATCGCCATGTGCGCTCCCTTCCTCGGGTGTTCGGTGGTGACAGATGTACCGAGGGCGGGGTTGCCGGGCCGTCTCCGGACCCGCATACGGTGGCGAAACATCGCGGCGGGTATCACCGAGTGCCGTACGGCTCACGCGCGGCGGCCCGGCCACGGCGGGCCTGCCACGGGCGACGACGAAGGGACACACACCCATGCGGGTACTGGTGGCGGAGGACGAGCGGATGCTCGCCGAGCTGGTCGCGGAGGGCCTGCGGGCCCACGGCATGGCCGTCGACGTGGCCCTCGACGGGGACGCGGCCCTGGAACGGCTCACCGTCAACGACTACGACGTCCTCGTCCTCGACCGGGACCTGCCCGGCACCCACGGCGACGAGGTCTGCCGCGAGGTGGTGGCCTCCGAGGCCCGCACCCGGATCCTGATGCTCACCGCCGCCGGGCAGACCACCGACCTCGTCGCCGGCTTCGCGCTCGGCGCCGACGACTACCTCTCCAAGCCCTTCGAGTACCCCGAACTCGTCGCCCGCGTCCAGGCGTTGGGGCGGCGGGCCACCCGCGCCCTGCCGCCGGTCCTGGAGCGGGCCGGGATCACCCTGGACACCCCGCGCCGCCAGGCGTTCCGCGACGGGCGGTATCTGCGGCTCTCGCCCAAGGAGTTCGCCGTCCTGGAGGTGCTGCTCGCCGCCGACGGGGCCGTCGTCTCCACCGAGGAGCTCCTGGAACGCGCCTGGGACGAGAACGCCGACCCCTTCACCAGCGCCGTCCGCATCACCATGAGCAAGCTGCGGGCCAAGCTCGGCGAACCCCAGCTCATCGAGACGCTGCCCGGCAGCGGCTACCGGATCTGAGGCGGCGGCCGTGACCTCCGGGACCTCCGGGACCTCCGCGACCCCTGTCCCGCGCCCCAGGACCGGCCAGCGCTCGCTGCGGCTGCGCCTCACCGCGCTCTACAGCGGGCTCTTCTCCGTCACCGGACTGCTGCTGCTCGGCCTCACCTATCTGCTCTTCCGCGAACGCCTCACCGGCACCACCGTCCTCGTCCTCCCCAAGGACGCTCCCTACGCCGACACCGCGCCCTCCCTCTCCAAGGCACAGGTCGCCGCCCTCGCCCAGCGGCTCCGCGCGGACGCCCTGGACCAGCTCCTGATGATGTCGCTGCTGGCCCTGCTCGTCATGCTCGTCGTCTCCGTCGCCCTCGGCTGGCTCGTCGCGGGCCGCGCCCTGCGCCCGCTGCACACCATCGCCGCGACCGCGCAGCGGCTCTCCGCCGCCACCCTGCACGAACGGATCGGCCTCACCGGGCCCGACGACGAGCTGAAGAACCTCGCCGACACCTTCGACGCCCTCCTCGACCGGCTGCACGCCGCCTTCGAGGCCCAGCGCCGCTTCGTCGCCAACGCCTCCCACGAGCTGCGCACCCCGCTCGCCGTGCAGCGGGCCGCCATCCAGATCCGGCTCGGGCGGGCCCGCCCCGAGGACCTGCCCCGGATCCAGGAGGAGCTGCTGGAGACCAACCGGCGCAGCGAGCGGCTCATCGAGGGCCTGCTGACCCTCGCCACCACCGACCGGGGGCTCGACCGGCGCGAGCCCGCCGACCTGGCCGCGATCGCCGCCGAGGCGGTGGGGCAGAGCCGGCCCGCCCTCCACGCGGCCGGGCTGCGGCTCGCCCTCGACCTGCGCCCGCTGCCGGTGACCGGGGACCCGGTCCTGCTGCACCAGCTCGTCGGCAACCTGGTGCAGAACGCCGTGCGGCACAACGTGCCCGGCGGGTCCGTCGAGGTCGCCACCGGGCCCGACGGGACGCTCACCGTCCGCAACACCGGTCCCGTGGTGCCGCCGGGGGAGACCGAGAGCCTGCTCGAACCCTTCCGGCGGCTCTCCCGCAGCGGCGACGGGGCCGGGCTCGGCCTGTCCATCGTCCGCTCCATCGCGTTGGCCCACGGCGGTACGGTCGGGCTGACCGCCCCGGCGGACGGCGGGCTCGTCGTCCGGGTCACGGTCCCGGCGTGACCGGCCGCCCGCCCCGCGCCCGCTCAGGGACCGGGCCTGCCCTTCGCGGCGAGCGCGGCGGCGATGGCGGCGGCCTTGGCGGCGCCGGGGCCGGGATCGGTGCCCGGGCCGGGACCGGTGCCAGGTGTCACGGGAGCCCCTGGTACTCCAGGCGCGTCCGTGTACGCTGCCGCCTGGAGGGCGAAGAGGCGCGCGTACGAGCCGCCGAGCCGCATCAGCTCCTCGTGCGTGCCCTGTTCGGTCGCCCGGCCGTCCTCGATCAGGACGATCAGGTCCGCCCGCCGCACGGTCGAGAAGCGGTGCGAGACATAGACCGTGGTACGGCCCGCCGCCAGCTCGCGGAGCCGGGCGAACAGCTCGTGCTCCGCCTCCGCGTCCAGCGCCGAGGTCGGCTCGTCCAGCACCAGCAGCGCCCCGCGCCGCATGAACGCCCGCGCCAGCGCGACCTTCTGCCACTCGCCGCCGGACAGCTCGACACCCGTGTCGAACCACTTGCCGAGCGCCGTCCCGTACCCCTGCGGCAGCCGCCCGACCAGACCGGCCGCCCCGGCCCGCCCGGCCGCCTCCGCGATCCGCTCCCCGTCCTCCAGGCCCGGCAGGTCGCCGAGCCCGATGTTCTCCGCGACCGTGGCCTGGTACGTCACGAAGTCCTGGAACATCGCCGCCACCTCGCGCCGCAGCGCCTCCGGGTCGAGCTCGCGGATGTCCGTGCCGTCCAGCAGGATCCGCCCGGACTCCGGCTCGTACAGCCGGCAGAGCAGCTTGACCAGCGTCGACTTGCCGGCCCCGTTGCGGCCCACCACGGCCAGCGTGGCGCCGGCCGGGATCTCCAGGCTCACGTCGTCGAGCGCGGGCCGCTCCGCCCCCGGGTAGCGGAAGGTGACGTGCTCCAGGACCAGGTGCCCGCGGACCGGCCCGGCCGGCGCCCGGCCGCCCTCGGCGCCGGTGCGGACGGCCAGCAGCTCGTACAGCTTCCGCAGGTACAGGTGGTGCTCGTACATCCCGGACGCGCCGCCGAACATGCCCTGCACGGAGGTCGCGACGGCGGTGGCCGCCGAGGTGTAGAGGATGAGGTCGCCCAGGCTCAGCCGCCCGCGCACCGCCTGGAGCGCCACGTACAGATACGTCGCCGCCCCGGCCAGCGTCGTCAGCAACGACCAGGCGTTGCCCACCAGATGACGGGCCGTCACCACGGAGCGCAGCCCCTGGTACGCCGCCGCGCCGAGCAGCCGGAAGCGCTCGGTCAGGAACGGCGCCAGACCGAAGACCTTGACCTCCTTCGCGTACGCGTCCGTGGACACCAGCCGCGACAGGTACTCCATCCGCCGCCGGATCGGCGAGGACCACAGCGCCACCTGGAAGCCCCGCATCCCGTACCGCGCGTCGGAGACGAACGCCGGGACGGGGGCCAGCAGCGCCACCAGCGCCACCAGCGGCCCCAGGCCGAACAGCAGCCCCACCATGCTCGCGAACGTCACCGCGTGCTGGAGCAGCGTGAACGCCCCGCCGATCATCATCACCGGCCGCGTCGACGCCTCCTGCTGGGCCTGGCGCAGCAGGTCGTAGGAGGCCGAGTCCTCGAAGAAGGACAGCGGCAGCCGGCCCGCGTGCTCCATCACCCGCACCTGCACGTCCTGCGTCGCCCGCTCCTGGAGCAGCTGCTGCGCGATGCTCCGCACCGCCGTCGCCAGCGCGCTCAGCGCGAACACCGCGCACTGCGCGCCCGCCAGCGCCACCAGCGCCGTCACCGTCGTCGTCGCGGGCGGATGCCAGGTGCCGCCCGGCAGGTCCACGGCCAGCGCGATCCGGTCCGGGCCGCCCGAGCCGTGCAGCGCCGCGCCCCGCACCACCGTGTCGACCAGCAGCCGGGCCGTCATCGCGACCGCCGCGGGCACCAGCCCCACCAGCACCGTGGACAGCGCGAGCGCCACCGTCAGGCCGGGGCTCGCCGCCCAGACCAGGGCCAGCACCCGGCCGAGCCCCGCGACCGTACGGGCCGTGGCCCGCCCCGCGCCCCGCGCCGCCGCCACCGGCCCGCGCCGCGCGGCCCGCTCCCGCCCGCCCGGCTCGGGGAAGTCGACGGGGCCGGTCAGGCCGCTGCCGCCGCCGCTCGCCGCCTCCCGGGACGTGAACACCATCTGCCGCATCAGCACTCCTCCCGTACGCCCGCCGCATGGCCCCACACGACAGGACGTGCCCCATGACCCCCGCGCAGCGCCGCACTCCGCAGGCCCGCACTCAGCAGGCCCGCACGCCGCAGCCCGCCCCGGAGTCTCCGGAGTCCCAGGTATCCCAGGTGTCCCCAGAGTCCCGGGAGTCCCCGGAATCCCCGACGTCCCCGGCGTCCCCGAGGCCCCTCATCCCGCGCTCGGTGCTCTTCGGCAACCCGCACCGCATGAGCCCCGCGCTCTCCCCGGACGGCGAACGGCTCGCCTTCCTCGCGCCCGCCGCCTCCGGCGTCCTCAACGTGCACGCCGGGCCCTGGCGCACCCGGGACTTCCGCCCCGTCACCGCCGACGCCGGGCGCGGCGTCCGCGCCTTCGCCTGGTCCGGCGACGGACGGCACATCCTCTACGTCCAGGACCGCGACGGCGACGAGAACACCCATCTGTACGCCGTCGACCCCGTCGCCGGGCCCGGCTCCGCCCGCGACCTCACGCCCTACGAGGGTGTCCAGGCCCGGATCGTCTCCCTCGACCCGCGCCGCCCCGGACTGCTGCTCGTCGGGCTCAACCTGCGCGACCCGGCCGTGCACGACGCCCACCGCCTCGACCCCGCCACCGGCGCCCTCGAACTCGCCGCCGTCGACGAGGGGTTCAGCCGCTGGATCGCCGACGACCGGCTCCGGGTGCGCGGCGCCCTGCGCCCGCATCCCGACGGCTCCGTGAGCCTGCTCGTCCGCGACGACGAGGCCGCCCCCTGGCGCGAACTGCACCGCGCCGGGCCCGAAGACGCCCCGGCGCTGCGCCCGTTCGGCTTCACCACCGGCGGCCGGACCCTGCTGCTGCTCTCCTCCGAGGGCTCCGACACCGCCCGGCTGCTGCGCCTGGACACGGTGACCGGCGAGACGAAGGCCGTGTACGCGGACCCGGAGTACGACGTCGAGGGTGTCGGCGCCCACCCGGGCACCGGGGAGCCGCAGTTCGTGCTCGTCCGGCGCGCCCGCAACGACCTCGAACTCCTCGACCCGGCGCTCGCCGCCGACTTCGCGGCCCTGCGCGCCGCCGCCCCCGGCGACGTGAGCGTGCTCGGCCGCGACCGCGCCGACCGGCACTGGCTGGTCCAGCACAACTCCGCCGACGCGCCCGCCGGTTACCGGATCCTGCACCGGGGCGGGGCCGGCCGGGAACCCCGTACCGAATACCTCTTCAGCCACCTCCCGGAGCTCGCCGGCCGCCCGCTCGCCCGCGTCGAGCCCTTCAGCCTCACCGCCCGCGACGGGCTGCGCCTGCACGGCTACCTCACCTTCCCGCCGGGCGCCGGACGGCACCGGCTGTCGACCGTGCTGTGCGTCCACGGCGGCCCGTGGACCCGCGACCAGTGGGGCTTCCGCGCCGAGGCGCAGTGGCTCGCCGACCGCGGCTACCTCTGCCTCCAGGTCGACTTCCGCGGCTCCACCGGCTACGGCAAGGAGTTCACCCGGGCCGGCGACCGCGAGTGGGGCGGCAGGATGCAGGACGACCTCCAGGACGCGGTCCGCCACGCCGTCGCACTCGGCCACGCCGACCCCGGCCGGGTCGCGATCTACGGCGGTTCCTACGGCGGCTACGCGGCGCTCGCCGGGGCCGCCTTCACCTCGGACGACTACCGCTGCGCCGTCGCCGTCGCCGCGCCCTCCTCGCTGCTCACCTTCATCGAGTCGGTGCCCGCCACCTGGGGGCCGATGGCGGCGATGCTGCGCCGCCGGGTCGGCTCGCCGGAGGAGGACGCGGAGTTCCTGCGCGCCCGCTCCCCGCTCTTCGCGGCCGACCGCATCCGGATCCCGCTGCTCATCGGGCAGGGGGCCCGGGACCCCCGGGTGCGGCGCGAGGAGTCCGAACAGCTCGTCGCCGCGCTGCGCCGGAGCGGCGTTCCGCATGAGTACCTGCTCTTTCCCGACGAGGGGCACGGCTTCGTCCGGCCCCGCAACCGACTGGCGTTCTACGCGGCGGCCGAGCGCTTCCTCGCGGAGCACCTCGGCGGCCGGTACGAGGAGTAGGGGGCCGTACGGCAACGGGTAGGGCCGCAGGGCCGCGGGGCCGGAGGGGTCCGGGACCGGACGGGGACGGCCCCGGACCCCTCCGGCGGCCTACGCCAGGGTGAGCAGGCCCTCCTGGACCAGCCGGCGGACCAGCACCAGCCGGCCCTCCACGTCCAGCCGGCCGGTCACGTCCCGGGCCGTGAACGGGGACCCGGCGTCGAGCACGTACCGCAGCTCGGGCTCGATCCGGGCCGGCAGCCGCACCACCTTGCCGTGGAACTCCAGCTGGAGGCCGGTGTCCTCCGGCCGCAGCGACCACAGCAGCTCGGCCCTGCGCCGCACCCGGGTGTCGGGGCCGAGCGTGCGCAGCCCCTCCAGGTCCAGCAGGTGCCCGTCGAGCACCGGGCGGCGGCCGACCAGGGCCCGGCTCGCGGCCCGCTCGACCAGCTCGGCGGGGTCGACCGCCGAGGCGACCGAGCCCAGCAGCTCCCCGAGGGCCGAGGCGGCCCCGGCGCGCAGCTCCGGGTCGAGCGCGAAGCCGGGCGGCAGCGCGCCCCGGTAGCGCGGGTCGCCCTCGATCGCCCGGTCCAGGGCGTCCTTGAGGACCGTCGACCAGAGCACCGGCAGCACCCCGAGCGTGATGTGCAGGGACGCCTCCTCGTTGGAGGTGGCGTCGTGCACGGTCCCGCGCGGCATGTACATCAGGTCGCCGGGCCGCAGGTCGAACTCCCGGACCGGGGCGCCCGGCCCGTCCTTGGGCCTGCGGTACGGCTGGTTGGCCAGCGGCAGCTCGTCCGGGGACTCGTACAGCCGCCAGTGCTTCGAGCCCCACACCTGGAGCACGAAGACGTCATGGGTGTCGTAGTGGCTGGTGAGGCCCTGGGCGCCGGCCGGGGTCAGATAGGCGTTCGCCTGGAACCCGGCGCTGAACTCGCCCGACAGTGTGCGGCACAGTCGGCCGAGCGGCTCCCAGCGCTCGTGCAGGAACTTGAAGACGACGGTCGAACCGCGCCGGTAGAGGTCGTAGAGGACTTCCAGTCCATTGCTGGGACCACCGGGTCCCGAAGCGGCCATTTCTACGAGCGGAATCTCCTGCCCGTTCACCACGACCTTGAGTTCGGAGGACCGGACGCTGGAAGTCGAGAGAATATGGTCGACATCGCGGAAACTCAGTGAGGCCGCGTAATGGTCGGGATTCTCCCGGTGGACGACCAGGGGTTCTCGTTCCCAGTACTCCTGTTTGAAGTCCTCGGGGGTGACGGGGGACAGGAGGCTGCGGAGGCCGAGCGAAGGCTGCGCCTGGGGCGCAGCCTTCCACCCGCCGTGGGTCACGGCCATGCGGTCAGATCACCGGGTCCGACGGGTCGTTGTCGGCGATCACGAAGACCGGGTCGGTCGGGTCGTTGTCCGAGATCACGAAGTCGGGCGTCGCGATCGGGGACGGCGAGACCTCGATCTCGTCCGGCCGCAGCGAATTGCGCTCTTCCATGTTCCCTCCCGTTTCCTGGTGTTACAGGAACTCCGAACTGCCGTGCGGAGCGGCACCGATACTCGTCAGCCACGGCAAGCGCTGTCAACGCCGCACGTTTTAATGTCCAATTACCTGCCCGGGGGTTTTGGCGGGGTCCTGACGTCAGGAGTTCCATGACATTCCTGACAGGGTTCCGGCACAGCGGAGACATCGCTGAAACGTGCGGTGGTCTACACCGTTAGACGGGAGTCGGACGGGAGCACTCCGACGCGAGGAGGCGAGGAGGGGGGATCGGTGACCCGACACGCGAGTGCGGCGGAGCGCCACCGGGCCGTGCGGGAGGTGCTCGGCGGGCGGCCCGTCGCGGAGGTCGCGCGGCGCCACGGCGTCTCGCGGCAGACGCTCTACGCCTGGCGGAAGCGGTACGCGGCGCACGGCGAGGGCGGTCTGGCGGACCGTTCCCGGCGCCCGCACGAGAGCCCGGCGCGGATCCCGCCCGCCGTGGAGGCGCTGATCTGCTCGCTGCGGGAACGGCACCCGGACTGGGGCGCGGGGCGGCTGCGCGACGCCCTCGACCGGCTGGGCGTGCCCGAGACCCCCTCGCGGACCACCGTCCACCGGGTGCTGATCCGCAACCGGCTCCTGGTCCGCCCCGATCCGGCCGTCGGCGAGGAGCTGGGCGGCCTGATCGCCGCCGCCCGCGAGGCCCTGCGCCGGCTGGGGGCGGCGCTGGAGGGGTTGGAGGCGGGGGTGGCGGAAGTGGCGGAGGTTGCGGGGGCTGCGGGGCCTGCGGGGGCTGCGAGGGCGGGCGACACGGCGGACGTGGCTGAGCCGGCAGAGACGGCCGAGGCGGCGGAGGCGGCCGAGGTGGCGGAGGCCGCAGAGGCCGCAGAGGCCGCAGAGGCCGAAGAGCCCGCGGAGGCCCTCGGGGTGCGGGAGACGGCGAGGCCGGAGGAGCGCGCGAAGCCCGGCGCGCCCGGCGTGCCCGGTACGCCCGCCGCACCCGGCTCGCGCGGGGTGCCGGGCCGGGCGTGGGCCCCGCACGCGGCGCAGGCCGGAGCGGCCGAGGCGGCGGCGGGAGCCGGGGGCGCGGCGGCGCCCGCCACCGGCCACTGCGGGATCTGCGCGGTCTGCGCCCCGCCGCCCCGGCTCTTCGCGCGGGCGCCGGAGGAGTCCGCGTCAACCATCTCCCGGTACGGGACCCTCATCCCGTCACCGCGCGAAGTCGGCCGCAGGGCGGGCCCGTTGGCCGAAAGTGCGCGGTGCACGCCCGAGGTGTGAGATCCGCCGGGCCCGGGTTCAGGCCCCGGCCGGCTGGAGCAGGTCCCAGCGGTTGCCGTACAGGTCCTCGAAGACCGCGACCGAGCCGTACGGCTCGTGGCGCGGGGCCTCCAGGAAGCGGACGCCCTCGGCGGTCATCCTGGTGTGGTCGCGGGCGAAGTCGTCGGTGTGCAGGAAGAAGCCGACCCGGCCGCCGGTCTGCGCGCCGACCGCCGCCGCCTGGACCTCGTCCTTCGCGCGGGCGAGCAGCAGCCCGGTGCCGCCCGCGCCGCGCGGGCGGACGACGACCCAGCGGGTGCCGTCGCCGCGGTCGGTGTCCTCGGCGAGCTCGAAGCCGAGGGCGCGGGTGTAGAAGTCCACGGCCTCGTCGTAGTCGGCGACGACGAGGGTGACCAGCGCGAGGGCGGGCAGGCCAGGCTGGGCGGGCGGGGTGACAGGCTCGGTCATGAGGGCAACGTAATACGTATGACGGCAGGAGTGCCAACGGACGCGCCAACGGACGTGCCGACGGACGCCCGGTGCGAGAATGCCCCGCATGGACGCGACGGGCACGGGCACGGGACCGGTATCGGTATCGGAAGAGCTCGCCCGGCGGGCGGAGGCGCTCGCCGGCGCCGGAGGGCGCCGCCTCCTCGGCATCACGGGACCGCCCGGCGCCGGGAAGTCCACCCTCGCCGCCCGCCTGGCCGCCCATCTCGGCGACCGGGCCGTGCTCGTCCCCATGGACGGCTTCCACCTGGCCCAGGCCGAACTGGAGCGGCTCGGCCGGGCCGCCCGCAAGGGCGCCCCCGACACCTTCGACGCGGCCGGGTACGCGGCGCTGCTCGTCCGGCTGCGCGCCGCCGAGCCCGGCACCACCGTCTACGCGCCCACCTTCGACCGCGCCCTGGAGGAGCCCGTCGCCGGGTCCGTCGCGGTGCCGCCCGAGGTGCCGCTGGTGATCACCGAGGGGAACTACCTGCTGTACGACGAGGGCCCCTGGGCCGCCGTGCCCTCGCTGCTCGACGAGGTCTGGTACCTCGACGTCGACCCCCGCGTCCGGGTGCCCCGGCTCGTCGCCCGGCACGTCCGCTTCGGCAAGGACGAGGAGGCCGCCCGCCGCTGGGTCGCCCGCTCCGACGAGGCCAACGCCCGCCTGGTGGAGGCCGGGAGGGGCCGGGCCCACCTCGTGGTGGCCGGCGACTGACCCGTACGGTGGGCCGCATGACCCATGTGCCGGCGCTCCTCGTCATCGACATGCAGAACGCGCTCGCGGAGATCGCCCACCGCGGCCCCGAGACCATCGCCGTGATCGCCGGGCTGCGGGCCCGCGCGCGGGCCGCCGGGGTCCCCGTCGTCACCGTCCAGCACCACGGCGCGCCCGGCGGCGAGCTCGCGCCCGGCACGCCCGGCTGGCGGATCGTCCCCGAACTCGCCCCGGAGGAAGGGGAGCACGTCATCTCCAAGACCGGTGCCGACGGCTTCCTCGACACGGGGCTCGACGCCGCGCTGACCGCCCTCGGCGCCACCGAACTCCTCGTCACCGGCTTCGCCACCGAGATCTGCGTCGACACCACGGCCCGCCAGGCCCTCAGCCGCCGCTACGACCTGGTCCTCGTCGCGGACGGGCACACGACCTCGGTGCGCGGCCCGGAGGGCCCGTACGCCGAGCCCGACCGGTCCGTCGCCCACCACAACGAGATCTTCCGCCACCTCGACTTCCCCGGCCGCAGCATCCGCGTCCTGCCCGCCGCCGAGGTCGACTTCGCCGCGCCGCGGGCCGCCCATTAGAGCGACGCGCGCACCCCGGCCGCCCGCGCGAAGGCCCGCACCACCGGGTGCGGCCGGGTGCCGTCGCCCGCCAGTTCCGGCTGGAACAGGGTGGCCAGGAAGAAGGGGTGGCCGGGCAGTTCGGCGATCCGCACCTGACCGGCGTCGTCCCGGCCCGTGAAGCGCATCCCGTGCCGCTCCAGGGTGTCCAGGTGCCGCCCGTCCGGACCGTACGCGCAGTGGTAGCGCTCGGTCGTGCGCTCGGCGCCGAAGACCGCCTCCGCCAGCGAGCCCGGCACCACCCGCACCGCGCCCTCGTGCCCGACGAGCGAGCAGGCGAGCGGGGCGAGCAGCAGGTCCTCCGGGTCCGCGTCCGGGTCGTTCTCGGCGTGCGCGGCGCGCTCCAGACCGCACACCCCGCGCGCGAACTCGACCAGCGCGTGCTGGAAGCCCGCGCAGGTGCCCAGGAACGGGACGCCCCCCTCGCGCGCCGTCCGGATCGCGGCGAGCGCCCCCGCCTCGCTCGCGTACGGGCTCCCCGGCAGCAGCCACACCGCGTCGAAGCCGCTCACCGCGCCCGGCGCCACCGCGTCGCCGGTGGGGATCCAGTACGCGTCGAGGACGAGCCCGTCCCGCTCCGCCAGCGCGTCCAGGAGGAGCGGGACGCGGACGTGGGACTTCACGTGCGGGGAGCGGTCGCCGACGAGGGCGATACGCGGAGTGCGGGTGGGGTGGGGGGTGCGGGGGGTGCGGTCGTTCGTGGGCGTCGTGTTCATGGGGACCATGCTCGGCGGGGCCTCCCGTTCACGTCCAACGATGATTACCGGACTCTCCATCAGCAACGCTTATGTCGCTGTCGGTAGGCTGGCGTCATGATCTCCCCCAGCAGCGACACCGAGGACTGGGAGCGCCGGATAGGCGCCCTGTGGGCCGCGCTCGACACGTACGACGGGGCCGGGTTCCGCGCCCGGATCGCCGAACTGGCCGACGAGCGGCCCGCCGACGATCCCGCGGCCCTCTTCGAGCGGGCCGCGGCCCACGACTCCACCGGGCTGCCCGAGGAGGCCGTCGGTCTCTACCGCCGGGCCCTGGACGGCGGCCTCACCGGGCTGCGGCGGCGCCGGGCCGTCATCCAGCTGGCCAGCAGCCTGCGCAACCTCGGACAGCCCGACCGAAGCGTCGAACTCCTCGTCGAGGAGCGGGCGATCCCCGCCGAGCGGCTGGACGCCGACGAGACGGCGCTGGCCGGGGCCGTCGACGCGTTCCTCGCGCTCGCCCTCGCCGACACCGGCCGCGACCGAGAGGCCGCCTCCCTCGCCCTCGGCGCCCTCGCGCCCCTGCTGCCCCGCTACAACCGGTCCCTGGCGTACTACGCCAAGGACCTGCTGGGCACGGGGCCGGACGGCGCCTGACCACCGGCCCCCATGGACCCCCACCTCCTCCGCACCTACCTCACCGTCGCCCGCCTCGGCTCCTTCTCCGGCGCGGCCCGGGCGCTGGGGTACACCCAGTCCGCCGTCTCCCAGCACATCGCCGCGCTCGAAGCGGACCTCGGCCTCCCGCTGCTCACCCGCAGGCCCGTCGGACCCACCCCGGCGGGCGAACGGCTGCTGGAGCACGCCGGTTCGCTGCTGCTGCGGCTCGACGCGGCCCGCGCCGATCTCGCCCGCTTCGCCGCCGCGCCCCGCGAGACCCTCACCCTCGCGGCCGCCCCGCTCGCCCTGTCCCCGCGCGTCCTCGCCGCGCTGCCCGCCACCGGGGTGACCCTGCGGACGCTGCCCCGCGACGAGGTCCCGGCCGCCGTCGCCACCGGCGCCGCCGACCTCGGGCTCGTCGACGGCGTCGCCGCCCCCAGCGACCCGCTGCGGCTCCCGGACGTCGCCCCGCACACCGCCACCCGGATCGCCGAGGAGCCGCTCGCCGTCGTCCTGCCCGCCGCGCACCCGCTCGCCGGCCGCCCGGGGCTGCGGCTCGCCGACCTCGCCGACGCCCGCTGGCTGGACGCCCCCGGCGCCGCCTTCCCGCTCGGCCCGCTGCGCGCCTCGTACGCCGGGCCCGCCGGCCACGGCTTCCGCCCCGCCCTGCGCTACGAGGGCACCGACGCCCGTACCGCCGCCGCCCTGGCCGCCGCAGGCCACGGCCTGGTCCTGCTCCCGCTCCCGGTGGCGGCCGGCACCCCCGGCGCGGTCGCCGTGCCGCTCCTCTCGCCGCGCCTGGTCCACCGCGTCGAGCTGCTCCGCCCGACCGGTGAACCCGGCGGCCCCGCCGCCGAGTTGGCGGCCCGACTCGCTGCCCCGGCACCGGCCAGTCGCTAGGCTGATCCGCACGCCAAGGCACGCAGGGCGAGACACGCACGGCACGGCAGGCAAGGTACGCAGGGCAAGGCACGCACGGCACGGCGCGGATGGCGGAGACACGGCGACGAGAGGCGGACGGACGTGGGGTGGTTCCGGCGAGGGCCGAGGAGGGACGACGAGGACGCGCCCAGGGACCCGGCGTTCTCGTACCTCTCCGAGCGCGAGGCCGCGCTCTTCCGCGGCCGGGTCCGCGAGGCGTTCGCGGAACTCGGCCTCGAAGTGACCGTGTACGCCGACGCCGTCACCGACGACTCCGGGCGCCGCTTCGGCCTCGGCACCCTCGCCGCCGTCTGCCACCAGGACCCGCGCGGCACCCACGTCTGGCCCGAGCTGGTCCGCCGGCACGTCCGCCTGTGGGTGCGCGCCCTGGACGGACCCTCGGCCCTCGACACCCTGCCGCCCGAGCAGATCCGCGCCCAGCTCTACCCGCGCGTGGTCAGCGCCGAGGGCATCGACCCCGGCACCTTCGGCTACGCCCGCACGGTCGCCCCCGGGCTCTACGAGGTCCTCGCGCTCGACCTGCCGGAGAGCGTGATGACCCTCACCGACGAGGCGCTGGAACGCCTCGGCGACCCCGCCCGGCTGCGCGAGCGGGCCCTGCACAACCTGCGCGACCTGCCCGTCGAGGGCCACGAGACCGTCAGGGACGCCGACGGGATGCGCTTCGAGGTGGTCCTCGGCGACTCCTTCTACACCGCCAGCCGGGTCCTGGACCTCGACGCGGTCGTCCGCCGGGTCACCGGCCGGCCGCTCGGCGAGGACGGGGCGCTGGTCGCCCTGCCCTTCCGGCACCAGCTCGCCTTCCACCCCATCCGCGACACCAGCATCGTGCCCGCGCTCGGCGCGATGGCCTCCTTCGCCGCCTCCGGCTACGAGGACACCCCGGGCGCCATCAGCCCGTACGTCTTCTGGTGGCGGGCCGGCACGCTCACCCAGCTCAGCGAGCACGCGGAGGAGGACGGACAGCTCCGGATCGTCGTCGGCGACGACTTCCAGGACCTCCTGGAACGGCTCATCGTGCGCCACCCCGACGGCCCCTGAGGACCGCTCCGGCGATCCTGGGTAGCGTGGGCGGCATGAACAGCACAGACGCCGACGCGTACGAGCCGACCAGGCCCGAGATCGCCCGCCCGGAGGGCCCCGCGCCCACCGAGCTGACCGTCCGGGACCTCGTCGTCGGCGAGGGCCCCGAGGCCCGGCCGGGCAACGTCGTCCGGGTCCACTACGTGGGGGTCGCCTTCGCGTCCGGCCGGGAGTTCGACGCCTCCTGGGACCGGGGCACGCCCTTCAAGTTCGCCCTCGGCGGCGGCCGGGTCATCAAGGGCTGGGACCGGGGCATCCGGGGCATGAGGGTCGGCGGCCGGCGCGAGATCACCGTGCCCCCGCGCCTCGGCTACGGCGACGCGTCGCCCACACCGGCGATCCCGCCGGGCTCCACGCTCGTCTTCGTCGTGGACCTCCTCTCCGTCGCCACCTGACACACCGGCGCCCCCTCCCGGGCCCCAAGCTCCCGGGCCCCCTGCCCCCGTGGCGCCCGCCCCCGGCTCCAGCCCCCCGGCCCCCGCCGTCCGTGGTCGCCCCCCCCGGGCCCCGGCCCCGGTCCTCCGCGCCCCGCCCCCGCCCGTCCGGGGTCGCGCCCGCCCCGGGGGCCGGGCAGGATGGCGTACGTCGCGAGGAGGAGACCGCCCATGCCCGAGAGCACCGCGCCCACGCCCTTCACCGCCGAGGACTACCGGGCCAGGATGGCCCGCGCCGCCGACTCCGCGGCCGAGGCGGGACTCGCCGGGGTGCTCGTCGCCCCCGGCCCCGACCTGGTCTATCTGACCGGCTACCAGCCCACCGCGATCACCGAGCGGCTCACCGTCCTCGTCATCGCCCCCGGCCGCGACCCGGTGCTCGTCGTGCCCACCCTGGAGGCCCCCGACGCCGAGAAGGCCGTCGGCGCGCCCGCGCTGACCCTGCGCGACTGGACCGACGGCAAGGACCCGTACGCCGTCACCACCCCGCTGCTCGACCCCTCGGGTCGCTTCGGCGTCAGCGACAACGCCTGGGCCATGCACCTGCTCGGCCTCCAGCAGGCGCTGCCCGGCACCTCGTACGTCTCCCTCACCCAGGCCCTGCCGATGCTGCGCGCGGTCAAGGACGCGCACGAGCTGGCCCGGATCGCCGCCGCCGGGGCCGCCGCCGACCGGGCGTACGGCGAGATCCTCACGGTCCGCTTCGCGGGCCGGAAGGAGACCGAGGTCGCCGCCGACCTGGCCCGGCTGCTCCTGGAGTTCGGGCACTCCCAGGTCGACTTCACCGTCGTCGGCTCCGGCCCCAACGGCGCCAACCCGCACCACGAGGCCGGGGACCGGGTGATCGAGCACGGCGACATGGTCGTCCTCGACTTCGGCGGGCTCAAGCACGGCTACGGCTCCGACACCACCCGCACCGTCCACGTCGGCGAGCCGACCGACGAGGAGCGGCGCGTCCACGACCTCGTACGACAGGCCCAGCAGGCCGGGTTCGAGGCGGTCCGCGCCGGGATCGCCTGCCAGGACGTCGACCGGGCCGCCCGCGCGGTCATCGCGGACGCGGGCTACGGCGAGTACTTCATCCACCGCACCGGCCACGGCATCGGCGTCACCACCCACGAGCCCCCGTACATGATCGAGGGCGAGGAGCGGCCGGTCGTCCCCGGCATGTGCTTCTCCATCGAGCCGGGTGTCTATCTGCCGGGCCGCTTCGGCGTCCGGATCGAGGACATCGTGACCCTCACCGAGGACGGCACCGGGCGCCGCTTCAACGTCACTCCCCGGGAGATGGCGATCGTCGAGTGACCGCCCGCAGCCGCAGGTCGCGCATCTCCAGCGTCACCGAGGGGGCCAGCCGGCCCGGGTGACCGGGCACGGACTCCAGCCGCCAGCGGCTCGCGACGGTCGCCAGCACCAGGCTCGTCTCGATCATGCTGAAGGCGTCGCCGACGCACTTGCGGGCGCCCAGCGCGAAGGGCAGGAAGGCGTGCCGGGGCGGCTGCGGGCGCTCCGGGTCCCAGCGGTCCGGGTCGAAGCGCGTCGGGTCCGGATAGAGCTCGGGCCGGTGGTGGATCAGATAGGGGCTGTACGCGACGCTGGTGCCGCGCGGCAGCCGGTGGCCGCCCAGCTCCGTGTCGGCGGTGACCGCCCGGGTGAAGAACCAGCCCGGCGGGCGCAGCCGCAGCGTCTCGGTGACGATCCGCCCGGTCAGCGGCAGCCTCGGCAGGTCCTCGTGGGTGGCGGGCGCGCCGTCGAGGACGGCGTCCACCTCTGCGTGCAGCCGCCGTTCGACCTCGGGGTGCCGGGCCAGCAGGTCGAGCGCCGAGGTGAGGGTGGCGGCGGTGCTCTCGATCCCGGCCAGGAAGAAGGAGACCACCGTGTCGACGATCTCGGTGCCGCTCATGCCGGGCCGCCCCTCCTCCGGGTCCTCCGGGTCGTGCGCCGCCACCAGCGCCGAGAGCAGGTCGCCGTAGTCGGTGGGGTCGGCGCGGCGGGCGGCGATGACCTCCTCGACGGCCGTGTGCAGTCGGGTCCGGGCGCCGAGGTGGGCGCGGTTGCCGGGGAGCGGCAGCCGGTCCAGCGGCGGGACCATGAGCATCCGCCGGTAGAGGCTCTGGACGACGGTGGTGACGTCGCCGAGGAGCCGTCCGTGGGCGGCCGGGGACAGGGCGTCGGAGAACAGCGTGGCGGTGGCGATTGCGGCGCTGACCCGCAGCATCTCGGCGGGCACGTCCAGGACCTGGCCGGGGCGCCAGGTGTCGGTCGTCTCCCGGGTGCGGTCGGTCATCGCCCGCGCGTAGTCCGGGAGCCGGCCCGGGTGGAAGGCGGGCTGGGACAGCCGCCGCAGCCGCCGGTGGTCCTGGTGCGGGCAGGAGATCACGCCGTTGCCGATCACCTCGCGCAGCCGGTCGTAGAGCGGCCCGCCCTTGTCGAAGGTGCGGTCGTCGAGCAGCGCCTGCCGGGTCAGCTCCGGGTCGCAGATGACGACGACGCCGATCGGGCCGAGCCGGACGCGGACCAGCTCCCCGAGGGCGGGCAGCGCGGTCAGGAAGGCGAGGGGGTCCCGCAGCAGCGGCACCACGTGCCCGAGCAGGGGCAGGGCGCGGGGAGCGGTGGGGATCGAACGGAAGTCCTTCATGCCGCACGTGTCTAGCGGGACCGGCGGCCCCGCCCCCGCGCGGCGGGTGAAACGGCAGGTCAGGCGCGGTTCACCCGGGCCGCCACGGGTTGACGCCGACGCGCGCGGCGGCCAGCCGTCACACCCGTCACGGTCGCCTCACCCGCCTCACCCGCCTCACCCGCCTCACCCGCCTCACCCGCCTCACCCGCCTCACCCGCCTCACCCGTCCGTCAGGACCACCGCCGACTCGGCGGGCAGGTGCAGCACGCCGTCCGGGCCCGGCGGTTCGGTGCGCTCCCAGGCGGCGAGGACCCGGTCGCGCCCGTTCGAGCCGAGCGGGAGGCGGGCGGGCGTCCCGGCCAGGTTGACCGCCACGCGGATGTCGCCGCGCCGGAAGACCAGCCAGCGGGCCTCCTCGTCGAAGGCGATCTTCACCCCGGCCAGGTCCGGGTCGGTCAGGTCCGGGAGGGTGCGGCGCAGCGCGATCAGCTCCCGGTACCAGGTCAGCAGCCGCTTGTGCGGCTCGCGTTCGCGCTCGGAGCGGTCCAGGACCGAGCGGTCGCGGGTGGCGGGGTCCTGCGGGTCGGGGACGTCCTCCTCGGCCCAGCCGTGCGCCGCGAACTCCCGCCGCCGCCCCCGCCGTACGGCCTCGGCGAGCTCGGGGTCGGTGTGGTCGGTGAAGTACATCCAGGGGGTCCGGGCGCCCCACTCCTCGCCCATGAACAGCATCGGCACCGACGGCCCGGTCAGCACCAGCGTCGCCGCGCAGGCGAGCAGCCCGGGGGAGAGGCCGGCCGCGAGGCGGTCGCCGGTGGCCCGGTTGCCGATCTGGTCGTGGGTCTGCGCGTAGCCGAGGAAGCGGTGCGCGGGGGTGCGGGCCCGGTCCACCGGGCGCCCGTGGTGGCGGCCCCGGAAGGAGGAGTAGGTGCCGTCGTGGAAGAAGACCCGGGTCAGCGTCTTGGCCAGCGCGGCCATCGGGGCGCGCGCGAAGTCCGCGTAGTAGCCCTGCGACTCGCCGGTCAGGGCGGTGTGCAGGGCGTGGTGGAAGTCGTCGTTCCACTGCGCGTGGACGCCGAGCCCGCCGGCCGGGCGGGGGGTGGTGGTGCGCGGGTCGCCCGCGTCGGACTCGGCGATCAGGAAGTGCCGCCGGCCCTGCTCCCCGGCGAGCTCGTCGACGGCCGCCGACAGCTCCTCCAGGAAGGTCAGCGCCCGGGTGTCGGCGAGCGCGTGCACCGCGTCCAGCCGCAGCCCGTCGATCCGGTAGTCCCGCAGCCAGGCGAGCGCGCTGCCCACGAGGTACGCGCGGACCTCGTCCGAGCCGGGGGCGTCCAGGTTGACCGCCGCGCCCCACGGGGTGTGGTGGGTGTCGGTGAAGTACGGGCCGAAGGACGGCAGGTGGTTGCCGGACGGGCCCAGGTGGTTGTGGACCACGTCCAGGACCACGCCCAGGCCCAGCCCGTGCGCCGTGTCCACGAAGCGCTTGAGGGCCGCCGGGCCCCCGTACGGCTCGTGGACCGCCCACGGCGCCACCCCGTCGTAGCCCCAGCCGCGCACCCCGGGGAACGGGCACAGCGGCATCAGCTCCACATGGGTGACGCCGAGCCCGGCGAGCTCCCCGAGCCGCGCCGCCGCCGCGTCGAGCGTCCCCTCGGGGGTGAAGGTGCCGACGTGCAGCTCGTACACGACGCCACTGCGCAGCCGCAGCCGCGGGGCCGTGTTGCGCCAGGTGTACGCGTCGTGGTCGACGACCGCGGCGAGGCCGTCCGGGCCGTCGGGCAGCCGCCGGGCCCGGGGGTCGGGCAGCGGCGGGCCGCCGTCGAGGGAGTAGCCGTAGCGGTCGCCGTCGGCCGCCGGGGTGACGCCGGTCCACCAGCCGGGCCGCTCGGCGTCCCGCTCCAGCGGGTGGCCGGTGCCGTTCAGCTCCAGCGTCACCCGGTCACGGGCCTGCGGCGCCCACACCTCGAACAGCACGGGAGGGTTCCCCTCGTCGAGGGCGCACGGACACCGGAAGCCGGCTCCGCCGTCGGTACGCCCGCATCCACGGCTACGGGACCATCCTGGCAGTCGGCGGGCCGCCCCGCCCGGCGCATCGACGATCTTGCCGGGCCCGTCGTGGCGGTCGTGACGGACGTGCTTGCCGTGGCTGCCGTGGTCGTCGTGACGGACGTGGTCGGCGTGGTCGGCGTCGGCGTCTTAGGCCGGCCGGTCCCACACGTAGTTGACCGCGCGCTCGAAGGTCACGTACCCGGTGCGGGCGAACGAGGCCGCCATGGGGACGTTGCCGAGGTCGGTGGCGGCCCGGATGCGGGGCACGTCCTCGGCGGCGAGGACCCGGGTGCCCTCGGCGAGGAGCTCGTCGCTGTAGCCGTGGCCGCGATGGGCGGGCAGTACGCCGATGTACGCGATGATCGGGTGGTAGTTGTTGCGCGCCGGGACGACGAAGCCGACCGGCTCCCCGGTGCCCGGCAGCTCCGCGATCCGCCACCACGCGCGGGGCGTGGCGTAGTGCGCGAGCTCCTCGTCGTAGTGCAGCTCGGCCGCCTCGCGCGGGGAGAGGCCGGAGGCCAGGTCGGCCCGGCCGTGCGCGTCGAGGGTGCCCTCCATGACCGGGGTCATCAGCGCCAGCAGGTCCTCGCGGTCGCGGACCGGCCGGAACGCCAGCCGCCCGGTGGGCTCCGGCACGGGCGTGCCCGCCCGCCACTCCAGCCGCAGCCGCTCCACCAGCGGGCGGGCGCCCGAGGCGGTCAGCACGCCGAACAGGGCCTCCAGGGCCGCGCGGGTCTCCGGGACCTCGCGCCAGTCGGGCGGCATGAAGCGGCCGTACTCGGGGCGCGGGGCGCCCGCCGGGACGACGGCGGCGGTCGCCGTCTCCAGGAGGCGCAGGCCGATCGCGGCCGCCTCCTCCGCCGGCAGCGCCGGGTCCAGGTCGAAGAAGTCGAGCGCCTGCGGGTCGGCGCCCTCCCGCCCGGTCCACCAGGCGATCCGCCCGAGCAGGCGGTCGCCGTCCAGCGCCACCCACATCCAGTCGGGGCGGCGGCGGCCGGTGGCCAGGTCGTCGGCGAGCTCGTGGTCGAGCACGTAGTCGAGGCCCTGGAAGAGGGCGAGCTCGTCGGGTCCGGCGAGCGGTCGAACGGTGTACGTCATGTACGGGGGTCCCCCTGGTAGTCGAGTCGGCAGACCGTAACAGCGCAGGTCGGGGCTGCGCCCCCGAGTTTCCGAGGGCGTGGCCGGACCCTTCTGGACACCTCGGGCCCGTCCGTCCGACAATCTTGGGGTGACGACACCCTTCGAGCTCCCGGCCGGCCGGTCGGACGGCCCCCGGCTCACCGACGCCGAGCGCGACCGCGCGCTCGCGGTGCTGCGCGAGGGGGCGGCCCAGGGGCGCCTGTCGCACGACACCTTCCTGTTCCGCATGGAGCGGGCGCTGGCCGCCCGCCGCTCCGACGAACTCGCCCTGCTCATCGCGGACCTGACGACGGATCCGCCGTGGACCCGGCGGGTGGTGGGCGCGGTCGAGAAGGTGTCCGCGTTCACCATGAGCGTCCGGCGCGCCTGGCGGGTCGAGCGGCTGCCGAAGCTGCTGCTGCCGCTGCCGGGCCCGCAGCCGCTGCGGATCGGCCGCGACCCGGTGAACGGGCTGCGTCTCAGCCACGAGACGGTCTCCCGGCTGCACGCCGAACTGTCCCTCCAGGGTGGTCTGTGGGTGCTCCGCGACCTCGGCTCCACCAATGGCACCACGGTCAACGGGCGCCGTGTGACGGGTGCGGTCGTGGTGCGCGCGGGGGACCAGGTGGGGTTCGGGCAGATGAACTTCCGGATCTCGCCGAACTGACGCGCCAACACCTCCACGTATCACCCGAACGGCGGTATACCTGCTGCGACCGGGTCTGCTCGGTGTTCGGCTGGGGAGACGCGCGCCGCTGACCGACGAGGGGGCGAGATGAGCGACGATCCGCACCACCGGGACCAACCGCACGACCAGCACCACCCCGACCACCCACCCCAGCCGCCCCGCGGCCCCGCCCCGTACCGGGACCACTGGGCCGCGCTCCCGGCGATGGCACGGGTCCCGCGCGGGACCGCCGCGCCGCCGCGGGACCGCGTCGTCCGCCGGATCGCGCCGAGCCCGCTGGAGCCGGGCGCCACCCGCGACCCGTACCGCGTCTACCGGGTGCTGCGCGAGGAGTTCCCGCTCACCCACGACCCGCTGCTGCGGGCCTGGGTGCTCAGCCGGTACGCCGACGTGGCGAGCGCCCTCACCGACGCCCGCTTCACCCACGGGCACCGGCCCGGCGACCCGCCCTGCGCCGCGACCCACGGCGGCCCGGCCGCCGCCGACGAGGCCGAGCTGCGGGCCATCGTCGAGCGCACCGCGTTCGTCCTCGCCCGCCGGATCGCCGACCGCCCGCAGGCCGACCTGGTCGCCGAGTTCTGCCACTGGCTGCCCGCCGGCACCGTCGCCGCCGCCGTCGGCGTGCCGTACCGGGACATGATGCGGCTGGTCCGGGGCCGGGCCGCGTCCGCGCTGGTCGGCCACTGCACCGGCCAGATAGGCGTCCGCGAGAAGGCCCTGGCCGCCTTCCTCGCCGCCGTCCTCTCCGACCCCGACCAGGTCGCCGCGCTCCGGGACGCCCCGGCGGGCCTGGTCGCCCGCGCCTGGACGGAGTCGCTGCGCCGCGACCCGCCGGTCCAGATCGTCATGCGCCGCACCCGGGGCGAGGTGCGCACCGGTTCGGGCGTGCTGCCCGCGGGCGCCCAGGTGGCCCTGCTGATCGGCGCCGCCGGCCGCGACCCGGAGCGCTTCCGCGACCCGGACCGCTTCGACCCGCTGCGCGACGACCCCGGCCAGCTCACCTACGGCAGCGGACTGTGCCCGGCCGTGGACCTCGCGGCCCTGGAGGCGGAGTACGCCCTGCGCGCCCTCTTCCAGGCCATGCCCCGGCTCCGCCTCGCGGACGGCTTCCGCCCCCGCTGGACCGGCGTGATCACCCGCGCCCCGAGCACCCTCCTGGTCCGCCCGGGAGGCTAGGAAGGTCAGGGAGGCGGGGGAGGCCAGAGAGGCAGGGGAGGCAGGGGAGGCCGGGGAGGCCAGGGACAAGCCCCCCAGGGCCTCTCCGAGGCGGAATCCCCGCCAGGTCACTCCGCCCGCACCAGCAGCCCCACCGGCCGCGCCGCGAAGAGCTCGGCCAGCCGTACCGGTGTCTCCGGCCCGCCCGTGAACTCCCGCGCCCCGTCGAGCGGGTCGAGCCACCGGCCCTCCGGCAGCCGCAGCGCGGTGTCCCGCCAGCCGCCCGCCTCGGCCAGCCGCAGCGGCAGCCGGGTCACCGCCGTGAGCACCTGCCCCGAGCGGGTGAAGGCGAGGCAGTGCGGGGCGGCCGGGCCCTCGGCCGCCACCGGGAGGTACGGGGAGAGCGGGCCGAACAGGCCGGGCCGGGCCCGCCGCAGCCCGAGCGCCGCCCGCACCAGCGCCGTCTTGGCGTCGTCCGGGCCCGGCGCGAAGGGCGCCCGGTTGTCCGGGTCCACCAGGGCCCGGTACTCCCGCTCGGTGCCCTGGTAGAGCTCCGGCACCCCCGGCATCGTCAGCTGCACCAGGGTCGCGCCCAGCACGTGCGCGCGGATGTGTGGCTCCAGGGCGAGCGCGGCGGGCGCGGCGGTGCGCAGCGGGACCCGCCCGGGGCCCGCGGCCACGAACTCGGCGACCGCCCGCTCGTACGCCTCGTCCGGCTCCGTCCAGCTCGTGTGCAGCCCCGCCTCGCGCACCGACTTCAGCACCGCGGGGCCCAGCCGCGCCGGGTCCGGGGCGCCGAAGCCGAAGGCCGTCTGCCAGGCCGTCCACGCCAGGTGCGGATCGGGCGCGGGCACCCCGGAGGTCTCCGCCAGCAGCTCGGCCCAGCGCCCGGGGCACTGGGCGAGGACCGCGATCCCGGCCCGTACGTCCGCGCTGCGCTTGGTGTCGTGGGTGGTCAGCACCGTCCCGGTGCCCGGCCAGTCGCGCGCGATGCGGGCGCAGTACGCGTGGAACTCCTCGGGCGACACGGCGGGGCTGCCCGGGTCGCCGCCGACCTCGTTGGCGGAGAGCAGCGGGGTGTAGCGGTAGAAGGCGGTGTCCTCCACGGACTTGGCCCGCAGCGCCGAGGAGGTCTGCGCGAACCGGGCCCGGAACGCGAGGTGGTCCGGGCCGTCGCCGAGGGTCCCGAGCGCCAGCTCCCGCACGGTGTCCACCGCCGTCGCCTCCTCCGGCACCGCGAACGCCGCCTTGGCGCCGCGCGCCGCCTCCGGGGTCAGCACCCGCTCGCCGCCCGCGCGGTAGGTCCGGTACACCGGCACCCGGACCAGCAGCTCGCGCACCGCCGTGTGCAGCGCCCAGGGCGCGTGGTCGCGCAACTCCGGTTCCGCGGCGCAGATCCGCCCGGCGATCCGGGTCAACGCGGCCGTCTCCGCCGTCAGTTCGTGGGTGACGACCTTGTACGCGGCCCGCCGCGCGGTCGCCTCCCAGTAGCCGCCCCGGTCCCCGGCCCGCCCCACGAACTCCCGGTATACCTCAGTCAGTTCCGCGCTGCCCGCCGGGTCGGTGAACACCCCGTCGAGCTGCCGCAGCGCGTCGTAGCCGGTGGTGCCCGCCACCGGCCAGGAGGCGGGCAGCGGTTCGGGCCCGGTGAGGATCTTCTCCACCACCGTCCAGCACCGCCCGCCGGTCGCCGCCTCCAGCCGCTCCAGATAGCCCTCCGGGTCGGCCAGCCCGTCCGGGTGGTCGATGCGCAGCCCCTCCACCACGCCGTCCGCGACCAGCTCCAGGACCTTCGCGTGGGTGGCGGCGAAGACCTCCGGGTCCTCGACCCGCACCCCGATCAGGTCCGCGATCGTGAAGAAGCGGCGGTAGTTGAGCTCGGTGCGGGCCAGGCGCCACCAGCCGAGCCGGTACCACTGGGCGTCCAGCAGCTCGCCGAGCGGCAGCCCCTCGGTGCCGGGGCGCAGCGGGAACTCCTGCCCGTCCAGGGCCAGGACGCCGTCCGCGACCCGCATCCGGTCCCGGACCTCCGGCAGCCGGGCGGGCAGCACCGGCAGCAGCATCCGCCCGCCGCCCGCCGCCCAGTCGATGTCGAACCAGCGGGCGTACGGGGACGTGGGGCCGTCCCGCAGCACCTCCCGCAGCGCCGGGTTGTGCCGGGGCGAGGCCGCCATGTGGTTGGGCACCAGGTCGAGCACCAGCCCCAGCCCGTGCTCCCGGGCCGTCGCGGCGAGCGCCCGCAGCCCCGCCTCGCCGCCCAGCTCGGCGCGGACGGCGCGCGGGTCGGTCACGTCGTAGCCGTGCGTCGAGCCGGGCACGGCCTCCAGGACCGGCGACAGGTGCAGGTGCGAGACCCCGAGCCCGGCCAGATAGGGCACGGCCCGCGCGGCGGCGGCGAAGGGGAACGCGGGCTGGAGCTGGAGGCGGTACGTGGCGGTGGGCAGCGTCCGCTCGGACGAGGGGAGTCCGGGCCGGACCGGCGAGGAGGACGTCATGCGAACGTACGTACCCGGCCCGGAGGCTTCTGTGTCATCGACGCATGCGCCCGTTCGAGTGCATCGCGTTACGTTCGCGTGATGCTCCGGATGTATCGCGACACGCTGTCCCTGCTCGGACCGGTCCTGCCGGTCGTCTCCTTCCTCGGCCGGCTGCCCACCGCCATGTGCCAGCTCGGCAGCCTGCTCCTGGTCGCGGAGACCAGCGGCTCCCTGACCACGGCGGGCCTCGCGGGCGGCGCGCTCGCCGCCGGACAGACCCTGGCCGGGCCGCTGATCGGGCGGCTGGCCGACCGGCACGGCCAGCGGCCCGTGGTGCTGGCCGCCGCGCTCGCCAACGCCGTCGCCGTCACGGCCCTCGTGCTCGCCGCCCTCGACCGCGCCGGCACCCCGCTGCTCATGGCGCTCGGCGCGCTCGCCGGGGCGACCGTCCCGCAGATCGGCCCGCTCGCCCGGACCCGCTCGGTGACCCTGGCCCGCGCGGCCGGCGCCGACGACCGGGCGGTCGGCACCGTGCTCTCCTTCGAGGGCACCCTCGACGAGGTCTCCTTCGTCCTCGGCCCCGCCCTGGTCGGCCTGGCCGCCTCCCTCGCCCACCCGGCCGCCGCCCTGCTGACCGCCGCCGCGCTCCTCGCCCTCTGCGGCACCGCCTTCGCCCTCCACCCCACGGCCCGCTCGGCGGACCCGGGCGGCGCCACCCGGACGAGTGCCGCCGAACGGACCCGGCTGCCCATGGCCACGTACGCCCTGCGGCTGACGATGGTCCTCCAGGGCGCCATGTTCGGCGCCTCCCAGGCCGGGATCACCGCGCTCACCGAGCGGCTCGGCAGCCCCGACCAGGCCGGGCTCGTCTACGCCGCGATGGGCGTGACGAGCGCCGCCGCCGGCTTCGCGATGGCCGCCGTGCCCGCCCGGATCGGCCTCGGCACCCGCTGGCGCGCCGCCACCGCCGCCCTGGTGGTGCTCGCCGCGCCGCTGGTCCTCGTCGACAGCCTCGGCGGCCTGTACGCGGCTGTCGTCGTCCTCGGCGTCGCCTACGCCCCGCACCTCATCACGGTCTTCGGGCTCACCGAGCGGATCGTGCCGCCCGCCCGGCTCGCCGAGTCCATGGCCTTCCTCACCAGCGGCATCGTCGGCGGCCAGGCCCTCGCGCTGGCCGTCTCGGCCCCGCTCGCCGACACCCACGGCGCCCCGGCCGCCTTCGCGGTGGCGGCCGGGGCGGCGGCGGCCTGCGCCGCGCTGTCCTGGACGGTGCGGACCCGTACCGGGGAGCTCAGGCCGGCCGTCGCAGCACCGTCAGCGTGAGCGGGGCGAGCGTCACCCGCTCGCCCGCCGTCACCGTCGGGCCCGCCTCCGGCGGCATCCCCTCCGGGTGCGAGGTGTCCACCACGACCTGCCAGGACTCGCCGTGGCTGTCGGGCACCTCGAACTCCAGCTCCTGCGATGAGGCGTTGAACATCAGCAGGAAGGAGTCGTCGGAGATCCGCTCGCCCTGCGGGCCCGGCTCCGAGATCGCGTTCCCGTTGAGGAAGACGGTCAGCGCCTGCGCGTTGCCCGCCTGCCAGTCCCGGGACGTCATCTCCCCGCCCGAGGGCGTGAACCAGGCGATGTCGGTGAGCTCGTCGTGGGTGCCCTCCACCGGCCGCCCGTGGAAGAAGCGGCGGCGCCGGAACACCGGGTGCTCCCGGCGCAGCCGCACCATCGCCCGGGTGAATTCCAGGAGCGTGGCCTCCGGTTCGGCGCCCGGCTTGGGCCAGCGCACCCAGGACACCTCGTTGTCCTGGCAGTAGGCGTTGTTGTTGCCGCCCTGGGTGCGCCCGAACTCGTCGCCGTGGCTGAGCATCGGCACGCCCTGCGACAGCATCAGCGTCGCCAGGAAGTTGCGGGTCTGCCGGGCCCGCAGCTCGCCGATCCCGATGTCGTCGGTGTCGCCCTCGGCGCCGCAGTTCCAGGAGCGGTTGTGGCTCTCGCCGTCCCGGTTGCCCTCGCCGTTGGCCTCGTTGTGCTTGTCGTTGTACGAGACGAGGTCGCGCAGGGTGAATCCGTCGTGGCAGGTCACGAAGTTGACCGAGGCCAGCGGGCGCCGCCCGTCGTCCTGGTAGAGGTCCGAGGAGCCGGTCAGCCGCGAGGCGAACTCCGCGAGCGTGCGCGGCTCGCCCCGCCACAGGTCCCGCACGCAGTCCCGGTACTTGCCGTTCCACTCGGCCCACTGCGGCGGGAAGTTGCCCACCTGGTAGCCGCCCTCGCCCAGGTCCCAGGGCTCCGCGATCAGCTTCACCTGGCTGACCACCGGGTCCTGCTGCACCAGGTCGAAGAAGGACGACAGCCGGTCCACCTCGTGGAACTGGCGGGCCAGGGTGGCCGCCAGGTCGAAGCGGAAGCCGTCCACGTGCATGTCGGTCACCCAGTACCGCAGGCTGTCCATGATCATCTGGAGCACGTGCGGGGACCGCATCAGCAGCGAGTTCCCGGTGCCGGTGGTGTCCGTGTAGGTGCGCGGGTCGTCGCCCAGCCGGTAGTACGAGGGGTTGTCCAGCCCCCGGAACGACAGCGTCGGCCCCAGGTGGTTGCCCTCGGCGGTGTGGTTGTAGACCACGTCGAGGATCACCTCGATGCCCGCCTGGTGCAGCGCCCGCACCGCCGACTTGAACTCCAGCACCTGCTGGCCCCGGTCGCCCCAGGAGGCGTACGCGTTGTGCGGGGCGAAGAAGCCGATGGTGTTGTAGCCCCAGTAGTTCGACAGGCCCGCGTCCACCAGCCGGTGGTCGTTGACGAACTGGTGCACCGGCATCAATTCCAGCGCCGTCACGCCCAGTTCCTTCAGATGGCCGATGACCGCCGGGTGCGCGAGCCCCGCGTAGGTGCCGCGCAGCTCCTCCGGCAGGTCCGGGTGGAGCATCGTCAGGCCCTTCACATGGGCCTCGTAGATCACCGTGTGGTGGTACTCGGTGCGCGGGCGCCGGTCGTCGCCCCAGTCGAAGTACGGGTTGACCACCACCGAGGTCATCGTGTCCGGCGCCGAGTCCAGGTCGCTGCGCGCGTCGGGCCGGCCGAAGGGGTAGCCGTACACCGACTCGCCCCACCGCACCGCGCCCGACACCGCACGCGCGTACGGGTCGAGCAGCAGCTTCGCCGCGTTGCACCGCAGCCCCCGCTCCGGGGCGTACGGCCCGTGGACCCGGAAGCCGTACCGCTGGCCGGGCATCACGCCCGGCAGATAGGCGTGCCGCACGAAGGCGTCGGTCTCGCGCAGCTCCACCGCCGTCTCCGAGCCGTCGTCGTGGACCAGACACAGCTCGATGCGGTGCGCGGCCTCCGAGAAGACCGCGAAATTCGTTCCCGCGCCGTCGTAGGTGGCGCCCAGGGGGTACGCCTGTCCCGGCCAGACCTGCATAGGCGAACTCTTCCACTTCTGATCCGGCTGCAAGGGGTGTACTTCGGCCAGATCCTGCCCGAAAGTGGCGCAACCTCCTAGGACTTACGCCCGTCCTACCGGGTGACCACACAGAAATAGGGGAAATCCTGCGTCAAGGGGGGAAGTGTGTACGAAATAGTGCGCCGTCACCTGGGCAAGGTGGTGGCGGGTACGGCCATGGCGGTGACGGGGACCGCCATCGCCGTCGCGGTCGCGGTGCCGGGCACCGCCGGCGCCGACGACGCGCCGCCGGGCCGCGCGGCGGGCCAGAACGCGACGGCCGCCGGGGGGACCGGACAGGACGGGGGAGCGGGCGGCGGCACCGCGCCGGGCCCCGCGGCCCTCGCCCCGGCGCCGCCCGAGGGCGCGAAGGGCGTCGGCACCGACCCGCTCACCGACGACGAGCTGAAGCGGGCCGAGGCCCTGGCGCTGACCACGCCGGGAGCCGCCGCCCAGAAGAACGCGGCGGGCGGCCGGGGCCCCCAGCACCTCGCCACCGAACTGGCCGATCCTCTCCCGGGCGAGGAGACCGGCGGACCGCGCCGCGCCGTCGTCCGCTTCTACGACTACGGCCGCGACGAGCTCCTCACCCGCACCGTCAACCTCGACACCGGGGCCGTCGAGCAGTCCGGCGCCCAGCGCGGGACGCAGCCCTCCGCCCACCCCGAGGAGCTGCGCGCGGCCCTCGGCCTGATCCTGGCGAGCCCGCTCGGCAAGGGCGTCAAGGAGGACTACAAGGACGCCACCGGCAAGGAGCTGACCTCCGCGGACCAGCTCTGGTTCAACGGCGACCTCTACCGCACCTACCGCGAGGCGAAGGTCCCCGCGGCGCTCGCCGAGTGCGGCGTGCACCGCTGCGTCCGGCTCGTCACCAAGGTCCGCAACGGCGCCTGGATCGACACCCGCGGCCTCGTCGTCGACCTCAGCGCCCGCACCGTCACCCGCGTCGGCTGACCGCCGGCCCGCACCACCGCCGGGCCGGCCCGACCACCGCCCCGGGAACCATCCGCACATCCGTACCGAGGGAGTACGCACCCATGTCCGTACCGCGACTTCGGCGTGCCCGCAGGCGGGGCGCCGTCCTCGCCGCCGGCGCCCTGCTCGGCACCACCGTCGCCACCACCACCGCGGCCACCCCCGTGAGCGCCGCGCCCGCGCCCCCGCCCGCCGACTGCTCCGCCGCCTACCGCATCGAGCAGAAGCTGGACGGCGGCACCGTCTGGCGCATGTGCTGGCGCTACTCCACCGACTCCGGGCTGATCCTGGACAAGGTCACCTACCAGCCGCCCGGCGAGCGGGCCCCGATCCGGGTCCTCAACAGCGCCAAGCTGGCCCAGATCCACGTCCCGTACGACGACGGCAACGCCGAGTACGACGACCTCACCGGCGCCGGCTTCGGCTGGGGGCTGCAGAACCTGAAGCCGGGCGAGTGTCCCGGCGGCACCATCACCTCGGTGAAGGTCCCCGAGATCGGCAAGGTCAACGGGCTGTGCACCACCACCCGGGCCCGCGGCCACGCCTACCGGATGGCCGCCGACGAGGGCGGCAAGGTCTGGCAGGCGCAGGGCAAGGACCTGCTCGTCTACAGCGTCAACAAGGTCGGCTGGTACGAGTACATCACCGAGTGGCGGTTCTCCTCCGACGGCACCATAGGCGCCAACGTGGGCGCCACCGGCAGCCTCTCGCCGGTCGACTACAACGCCACCGACGGGCGCGGCTGGCCCATCGGCAAGGGCGCCCGCGACTACGCCACCAGCCACGCCCACAACGTCTTCTGGAAGCTGGACTTCGGCCTGGACGGCAGCTCCAAGGGCCGGATCGAGCAGTACGACTCCAAGGTCACCCCGCCGGCCGCCTCGGGCGGCGGCCCGACCGTGAAGACCACCCGCACCGCGGTCACCAAGGAGCTCGCCGGGGACGCGAAGAACATGCGCTGGTGGCGGGTGGTGAGCGCGACCGGCAAGAACAAGGACGGCCACGCCCGTTCGTACGAGATCGTGCCCGGCCACACCAACAGCTACGCGGGCCGCCCCTTCACCCGGCACGACGTGTACTTCACCCAGGCGCGGGCGTGCGAGCAGTTCGCCAGCAACAACATCCTGAACTGCGGCCCGAACGCGCCCGACAGCGTCGACAAGTGGGTCAACGGGGAGACCCTGACCAACCCGGCGGTCTGGGTCAACATCGGGTTCCACCACATCGCCCGGGACGAGGACCAGCAGCCGATGCCGGTCCACTGGCAGGGATTCCAGCTCGCCCCCAGGGACGTAACCGCTATGAATCCGCTCACTCCGGCCGATCTCGCCGGGCAGAACGGAGCCCCCGTTCCCAGCAGTTGAGCAACGGGCCGGTCGATCCTGCTGCATCGCCTCCCGCTCCCGGAGTACCCTTCCTTGATCGTTGTCAGAGCGGGTGTCCGGGAGCAGAAGGCGGTGCGCGGGTGAGCTCGGGAGGTCTGGAGCTGCCCCCAGGGGACGCGGGCCGTGAGTCGGAGCCGGCGGATCCCGCGGTGCCGCCCGGCGCGGTCTCCGTGGCCCGCCCGGTGGAGATCGGGGCCGAGCTCGACTGGGGCGCGGAGGCGTGGAGCGAGGTGCGCACCCGGGCCCAGCGGGCCGGCCGCGCCTACATCTGGCTCAACCTGGTCGAGCAGCGGCTGCGGGCCGTCGTCGCGGCGGTGCTGCGGCCGGTGTACGAGCCGGTGCACGGCGAGGAGTGGGTGGTGGCCGCCGCCGGGCCCGCCGGGCAGGAGTGGGTGCAGCGGGCGGTGGCCGTCCGCGAGGTCTCGCGGCGCAAGGGCTATCTGCTCGACCCGGCCGACGACAACGTGCTCAGCTTCCTCACCCTCCCGCAGCTGCGGGAGCTGATGGTCCAGCACTGGCCGTGCTTCGAGCCCTACTTCGACGACCGGCGCGAGGTCGAACTGGCCCTGGACGAGCTGGAGGTGACCCGCAACGTCGTCTCCCGCAACCGGGCCCTGTCGCTGACGGTGCTGGCCCAGTCGGAGCGGGCCTCCGCCCGGCTCCTGGAGATCCTCGGCAGCGGGGCGGGGGTGCCCTCCGCCGACCGGCTGCCGGTGGACGCCGTCGAGGACCTGGTGGGCGACCGCTACGCCGACGTGGTCTCCGTCCACCCCGACCGGGTCAGGCTCCAGCGGCAGCTGCCCGCCGAGGACCTGTTCGGCGGGGCCCGGCGGCTCGACGCCACGGGCATAGGTCTCAACCTGCTGGTGCAGAACTTCTCCGGGCGCCGGATGGTCCGGCTCGCCGAGTCCGGCTGCCGGATCCGGCTGCTCTTCCTCAACCCGGCCAGCAGCGCGGTCAAGCGGCGCGAGCGGGAGCTGGGCATCAAGAAGGGCGAGCTGAGCCGCGCGGTCGAGATGAACATCCTGCACATGCGGCGGGTCCGGGCCAGCCTGCGCGACCCGGGGGCCTTCCAGATCCACGTCTTCGACGAGACCCCGCGCTTCACCGCCTATCTGGTCGACGGGGACGGCCCGGACGGGATCGG
Organism: Streptomyces sp. NPDC048659; assembly: GCF_040650575.1. Taxonomy (NCBI): domain Bacteria; kingdom Bacillati; phylum Actinomycetota; class Actinomycetes; order Kitasatosporales; family Streptomycetaceae; genus Streptomyces; species Streptomyces sp. NPDC048659. Next base: position 68,221 of record NZ_JBEZHM010000027.1, on the reverse strand, counting down.
CGTGGTCCAGTCGTATCTGCGCAAGGCGCGCGGCATGGAGGCGCCGGTGCTGGTGCTGCGCGGCGGCGGGCGGAACGTGGTGCGCGCCGGGTACGGCCCCGACCGGGACGAGGAGAACGGACTTTTCGCGACATACCGGGAGGAATTCGAGTCCGTCTGGCTCGACTCCCGGCCCGTCTCCTGACCCCCGCCCGGGGGCCCCGGGCCGGATTGTCAGTGGCGCGTGCGAGGGTGTTCAGCACCACGGGGGAGATCACGTAAGGAGGACCCGATGGCTTGGCACGCGGAACCGCTGGTCGGCTTCGACCTGGAGACCACCGGCACCGAACCGCTGGAGGCCCGGATCGTCACGGCCTCGGTCGTCGGCGTCCACGGCGGCCGGGTGGTCCGGCGGCACGACTGGCTCGCCGACCCCGGCATCCGCATCCCGGAGCAGGCGTCCGCGATCCACGGCATCAGCAGCGAGCGGGCGGCGGCCGAGGGCCGGCCGGTGCGCGAGGTCGCCGACGAGATCGCCGACACCCTGGCGGCGTACTGGCGGGACGGCGTCCCGGTCGTCGCCTACAACGCGTCCTTCGACCTGACCCTGCTCTCCGCCGAGCTGCGGCGGCACGGACTGCCCTCGCTGAGCGAGCGCCTGGGCGGCGCCCCCACGGGCCCGGTCATCGACCCGTACACCATCGACCGGGCCGTCGACCGCTACCGGCGCGGCAAGCGCACCCTGGAAGCCGTCTGCGCGGAGTACGGGGTGGAGCTCACCGCCGCCCACCAGGCCGCCGCCGACGCGCTGGCCGCCGTCGGGGTGGCCGTCGCGATAGCCGGCCGGCACGCCTCCGTCGCCGCCCTCGACCCGGCCGAGCTGCACGAGCGCCAGATCAGCTGGTACCGGGAGTGGGCCGAGGACTTCCAGTCCTTCCTGCGCCGCAAGGGCAGCGCGGACGCGGTCGTCGACCCCTGCTGGCCGCTGCGCGCCCCGGCCCCGGTGGCCGGCTAGACGTTCTCCTTGAGGAAGGAGAGCAGCAGCTCGTTGACCCGCTCGGGCCGCTCCAGCGGGAACCAGTGCCCGGCGTCCTCGACCCGCTCGTAGCGCCAGCGCACGGGGGCGAGCGGGGCCACCGAGGTCATCTGGCGCTCGGTGAGATAGCGGTCCCCCGAGGACCAGACGCCCAGCACCGGCATGGTGAACGGTGCCGGCGGTGCCGGCACGCCCAGCTGCACCTCCATCGGCAGGGTGGCCCGGTAGATGTTCAGAGCCGCCGTCAGGGCGCCCGGGGCGCGCAGCGCCCCGACGACCTCGTCCAGGTCGGTGTGCCCGCCCAGCATCCCGCGCAGGTTGGCGAAGTCGTCGCGGGACAGCCACTCCTCGGCGAGCCCCTCGAACTGGAACATCGTCATATGCCACATCCGCTGGCGCTCCCGCCAGCCGTCGGGGCCGAGCACCGCCGTCATATCACCCGCCGACATCACCGTCAGGCTCGCCACCCGCTCGGCGGCGAAGTGCGCGAGCCCCTGCGCCACCCCGGAACCCCAGTCGTGGCCCACCACATGACAGCGGTCGACACCGAGCCGGCCGAGCAGCTCCAGCATGTCGCCGAGGTGCTTCGCCACGTGGTACGCCTCGACCCCGCCGTCCGGCCGGTCCGACCCGCCGAAGCCGCGCAGGGTCGGCGCGACCGTCCGGAACCCCGCCGCGTTCAGCGCCGGGATCTGGTGCCGCCACAGCCGGTGCGAGTCGGGGAAGCCGTGCAGCAGCAGCACGACCGGCCCCTCGCCGCTCACCTCGACGTCCAGCGTGACGTCCGACAGCTCGATCCGCATCACAACACCCCGATCCAGGAGTTTTGTTGGCCGGGATCATGATGGCAGGAGGTCAGAACGGGTACCAGCGCACCTCGGGGTCGCCGTCCCGCAGCGAGGCCACCCGCCGCCCGAACTCGGCGAGCGCCTTCGGGTTCGACGGCGCGTGCTGCGCCACCCAGGCACAGCTCGCGGTCTCCCGCGCGCCGCGCAGCACGGCGCAGCCCTCCCACTCCCGCACGTCCCAGCCGTACGCCTCGGTGAAGGCGTCGTAGGCCGCCGGGTCCAGCCCGTAGCGGTCCCGGGACAGCGCGAGCACCACCAGGTCGTGCTCGCGCAGATCGGAGGAGAAGGTCTCCAGGTCCACCAGGACCGGGCCGTCCGGGCCGACGTGCACGTTGCGGGGGAGCGCGTCGCCGTGGATCGGGCCGGGCGCGAGCCGGGGCAACAGGGCCGCGGCGGCCGGGGCGAAGGAGTCCCGCCGCTCCCGCAGGAACGCCGCGTCCGCCGGGTCGATCGCGTCGCCCGCGAGCCGCAGCCAGCGCTCCACCCCGCCGAGCAGCTCCCGGCGCGGCAGGACGAAGCCCGCCGGCTCGGGCAGCGCGTGCACCCGCCGCAGCAGCGGCGCCAGGTCCCTCGGCTCCGGGGGCCGGACCGCCTCGGGCAGCCGGTGCCAGAGGGTGACCGGGTGCCCCTCGGCGACCCGCGGCTCCGGCTCCGCCGCCCGCACCGCCGGGACACCCGCCTCCGCCAGCCAGCCGGCCAGGGCCAGCTCCCGCTCGGCGCGCGGCAGCAGCTCGGCGTCCCGGCCGACCTTGGCCACCAGCCCGCCGACGGCGAAGACCGCGTTCTCGCCCAGCGCCAGCAGCGCGGCGTCGGCCGCCCGCAGTCCGGCGGCGGCCAGGATCTCCCGCGCCCGCGCCTCGTCCATCGTTCTCTCCCCACAGCCGTCGCTATTGCGCCAAAGTCTCGCATCCGCGCAGGTCGCCTTGACGCGGCGACGGACCCTTTGGACGATGACGGCCCTGGAGTGCCCACCGGCTCGGCCGTGCGAAGGGGGCGGGGACCGTGAGCGTGACGACCGCGGACCGGCGCCCCGCGCGCCGCCGCAAGCCCGCCGCGCCCGGCCCCGGCCGCCCCGGCCCGGGCCCCGGCTTCGGCCCGTGGTTCCTGGTGCTGCCCGCGCTCCTGCCGATCCTGCTGCTCAGCGTCGGCCCGCTGCTCTACGGCGTCGCCCTCGCCTTCACCGACGCCCAGTCCGGCCGCACCCGCGCGACGAGCTGGATCGGCGCCCTCAACTTCCGGGACCTGCTGCACGACGGCCTGTTCTGGGACTCCTTCCGGATCGGCCTGGTCTGGGCGGTCGGCGTCACCGTCCCCCAGTTCCTGCTCTCCCTCGGCCTCGCCCTCCTGCTCGACCAGCGGCTCCGGCTGCGCGGCCTGGCCCGCGCCCTCGCGATCGTCCCCTGGGCGATGCCCGAGGTCGTCGTCGGCATCATGTGGCGGCTGGTCTACCAGCCGGACGCGGGCATCCTCAACGAGACCCTGCGCGCCCTCGGCCTCGGCGAGGGCCGGGTCTGGCTCGGCGGCCTCGCCACCGCGCTGCCCGCCGTCCTCGTCGTCGGCGTCTGGGCCGGGATGCCGCAGACCACCGTCGCCCTGCTGGCCGGCCTCCAGAACACCCCGCGCGAGCTGCACGAGGCCGCCGCCCTCGACGGCGCCGGGGCCTGGCGCCGCTTCCGCACCGTCACCTGGCCCGCGCTGCGCCCCGTCGCCCTCGCCATCAGCGCCCTCAACCTGATCTGGAACCTCAACTCCTTCGCCCTGGTCTACGTGCTGACCGGCGGCGGCCCCGGCGGCCGGACCCGGCTGCCGATGCTCTTCGCGTACGAGGAGGCGTTCCGCTACGGCCAGTTCGGCTACGCCGCCGCCATGGGCTGCGTGCTGGTCGCGGTGGTCTCGCTGCTCCTCGCGCTGTACCTCGTCGGACGGCTGAAGGGGGACCCGGACCGGTGAGCGCCTTCCGTACCAGCGGGCCCGCGCGGCTCGGCCAGTACCTCGCCCTCGGGGCGTACCTGCTCTTCCTCGCCTTCCCCCTGCTCTGGCTGGTCTCCACCGCCTTCAAGCCCGCCGTCGAGCTCGGCGCCCCGCACCCGACGTGGATCCCGCGCGATCCCACGCTCGACAACTTCCGGCAGGCGTTCGGGGAGCAGCCGCTGCTGCGGGCGGCCGGGAACAGCCTGCTCGCGGCGGTCACGGCGGCCCTCGCCGCCGTCCTGGTCGCCACCCCGATGGCCTATGTGCTGGCCCGGCACCGCTCCCGGCTCACGGCCGCCGCCACCGGCTGGGTCGTGGTCAGCCAGGCGTTCCCCTTCGTCCTGCTGATCATCCCGCTCTTCCTGGTCCTCAAGCGCCTCCACCTGATCGACAGCCTGGCCGGGCTGACCGCGGTGTACGTGGTGTGGTCGCTGCCCTTCGCGCTGTGGATGCTGACCGGCTACGTCCGGGCCGTCCCCGTCGAGCTGGAGGAGGCCGCCGCCGTCGACGGCGCCGGGCGGCTCCGGATCCTGGTCTCGGTCACCGCGCCGCTGCTCGGCCCCGGGATCGTCGCCACCGGCCTGTTCGCCTTCGTCACCGCGTGGAACGAGTTCTTCTTCGCGCTGGTCCTGCTCAAGTCCCCGGAGCGGCAGACCCTGCCCGTGGTCCTCACCCACTTCCTCGGCGCCGAGGGGGTGGCCGACCTGGGCCCGCTGGCCGCCGCCGCCCTCCTCGCCACCCTCCCCTCGCTGCTCGTCTTCGCCGCCATCCAGCGCCGGATCACCGGGGGCGTGCTCGCCGGGGCGGTGAAGTGATGCGGTGGGGCCGCCCGTTCGCCGCCGCCCTCGGGGTGCTCGCGCTGCTCCTGGCCGGCTGCTCGGCCCCCGCCGGGGAGCCGGGCGACGGCGTGGTCCGGCTGCGCTTCCAGTCGCTCGCCTGGCAGAGCGAGTCGGTCGCCGCCAACAAGGAGCTGGTGCGGGAGTGGAACGCGGCCCACCCCGGCATCCAGGTCACGTACGTGCAGGGGAGCTGGGACTCCGTCCACGACCAGCTCCTCACCGCCTTCGAGGGCGGCGAGGCGCCGGACCTGATCCACGACGCCTCCGACGACCTGGCCGACTTCGCCCACGGCGGCTATCTCGCCGACCTGCGCGGGCTGCTCTCCGAGCGGCTGCGCGCCGACATCCCGGCGCGGAGCTGGGAGACCACCACCTTCGGCGAAGGGGTGTACGGGGTGCCCTTCCTCCAGGAGCCGCGCGTGATCATGGCGAACCGGACGCTGCTCGCGCGGGCCGGGGTGCGGCTCCCGACCCCCGGACGGCCGTGGAGCTGGGCGGAGTTCCGGCAGGTCGCCAGGGACCTGACGGCCTCGATGGGCGAAGGGCGGTACGCGGTGGCCTGGCCGCTGCGGGAGCCGGTGTCCGTCTCGCTCAACCTCGGACTCTCCGCCAGGGGACGGCTCTTCCACCGGGAACCCGGCGGCAAGGCGGTGCTGCGCTTCGAGGCGGGCGACGCCGTCGTGCCCGGCACCATCCGGGACATGGTCCGCACCGACCGCACCGCGTCCCCCGCGACCCTCGGCAGCGGCGGCTCGGACACCCTGCCCGGCTTCTTCGGCGGCCGGTACGCGATGGTGCCGCTGGGCTTCTCGTACCGGCAGCAGATCGTCCAGCAGGCGCCGCCGGGCTTCGACTGGACGGTGCTGCCCGCGCCCGCCGGGGCGGCGGGGCTCGCCCAGGGGGTCAGCCCGCAGACCCTGTCGATCGCGGCGGACAGCCCGCACAAGGAGGAGGCCGCCCGCTTCCTGGACTTCTTCCTCCAGCCCCGCAACACGGTCCGCCTCGCGCGCGGCGACTGGATGCTGCCCACCTCGACGGCCGCCCTCGCCGACCCGTCCCTGCGCACCCCCGCGTACGGCTGGGCGACCGGCGTGGCGGTCGCGCGGGAGCTGAGCCCGGCGCCGGCCCCGGCGGTGCGCGGCTATCCGGAGTGGAAGGACAAGGTGGCCACCCCCGCGTTCCAGGAGTACTACAGCGGCGCGATCGACACCGAGGGGCTGCGGAAACGGCTGGTGGGGGACGGGAACCGGGTGCTGGCCCGCTATCAGAGGGAGTTCGGCTAGCGGTCCAGGTCCACGGCACCGCACTATTGAGTAGACGAGACGTTCCGTCTTGTTTAGGGTGGGGTCATGACCACCACCCCCCGCTCACACCTCGCCATGTTCTCCATCGCCGCCCACGGGCACGTGAACCCCAGCCTCGACGTGATCCGCGAGCTCGTCGACCGGGGCCACCGGGTCAGCTACGCGATCCCCGCCGCCTTCGCGGAGAAGGTCGCCGCGACCGGCGCCACCCCCGTCGTCTACCGCTCGACCCTCCCCACCGACGACCCCGACGCCTGGGGCACCGAACTCATCGACAACATCGAGCCCTTCCTCGCCGACGCGATCCAGGCCCTCCCGCAGCTCGAAGCGGCCTTCGCCGACGACCGGCCCGACCTGGTGCTGCACGACATCACCTCGTACCCCGCCCGCGTCCTCGCCCACGGCTGGGGCGTCCCCGCCGTCTCCCTCTGGCCCAACCTCGTCCCCTGGGAGGGGTACGAGGAGGAGGTCGCCGAGCCGCTGTACGCGGAGCTCAAGGTCTCGCCGCGCGGCCGGGCGTACTACGAGCGCTTCACCGCCTGGCTCACCGCCCACGGCGTCCGCACCCACCCCGACGCCTTCGTGGGCCGCCCCCGGCGCGGGCTCGTGCTCATCCCGCGCGCCCTCCAGCCGCACGCCGACCGGGTCGACGACGCCGTCTTCACCTTCGTCGGCGCCTGCCGGAGCGAGGCCGACGGCGCGGGGGAGTGGCAGCGGCCCGAGGGGGCCAAGAAGGTGCTGCTGGTCTCGCTCGGCTCCGCCTTCACCAAGCGGCCCGCGTTCTACCGCGCCTGCGTCGAGGCGTTCGGCGGCCTCGACGACTGGCACGTGGTGCTCCAGATCGGGAAGTTCGTCGACCCGGCCGAGCTCGGCGAGGTCCCCGGCAACATCGAGGTGCGCTCCTGGGTCCCGCAGCGCGCGATCCTGGCCGAGGCCGACGCCTTCATCACCCACGCGGGCGCCGGCGGCAGCCAGGAGGGGCTGGCCACGGCCACCCCGATGGTCGCCGTGCCGCAGGCCGTCGACCAGTTCGGCAACGCCGACATGCTCCAGTCGCTCGGCGTCGCCATTCACCTGCCGATGGAGGAGGCCACCCCCGAGCGGCTGCGCGCGGCCGTGCTCGCCCTGGTCGACGACCCCGAGGTCGCCCGCCGGGCCCGCGCGCTCGCGGAGGCGATGGCCCACGAGGGCGGCACCCGGCGCGCGGCCGACCTGATCGAGGCGGAGCTGGCCTGACCCCGCCGCCGCGCGATCCGGGGGGCGTATATCGGACGGCTCGTCCGGATCGCGTATTACGAAACCTTGTTGAATAAGTCACAGCCGCGTGGAGCCCTTGCCTGAGACCTCTCCCATCGGCCAGGGTTTCCGCCAGCTACCGGATGCGTCGCCTCCGCTAGCCGTCGCAGGCGGCCGTCGCGCCCTCCCCCACGGGGCACGGCGGCCGTCCTAGGGCCTGTCGTCGCGAGGCAGACGGGAGTGTGACGACAGGCCCTAGGCTGACGCCATGCCGACGAAGCCCACGACCTACGCCGCCCTGCTCCGCGGGATCAACGTCAGCGGACGCAACAAGGTCCCCATGGCGGAACTCCGTTCCCTCCTCGAAGGGCTCGGCCACCGCGAGGTGCGCACCTACCTCCAGAGCGGCAACGCCGTCTTCACCGCCGACCGCCCGCCCGCCGCGGGCGCCGAGGACGAGCTCGCCGCCGCCCTGGAGACCGCGATCGAGGGCCACTTCGGCTTCCGCGTCCCCTGCCTGGTCCGCGACCACGGCTACCTCGCCGCCGTCGCCGCCGACTGCCCGTACCCCGCCGCCGAGCTGGAGGGCAAGCAGCTCCACGCCCTCTACCTCTCCGCGCCCGTCACCCCCGAGCGCTACGCCGGCATCGACCCCGAGAGCTACCGGCCCGAGGGGTTCGCCCTCGGCGACCGGGTCCTCTACCTCCACGCCCCCGGCGGACTCGGCACCTCCAAACTCGGCGAGGCCCTCTCCCGCCCCGCCCTCCACAAGGGCCTCACCGTCACCGCCCGCAACTGGAACACCGTCGTCAAGCTCGTGGACATGACCGCCCCCACCCCCTGATTGGCCCACGTCCACGACGCGCGAATGGCCCGGACCCCCGGGCCAACGGCCGCCTAGGGTGGGAGCCATGACGACCACCGTGGACTTCTACTTCGACCCCGCCTGCCCCTTCGCCTGGATCACCTCGCGCTGGATCCTCGAAGTCGAGCGGCACCGCGACCTCGACCTCCGCTTCCGCGTGATGAGCCTCTACTTCCACAACGAGGGCAACGAGCTCCCCGACTGGTACCGCACCCTCGTCGACGCCTCCATGGGCCCCGTCCGGGTCGCCGCCGCCGCGGCCGAACAGCACGGCGAGGAGATCCTGCGCCCCCTCTACACCGCCTACGGCACCCGCATCCACGAGCGGAAGAACAAGGACTTCGACGCGGTGATCGCCGAGTCCCTCGCCGAACTCGGCCTGCCCGCCGCCCTCGCCGACGCCGCCCACGACCCCGCCTACGACGCCGCCGTCCGGCGCAGCCACGACGCGGGCAAGGACCCCGAGGCCGACGCCTACGTCGGCACCCCCACCCTGCACGTCGACGGCACCGCCTGGTTCGGCCCCGTGCTGCGCGCCATCCCGCGCGGCGAACGCGCCGCCGAGCTCTTCGACAGCTACCGGGTCCTCACCGGCCACCCCGACCTCTTCGAGCTCAAGCGCACCCGCACCGGCGGACTCGACTTCGGGTGACGGCTGTCGCGAAACTTCAAGACCGGGCCGGGCGGCCCTCCGTAGCGTCGCGGACATGAACGAGATCCACGCACACCTCACCGTCTGCGCCGCCGAAGCCGCCCGCGTCACTCGCGCCGTCACCCCGGAGCGGCTCGACACGCCCTCCGCCTGCGCCGACTGGACGGTCCGCGAGCTCGCCGACCACCTCGTCCTCTACACCGCGCACGGCCTCGAACACCGCGCCCTGCGCACCGAGCTCCCCGAGGAGACCGTCCGGCGCTCCTTCACCGCCGAGCCCGACTGGCCCGAGCGGTACGCCGCCCAGCTCGACCGGGCGCTCGCCGCCTGGGCCGAGCCCGAGGCATGGGAGGGCGAGGTCGACCTCGGCGGCACCCCCATCGCCGCCCCCGAGATCGCCTCGCTGCTCGTCAAGGAACTCGCCCTGCACGGCTGGGACCTGGCCGTGTCCACCGGCGGGCACTTCACCGTCCCCGAGGACACCGCCGCCTTCCTGCTCGACGTCGTCGAGCGGTACGCGGAGGTCTTCCGGCAGTACGAGGGCTTCGCCGCGCCGGTCCCCGTCCCCGCGGACGCCGACGCCTTCACCCGCGCCCTCGCCCTCAGCGGCCGGACGCCGCGAGGCTAACCCGCGACGGCCGCGAGCCGGTCGGCGGTCGCGTCCTCGTACCGCTCCAGGAGCAGCCGGGCCAGCTCCGGGGCCGGGCCCAGGACGTCCGCCAGCACGTCGGCGTCGGCCGCGCCCGCCGCGATGCGGTCCGGGAGCCGGCCCGGCGCGATCACGTACGGGGCCACGGCCACCCGCCGGACACGAGGCTCGGCGCGCAGCGCCCGTACCGCCTCGTCCGTGCGGGGAAGGGATGCGGAGGCGAACGCGGGCCGCACGGAGCACCAACCGGTGCGCCGCAGCTCCCGCGCCGTTTCTGCGATCACCGCGATCGCCTCCGGGTCGGAGGAGCCCGCCGAGGCCAGGACGACCCCGGTCGAGCTCTTGTCGCCGGGCGCGAGCCCGGCCTCGTACAGCCGCCGTTCCACCGCCGCGAGCAGCAGCGGCGAGGGGCCGAGGACCTCCGCCTGCCGCACCCGCAGCCCGGCCGGGGCCCCGCGCAGCACGGCGGGGATGTCGGCCTTCGCGTGGAAGGCGCGGGTCAGCAGCAGCGGCAGCGCCACCACCTCCCGCACCCCGTCGGCGGCGAGCCGGTCCAGCACCCCCGGCACCGAGGGCAGGGTGAAGTCCAGGAACGCCGTCTCCACCCGCAGCCCCGGCCGCAGCGCGCCGGCCCGGCGCACCAGCGCCTGGACGGTCGCCGCGTGCCGCGGGTCGCGGCTGCCGTGGGCGACGACGAGGAGGGTAGGGGCGCTCATGGTGCTCAGCCCTTCACCAGCAGGCCGCGGCGGCGCAGCACGGCGCGCTCGACCGGGCTGAAGACCAGCAGGTCGATGGCGACGCCGACGAGCAGGATCAGGAAGATCGCCAGGAAGATGCCCGGCATGTCGAAGTTGTTGCGCCCGTTCTCCAGGAGCTGGCCGAGGCCGAGGCCCAGGTCGGGGGAGGAGGCGATGATCTCGGCGGCCATCAGCGAGCGCCAGGAGAACGCCCAGCCCTGCTTCAGGCCCGCGAGGTAGCCGGGCAGCGCGGCCGGCATCACGATGTGCCAGGCGCCCTTGAGCCCTGTCGCGCCGAGCGTCCGCCCGGCCCGCAGGAACAGCGGCGGCACCTGGTCCACGCCGGCCACCAGGCCGTTGGCGATGGACGGGACGGCGCCGAGCAGGATCACCGCGAACATCATGCTGTCGTTGAGGCCGAGCCACAGCACCGCCGGGGCCACCCAGGCGACCGACGGCAGCGACTGGAGCCCGGACAGGATCGGGCCGATCGCCGTGCGGACCACGCCGACCCGGGCGACGAGCAGCCCCAGCGGGGTGCCGATCGCCAGGGCGAGGAGGAAGCCCAGCAGGGCCCGGGACACGCTGGTCCACAGGACTTCGAGGAGGGTGCCCTCCAGCCACATCGTGGACAGGCTGTCCCACACGGCGCCGGGCGAGGGCAGCTTGCCCTCGTCGGCGACCTTCAGGGTGACCAGCAGCTGCCACACCACGAGGACCAGCGCGATGGCGAGGACCGGCGGCAGGACCTTCTTCAGGAGGACCTCGCGCACCGGGGCCCGGCGGACCTGCACGCTGTCGAGCGCGTCGAGTCCGGCCTCCAGGCCGGCCAGGTCGTCGGTCTTCACCCGCTCGGCGGGCGGTGTCGTCTCAGTGCTGGCCATGGCGGCGGATCTCCCCACGCAGTTCTTCGGTGATCTCGACGGACAGCTCCGCGACGGCGGCGTCCTCGATGCGGCGCGGCTGCGGGATGTCGATGGTCCACTCGCGGGCGATCCGGCCCGGCCGGGAGGACAGCAGGACGACCCGCTCGGCCAGCCGCACGGCCTCGCGCACGTTGTGCGTGACGAAGAGGACCGAGAGCCGGGTCTCCCGCCAGATCCGGGTGAGCTCGTCGTGCAGCACGTCCCGGGTGATCGCGTCCAGCGCGGCGAACGGCTCGTCCATCAGCAGCAGGTCGCTCGCCTGGGCCAGCGCCCGGGCCAGCGCGACCCGCTGCCGCATCCCGCCGGACAGCTCGTGGACGCGCTTGCCGTACGAGCCGCCGAGCCGCACCAGGTCCAGCAGCCGCTCGGCCTCCGGGCGCCGCTCGGCCTTCGGCAGCCCGCGCAGCTTCAGCGCGAGCTCGATGTTCTTGCCCGCGGTCAGCCACGGGAAGAGGGCGTGCTCCTGGAACATCAGGGCCGGCCGGCCGCCGGGGGTCTCGATGGACCCCGCGGACGGCCGGTCGAGCCCGGCGACCAGGTTGAGCAGGGTGGACTTGCCGCAGCCCGAGGCCCCCAGGAGGGTGACGAACTCGCCGGGCGCGACATCGAGCGAGATGTCGTCGAGGACGAGCTGTCCGCCGGCGGGTCCGCCGAAGGACTTCGAGACGTGCTCGATGCGCGCGGCGTGACCGGCCGCGCGGACGCGGTCCTCGGCCTTGGCGAGCGTCGTGGTCGTGGCCATGGTCGTCACCTCCTGGGTGGGGCTGCGGCTGGGTTACTTCGCGCCGAGACCGGCGTCGGAGACCTCGGGCTTGCCCGCGGCCTTCAGGACCTTGTTGAGCGGCTTCAGGTCGTAGATGCCGTTCAGGTCGGGCTGCTTGAGGAGACCGGCCTTGACCGCGTGGTCGGCCTGCGCCTGCAGGGTGGCCGCCAGCGGGTCGTCGATGAACTGGATCGACGGCCAGGCGCTGTCGATGACCTTGTCACCGAGCGGCTTGCCCGACAGCTCCTTCAGCTTGGCGTTGGCCGACGCCTTCGCCTTGTCCTGGTTGGCGTTGATCCACTCGTTGGTCTTCACCGAACCGCGCAGCACCGCCTCCACCACGTCGGGGTGCGCCTTCAGGAACTTCTGCGACACGATGATGTTGGTGATGACGAACTTCTTGTCCGGCCAGATGTCGGACTCGTCGAGCAGCACCTTCGCGCCCTCGCTCACCAGCTTCGACGCGGTCGGCTCCGGCACCCAGGCGCCGTCGACGGAGCCGGACTTGTAGGCGTCCGGGGTGATCTTGTTGTCCGTGCGGACCACCGAGACGTCGCCCTTGCCGCTCTGGGCGTCGACCTTCCAGCCCTTCTCCGAGATCCAGTTGAGGAAGGCCACGTCCTGCGTGTTGCCGAGCTGCGGGGTGGCTATCTTCTTGCCCTTGAGGTCGTCCAGGGTCTTGATCTTGGCCGGGTTGACGACCAGCTTCACGCCGCCGGAGGCCGAGCCGCCGACGATGCGCAGGTTGGTGCCCTTGGACTTGGTGTAGCCGTTGATGGACGGCGAGGGGCCGATGAAGCCGATGTCGATCGAGTCGGCGTTGAGCGCCTCGATCTCGGACGGACCGGCGTTGAACGTCGACACCTTCAGCTGGGTGCCGCCCAGCTCCTTCTGGAAGATGCCCTCCTGGTCGCCGACCAGCGCGGTGGCGTGCGTCAGGTTGGGGAAGTACCCGAGCCGTACGGTGTCGGCGGAGAGCTTCGTGCCCTCGGCGGCCACCTTCTTCTCGTCGGTCTTCTTGGCGTCGGAGCCGTAGCCGCAGGACGCGAGCGCCCCGACGAGCAGGGGCAGGGCGGCAGCGGCGGCCAGGCCGCGGCGCAGGGTGGTACGGGTGGTGGCAGGCACGGGAGGTGTTCCCCTCGAATCAGCTTCTGCGAAGTCTTCGTCTGTGTCTATGTCGTACGGGGTGGCACGGGTCGAGCAGCGTGACGCCGCGACAGCGGCGCGTGGAGGTCAGCACGCACATCGCGCGACACCTCCCCGGCCCGCGCCGAGCGCACCGGAACCCACCCGGCCGCCCTCCTTCGCGAAGGTGGCCCAGAAGTCCTGAATCATCGTCAGAAGTCCCATCCTTCTTCGTTGTTCACGTCGTTCGCGGCCGGTTCGGCGATCGCCTTGGCGGAGGCGAAGGACTCGCCCGCCATGCCGGCGGCGAGCGTGGTGCCGTCCGCGGGGTCGATCAGCAGGAACGAGCCGGTACGGCGCGAGTCGGCGTACGCGTCGAGCGCGAGCGGCTCGGCGGTGCGGACGCGGACCCGGCCGATGTCGTTGGCGACCAGCCGCCCGGGCTCCGGGTGCTGGGAGAGGTCGTCCAGGGTGAGCCGGGACGGGATCTCCTTCACGATCGCCTTGACCGTGCGCGTGGTGTGCTTCAGCAGCACCCGCTGCCCCACGGTCAGCGGGGTGTCCGCCACGTGGCAGACCGTCGCCTCGACGTCCTGGCTGGTCGCCGGGGCGTCGCCGACCGGGGCGAGCAGGTCGCCGCGCGAGATGTCGATGTCGTCCGCGAGCCGGATCGTCACCGACTGCGGCGCCCAGGCGATGTCGACGGACTCGCCCAGCGCGTCGATCCCGGCGATCGTCGTCGTCCGCCCCGAGGGCAGGACGGTGACCCGCTCGCCGACTCGGAAGGCACCGGCGGCGATCTGGCCCGCGTACCCCCGGTAGTCCGGGTGCTCGGCGGTCTGCGGGCGGATCACGTACTGCACCGGGAAGCGCGCGTGGCAGGCCGTCAGGTCGTGGCTGACCGGGACGGTCTCCAGGTGCTCCAGGACCGTCGGGCCGCCGTACCAGTCCATGTTGGCCGACGGCTCCACCACGTTGTCACCGGCGAGCGCCGAGATCGGGATCGCGGTGATCTCCGGGACACCCAGCTCGGAGGCGTACGTGGTGAACTCCTCGGCGATCGCGGCGAAGACGGACTCCCGGTACTCGACCAGGTCCATCTTGTTCACGGCGAGGACCACGTGCGGTACCCGCAGCAGCGCGGCCACGGCGGCGTGCCGGCGGGTCTGCTCCACGACGCCGTTGCGGGCGTCGACGAGGACCACGGCCAGCTCGGCCGTCGAGGCGCCCGTCACCATGTTCCGGGTGTACTGCACGTGCCCCGGGGTGTCGGCCAGGATGAACCGGCGGCGGGGCGTCGCGAAGTAGCGGTACGCCACGTCGATCGTGATGCCCTGCTCCCGCTCGGCCCGCAGGCCGTCGGTCAGCAGCGCCAGGTCCGGCGCCTCCTGGCCGCGCGAGCGGGAGGCGTGCTCCACGGCCTCCAGCTGGTCCGCGAGGACCGACTTGGAGTCGTGCAGCAGCCGCCCCACCAGGGTGGACTTGCCGTCGTCGACGGACCCGGCGGTGGCGAAGCGCAGCAGGGTGGTGGCCGCGAGCTCGGCGGCCGGCTGCTCGATGGACGTGCTCATTAGAAGTACCCCTCGCGCTTGCGGTCTTCCATCGCGGCCTCGGACAGCTTGTCGTCCGCGCGGGTGGCGCCCCGCTCGGTGAGCCGGGACGCGGCGATCTCCGTGATGACGGCGTCCAGCGTGGTGGCGTCGGAGTCCACCGCGCCCGTGCAGGACATGTCGCCGACGGTGCGGTAGCGGATCAGGCGCGTCACGACGGTCTCGGACTCCTTCGGGCCGCCCCACTCGCCCTCCGTCAGCCACATGCCGTCGCGCTGGAACACCTCGCGCTCGTGCGCGAAGTAGATCTCCGGCAGCTCGATCTTCTCCCGCTGGATGTACTGCCAGACGTCCAGCTCGGTCCAGTTGGAGAGCGGGAAGACCCGGACGTGCTCCCCGGGGGCGTGCCGGCCGTTGTACAGCTGCCACAGCTCGGGCCGCTGGCGGCGCGGGTCCCACTGGGAGAACTCGTCGCGCAGGCTGAACACCCGCTCCTTGGCGCGGGCCTTCTCCTCGTCGCGCCGCCCGCCGCCGAACACGGCGTCGAAGCGGTGCTGCTGGATCGCCTCGGTCAGCGGGACGGTCTGCAGCGGGTTGCGGGTGCCGTCGGGGCGCTCGCGCAGCTTGCCCGCGTCGATGTACTCCTGCACGGAGGCCACGTGCAGCCGCAGCCCGTGCTCGGCCACCACCCGGTCGCGGTACTCGATGACCTCGGGGAAGTTGTGCCCGGTGTCGACGTGCAGCAGCGTGAAGGGGACCGGCGCCGGGGCGAACGCCTTCAGCGCCAGGTGCAGCATGACGATCGAGTCCTTGCCGCCGGAGAAGAGGATCACCGGCCGCTCGAACTCGCCCGCCACCTCGCGGAAGATGTGGACGGCCTCCGACTCCAGGGAGTCGAGGTGCGACAGCGCGAACGGGCTGCCCGTCGCCTCGTGGACATGAGCGACAGTGGTCACAGCAGACCCCTCTCGGTGAGCAGCGCGAACAGCTGCGCCGCGGACTCCTGCACGGTCTGGGTGTGGGACTCGATCCGCAGATCCGGGTTCCGCGGCTCGTCGTACGGGTCGTCGACGCCGGTGAGCCCGCTGAGCTCGCCCGCGGCCTGCTTGGCGTACAGCCCCTTCACGTCCCGCACCGAGCACACCTCGACCGGAGTGGCGACGTGCACCTCGACGTACGGGGTGTCCTGGGCCGTGTGGCGCTTGCGGACCGCCTCGCGGCTGTCCTCGTACGGGGCGATGACGGGGACGAGCACCGTCACGCCGTGGGAGGCGAGCAGCTCCGCGACGAAGCCGATGCGCTGCACGTTGGTGTCCCGGTCCTCGCGGCTGAAGCCGAGGCCCGCGGAGAGGAACTCGCGGATCTCGTCGCCGTCGAGGACCTCGACGGGCCGGCCCTCGGCGCGCAGCCGGCCGGCCAGCTCGTACGCGATGGTCGTCTTGCCGGCGCTCGGCAGGCCGGTGAGCCAGACGGTGGCACCGGTCACGTGGTTCTCCTGGGAGGTCTCGGTGTGGGGGGCTTCGGTGGTGGTCATCAGGTGTGCAGTCCGCACTCGGTCTTCGCGCGTCCGGCCCAGCGGCCGGCCCGGGCGTCCTCGCCCTCCTCCACCCGGAAGGTGCAGGGGGCGCAGCCGACCGAGGGGTAACCGTCCATGAGCAGCGGGTTGGTGAGCACCCCGTGCTCCAGCACGTACGCGTCGACGTCGTCCTGGGTCCAGCGGGCGATGGGGGAGATCTTGACCTTCCGCCGCTTCTCGTCCCAGCCGACGACCGGGGTGTTCGCCCGGGTCGGGGACTCGTCGCGGCGCAGGCCGGTGGCCCAGGCGGCGTACGCCGTCAGGCCCTCCTCCAGCGGCTTGACCTTGCGCAGCGCGCAGCACAGGTCCGGGTCGCGCTCGTAGAGCTTCGCGCCGTACGCGGCGTCCTGCTCCTCGACCGTCTGACGCGGCGTCAGGGTGATGACGCGGACGTCCATCACCGCGTCGACCGCGTCCCGGGTGCCGATGGTCTCGGGGAAGTGGTAGCCGGTGTCGAGGAAGACGACGGACACGCCGGGCAGGGCGCGCGAGGCGAGGTGGGCGACGACCGCGTCCTCCATGGAGGAGGTGACGCAGAAACGCCCGCCGAAGGTGCCCGCGGCCCACTGGAGGATCTCCAGCGCCGAGGCGTCCTCCAGCTCCCGGCCCGCCCGCTCGGCCAGTGCCTTCAGCTCGGCCTCGGTGGCGTCCGCGGCGATCGGAGTGATCGTCATGTCTCGTCCCTTCCAGGGGTGTTGCCCGAAGTGCCCGGGGCGAGCAGCCCCAGGAACTTCAGCTGGAAGGCTCGGCTGCACGCCCGGCATTCCCAGGCCCCGTGGCCGGTCTCGTGCGGGCGCAGGTCCTCGTCCCCGCAGTAGGGGCAGTGGAAGGGCGCGGCTCGCTCGCTCACGACAGCGCCTCCTCCGGGGCGCGCGCGGCCCAGGTGGCGAAGCGCTCGCCGGGCTCGCGCTCCGCCTGGTAGCGGGTGAGGACCCGCTCGACGTAGTCGGGCAGTTCGGCGGAGGTCACCTTGAGGCCGCGGACCTTGCGGCCGAAGCCCGCCTCCAGGCCGAGCGCGCCGCCGAGGTGCACCTGGTAGCCCTCGACCCGGTTGCCCTCGTCGTCCAGGACGAGCTGGCCCTTGAGGCCGATGTCGGCGACCTGGATGCGGGCGCAGGCGTTCGGGCAGCCGTTGATGTTGATGGTGAGCGGCTCGTCGAACTCCGGGATGCGGCGCTCCAGTTCCTCGATGAGGGAGGCGCCGCGGCCCTTGGTCTCGACGATGGCGAGCTTGCAGAACTCGATGCCGGTGCAGGCCATCGTGCCGCGCCGGAACGGGGACGGGTTCACCCGCAGGTCCAGGGACTCCAGGGCGGAGACGAGCGAGTCGACCTGCGCCTCCTCGATGTCCAGGACGATCATCTTCTGCTCGGCGGTGGTACGGACCCGGCCCGAGCCGTGCGCCTCGGCGATCTCGGCGATCTTGGTCAGGGTGGCGCCGTCGACCCGGCCGACGCGCGGGGCGAAGCCCACGTAGAAGCGCCCGTCGAGCTGCCGGTGCACGCCCACGTGGTCGCGCCAGCGGCCGGCCGGCTGCCGGGGGGCGGGCCCGTCGGTCAGCTTGCGCTTCAGGTACTCGTCCTCCAGGACCTGGCGGAACTTCTCCGGGCCCCAGTCGGCGACGAGGAACTTCAGCCGGGCGCGGGTGCGCAGCCGGCGGTAGCCGTAGTCGCGGAAGATCGAGATGACGCCCTCGTAGATGTCGGGGACCTCGTCCAGGGAGACCCAGGTGCCGAGCCGGACGCCCAGCTTGGGGTTGGTGGAGAGGCCGCCGCCGACCCAGACGTCGAAGCCGGGGCCGTGCTCCGGGTGCTCGACGCCGACGAAGGCGATGTCGTTGATCTCGTGCGCCACGTCGAGCAGCGGCGAGCCGGAGACCGCGGACTTGAACTTGCGGGGCAGGTTGGAGAAGTCGGGGTTGCCGACGATGCGGCGGTAGATCTCCTCGATGGCGGGGGTGCCGTCGATGATCTCGTTCTCGGCGATGCCGGCGACGGGGGAGCCGAGGATGACGCGCGGGGTGTCGCCGCACGCCTCGGTGGTGGACAGGCCGACCGCCTCCAGGCGGTTCCAGATCTCGGGGACGTCCTCGATGCGGATCCAGTGGTACTGGACGTTCTGCCGGTCGGTGAGGTCGGCGGTGCCGCGCGCGAACTCCTGGGAGATCTCGCCGATGACCCGCAGCTGCTCGGTGGTCAGCCGGCCGCCGTCGATGCGGACGCGGAGCATGAAGAACTCGGCGTCCAGCTCCTCCGGCTCCAGGACACCGGTCTTGGTGCCGTCGAGGCCCTCGCGGCGCTGGGTGTAGAGGCCCCACCAGCGCATCCGGCCGCGCAGGTCGTTGGGGTCGATGGAGTCGAATCCACGCTTGGAGTAGATCGTCTCAATACGTGTCCGCACATTGAGACCGTCGTCGTCCTTCTTGAACTGCTCATTGCCGTTCAGCGGGGTGAAGTGCCCCGCGGCCCACTGACCCTCGCCACGGTGACGCCCGGCCTTGCGGCGGGGGGTGGCGGGAGCGGGGTTTTCCGGGTTGGCGGCCATGGCGATATGTCCTTCGGGACTGCGAGAGGGCGGCTCTGACCTGCACACTCGCGCTCAGGATGGAGGGCGGCGCGACAGTGCGCAGAGAAAGGGACTGCAGGAAGATGCGCGGCGGTGCTGGTTCGCTCAGCGCGCCGAACAGATGGCGCTGGACATGCGGCCGAGGTCGACGTGCCGCCGACTCACCAAGGCAATTCCAGTTCCAGACATGACGGAAGCGTGTCACGGGACTTTGGACCCAGTCCAGCATTATCCAGAATGTGGACGCAGGTGTCTCGCTGGGCGAGATGGTGTGGTCTGGGTCACGCAAAAGGGGCCCAGTTCAGGGCCCCTTCGCATGTGGGTGAACGACGGCTCAGGCGTACGCGCCCGGCCACGGTCCCGGATTCGCGGGCTCCGTTATCTCCTCGGTCTTGGTGTCGAACAGGCGGAAGCCACGCCGCTCGTAGTTGGCCATCGCGTGCGGCCCGTCCAGGGAGCAGGTGTGCAGCCAGACCCGCTTGGTCGGCGCCCGGTCCGGCCAGCGCTCGGCCAGGTCCCAGGCGCGCTCCACCCCGTACGAGAGCAGCCGCCCGCCGATCCGGCGGCCCCGGAAGGCCGGGATCAGGCCGAAGTAGACGATCTCCACGACCCCGTCGTCCTGCGGATCCAGCTCCACGTAACCGGCCGGCGTCCCGTTCTCGTACGCCACCCAGATCTCGGCACCCGGCTTCTCCACGATGGCCTGCCACTGCGGGTAGGTCAGCGACAGCCGGTCGGTCCAGCGGATGTCGCCGCCGACCGCCGTATAGAGGAAGCGGCTGAACTCCGCCGAGGGCACCCCGGCCCGCTCGATCCGCAGGTCGACCCCTTCGGGCGGGGCGACCGGGTTCAGATCGGACGGCGAGGTCTGTTCCAGCGACCAGGTGGTGAGAGTGATGCTCATACGCCCATCGCATCACGCGGAGCGGCGGATTCCTACAGGTGACGGACGTGGACCTGGTGTCCTCGGACACATTGTCCGTCATCCGGACAGGCGGTGGACGGGGCGGCCGGGCGGCGCGCGCGGGCCCACGGCCGGGCCTTACGGGCGGGCACCCACGGCCGGGCTTGACGGGCGGGCCGGGCCGCGAGCCGGCTGCCGGGCGCCGCGAGCCGGCTGCCGTGAGCCGGGCGGCACGGACAGGCCCCGCGGCCGGGTCCCGCGGCCGGGTCCCGCGGCCGGGCCCTACCCCCGCGGCCCCGTCCTCCCGCGGGCCGCGAGCACCGCCGGGGCCGTGGACCGGGGCAGCAGGTCCACCGGATGCTCGGGGCCCCGCAGCTCCACCTCGACCTCCTCGCTGAAGCGGTACGGGCGGTGCGCGAGGACCCCCGCCAGGCTCCGCCGCACCCGCGACATCTCCGCCCGCACCGTCACCGTCCGGCTCCGGTCCCCGAACACGTCCTCCGCCAGCTCCGCCGCCGACCGCCCCTCCGGGTGCAGCGCCAGCACGTACAGCAGCTCCGCGTGGCGCGGGCTCAGCTCCTGCGACCAGCTCCCCGCCGCACCCGACACCTCCACCGTGCACCGGCGCGGCCCGCTCACGTCCAGCACCACCCGGCTCGCCGCGCCCGACCCCGCGTCGGCGGGCCCGGCCTCCTCCTCGGCTCGCAGCAGCCAGCCGCCCGGCAGCGGCTCCACCGCGCACATCCCCAGCGACGGCAGCCACACCCGGCCGGCCCGGAAGGACTTCGGCAGCGCCAGCCGGTCCACCGGCGCCGTCCCGGTCACCGCCGCCGTCCAGCCGTGCGTGTCCACCGCGACCGCCCGGCCGCCCACCCGGCACAGGATCGGCGCCGCCACCGACCGCAGCCGCTCGATCGACCGCAGGTGCCGCTGCCGCAGCTCCGCCTCGGCGAGCTGCGCCACCGAGGCGACCAGCGCCAGCGTCGCCGGATGGAAGCTCGACGCGGGGCCGCTCACGTCCACGATGCCGAGCAGTCGCCGGTCGCGCGGGTCGTGCACCGGCGCGGCGGCACAGGTCCAGTTGTGCAGGGTGTGCACGTAGTGCTCGGCCGAGTGGACCTGCACCGCCCGGCCCATCGCGAGCGCCGTGCCCACCGCGTTCGTCCCGGTCGACTGCTCGCTCCAGGCCGCGCCCTCCTCCAGGCAGATCCCGTTCGCCTGCCGCAGCACCCCGGCGTTGCCCTCCCGCCACAGCACCCGGCCCTGCTCGTCCGTCACCACCATGATCTGCAGGGAGGCGTCGGCGATCCCCGCGAGGCCCGCGCTCAGCGTCCGCATCACCTCGCCCAGCACCGTCGCCCGGCGCCGCATCTCCAGCTCCTCGCGCTCCAGCAGCACGCTGCTCGTCCCCTGGTCCGGGTCGAGGCCGATCCGGAACATGCGCTGCCAGGAGGCGTCGATGACCGGCCGGGGAGCCAGCGGCGGCGTCCGGCCCGCCAGGGTCTCCTCCCGCACCCGGTGCAGCAGCCGGCTCGCCTTTCCGGCGTCCATGGCGGCGAGCCGGTTCAGGTCCAGCTTCGTGTTGTTCATCGGTCCCTCCCAGCTCCCGGCTCCCCGCGGGGCCGCGTCGGCGCGCCGTTGCCGTATCGGTTCTGCTCCCGGTCCCCGCCGCGCGTCCGAACCGGGCGCGCCCACCGGGGCCGCCGGGGCCCATCGTGCCGCTCCACAGAGCGACGCGAAGGGTGCTTGGGGTAATCCTGCAACCCCTTGCAACTCTGGCGACCCCCGCCCCCGTCGACGACGCTGGAGCCGAAGCGGAGGGTGGTGCCGTGTCGGCGCAGCACCACCCTCGGCTTTTCCGCGCGTGCCGACCTCCCCGGAACGCCCGCCGAACGGCGGACGGCCCCACGGGTCCACCCCTGGGCACGCGCGGACATCACTCCCAGGACGGTCCGCCCGCACGCGAGTTCACACAACCGGACGGACCCGCTCCACCCCCCGGTGCGGACAGGTGTTCGCCCCCGTCCCCCACTCCGGTGCCCGTCCCGGCGGGGCCCGGCCGTCCGCCGCACGGAACGCGGCCCACCAGGGACGGAGCATGGTCGGTCACGGTGCCGGTGCCGGCGGCCGTGCCGATACGGTAAGGAGGTGCAGGCAGCGAACGAAACCCCCGAAAGGCCCGAGCGTCGGCCCTGGAGCAGACTCCACCGCGCTCGCGTCCTCTACCGCAACGTCTCGAAGCGGAAGATGGTCTGGCTGCTCCTCAAGGACACCGTGAACTCGTGCATCGAGTACCGCATCCTCGGACTCGCCGCCGAAGCCGCCTTCTTCACCCTGCTGTCGCTGCCCCCGCTGCTCCTCGGCCTGATCGCCCTCCTCGGCTACGCCGACGAGTGGACCAACACCAACACCGTCGCCAGCATCGAGGAGAACATCCTCCACGCCGCCGGAACGGTCCTCTCCGACCGGGGCGTCAACGAGTTCGCCCGCCCCCTCCTGGAGGACGTCACCCAGGGCAAACGGCCCGAACTCATCTCCCTGGGCTTCGCGATCGCCCTGTGGTCCGGCTCCCGCGCGGTCAACGTCTTCATCGACACCATCACCGTCATGTACGGCCTCGACGGGCACCGCGGCATCGTCAAGACGCGCCTCCTCGCCTTCCTGCTGTACATCGTCGCCCTGCTCATCGGCGCCGTCGTGCTGCCGCTCGCGGTCGTCGGACCGGACCGGATCGTCGAGTTCGTCCCCTGGGGCACGGAGGTCGTCTCCGTCCTCTACTGGCCCACCGTCGTCCTGCTGTCCATCGCGTTCCTGACGACGCTTTACCACGTGTCCGTCCCCGTCCGCTCCCCGTGGATCGAGGACATCCCCGGCGCCCTCGTCGCCCTCGGCATGTGGTTCCTCGGCAGCGGCCTTCTGCGCCTCTACCTGACCAGCCAGGTCGAGGGCCCCACCATCTACGGCTCCCTCGCCGCCCCCATCGCCGTCCTGCTGTGGATCGGCATCTCCGCCTTCGCCGTCCTCGTCGGCGCCGCCGTCAACGCGGCCATCGACCGCGTCTGGCCCTCCGTCGCCACCGCCGCCGCCCGCGAGGCCAACGAACGCGTCCGCGCCGCCCAGGCCGCCGACCTGGTCGCCCGGATCCGCGCGGAGGCCGACGACGTGGACGAGGACGACCCGGACATGCCGTCCGAGTTCCCCGAACGCTGGTCCAAGTTCCTGCCCCCGGACGACGTGAAGTCCCGCCTGCACGCGGGCTGGGAGAAGGACTGACGCCCCGGGCCCGATGAGGCCGGATGAGGCCCGACCGGCCCGTACGGTACGGGCTCGGCGGCGGGCCAGCCCCGTACGGTACGGGCTCGGGCAGCGGGCCTGCTCCTACCGTACGGGCTCGGGCAGCGGGCCCGCTCCGATCGTACGGGCTCGGCAGCGGGCCAGCCCCGTACCGTACGGGCGCGACAGCCGACCCGACCCGGCCGATCCCGCCCCGCCCCTACGCCACCGGCACCCCCGGCCCCGCGTCCGGCATCACCACCACCGAGTGCCGCCAGCCGCCCGCGGTCGCCGTGATCGTGCCGAAGTCCCGCCGCCGCGCCCGCGACAACCGACCCCGCAGCCCGTGCGAGACCAGCGCCGTCACCACCAGCCGCGCCCCGAGGGCCACCGGGCCCGGCGCCCGGCGGCCCGCCTCGGCCAGGTTGAACGCCGCCCCGTCCGACTCGTCGTGGACCACCACGACCAGCCGCGCAGGCCGGGCACGGCCCCCCGGGAGCCGCGCCGCCAGCTCGTACGGGAAGGTCCCCACCAGCCACTCCACGAACGCGACCGCGTCGGCCTCCGGCGGGAGCGGCGCCAGCATCGGCGAGACACCCCGGGGGGCCCGCAGCTCCCCGGCGCCCGCCCCCCGCACCAGCGCGGCCACCTCCGCCATCGTCTCGCCCGCCCAGGGCGCCAGATCCTGCTCCACGACCACCAGCCGGCCCGGCGACACCGCCCTCGACACCCGCTCCAGCGACGCCAGCCGCTCCTCGATCCGCTCCCGCGCCTCCAGCAGCCGCACCCGCTCCGCCGCCGCCCAGGTGCCGAGGATCCCCGCCAGCGGCGGCCCGTACCAGAGCGCCAGCGCGCCCCGCAGCTGCGAGCGCGCCGCCGCGTGCTCCCCGCGCGCCAGCAGCCGCTCCGCCTCGGCCACCCGCGCCTCGGCCCGGCCCACGTCCAGGAACCGGGCCGGCAGGTCCAGCGCGTACCCCCCGTCGACCCGGCGCGCCGGGACGCCCAGCGCCTTCAGGTGGTGCACGTACTGCGCCGGCCGGAGCTTCGGGTGCTCGCTCAGCGCCTCCGCCATCTCCGCGTCGGACACCACCTGTCCGCGCGCGGTCAGCAGCCGGGCGAGGAAGGGGTTCGTCTGGTACGCGTTCTCACCGACGTCCTCGCCGCCGATCCACGCCTGCGGCCTGCCCAGCAGCCGGTAGTCCGAGGTCGTCGCCTTGAGCTGGCTCGGCAGCCGCAGATTGGCCAGCAGCGTCGCCCCCCTGCGGCGCCGGTCCGGGGCGTCCGAGAGCAGCCCCGTGACGGCCTGCCGCAGTTCGAGCGGCAGCCCCGGGTCGAGCTGCGGCCCCTCCTCCGGCGCCCCGCCCCCGGACGAGCCCGCGAGCGACGGCGGAGCGCCCGTCAGCATCTCCAGCAGGACGCACCCCAGCGCGTACAGGTCGGAGTCCGGCGTCGGCCGCCCCCACCGCCGCTCCGGCGCCAGATAACGCGCCGTGCCCGGCCAGCTGTCCAGCCCCGCCAGCCGCGCCGGGGACGGGAACTGCGAGGTGCGGTCCGGGTCCTCGTGCGGCGGGGAGTACGGCCAGCGCAGCCCGTGGTGGCAGAGCCGAGGCGGCCCGGTGTCCACGCCGAGCACCTTCGACGGCGTCAGGTTCCCGTGCGGGATGCCGCCCCGGCCCAGCATGGCCGTCCCGTGGTGCAGCGCCCACAGGCCGTGCAGCACGCTCCGCGCGATCGACGCGGCCTCGTCCACCGGCAGCGGGCCGCCCGCCTCGTCGAGCCGCTGCCGCAGCGAGCGCCCCGGCGCCAGCTCGGCGACCAGGCAGCAGCCCTCGTCGAGCATCAGCGCGTCGAACACCTTGATCAGGTTCGGCGCCGTCACCCGGGCGACCTCGTAGCCGCCCGCCAGGAAGTCCGCGCCCGCCGACCGCCGGTCCCGCCCGTTGTGCCCGGCGACCACCGGCTCGCCCGGCGCCGGGAACGGGAAGTACGACAGGGCCACGTGCCGCTGGAGATAGCGGTCGTACCCCCGCCACACCCGCGCCGTCCGCCCGCCGATCCGCTCGAAGACCTCGTACCGGTCGGGGTCGAGCGGCGGCGGCCCCTCCGCGGGGGCGGGGGTGCCTGGACGCGGGGTCGTGTCCTTGGGCCTGGACCCGGACTCGGAGCCGGAGTCGGAGCCGGAGTCGGAGCCGGAGCCGGAGTCGGGCTCGGACCCGTATACGGACCCGGGCTCGGATACGGATACGGGCCCGGCCCCCGGTCCGGCCCCGGTCGCGGGTCCGCCTCCGGACCCGGCTCCCATCCCCGACCCGCCTCCCATCCCGACCCCGGGCCCCATCCCGGTCCCGCCCCCCATGCCGGAGCCGGCCATGGGAGGTACGGATCCGGTCGCCGCCGAACCGCGCGGCCGCTCCGGGCCCCGTAGCAGCCGCACCGTCTCCTCGCTGACCAGCGCGAACGGGCGGCCCACCGCGCGGTCCGGGCCCCGCCCCTCCAGGCTCGCCACCAGCGCCCGGAACTCGCCCGGCAGGGCGCCCGCCCGCGCCTCGATCTCGGCGCTCACCCGCGCCAGCAGCTCCGCCGTGCGGACCAGGGACGTCCGGGGCAGCGCGCCCAGCAGCACCTCCCGGACCCCCGGCCGGAACGCGTACGCCCCGGGATCCGCGCCCGGGTGCGCCCGCAGCATCCCGCTCAGCACCACCTCCGCCAGGTGCCCCGGCTCCGGCCGCCGCTCCACCGCCGCCTGCACCAGCCGCATCACCGGCAGCCGCGCCGAGCCGACCGCCAGGTGCGCCGCCAGCCGGAACGCCTGCGGCGAGGCCAGCGCCCGGAAGCGCAGCACCAGCTCCTCCGGGTCGGCGTCCGCCGGGACCAGCCCGTCCTCCGGCACCACCGGCCCGCCGGGCACCACGAACGTCGCCGCGCCCGGCACCTCCGCCCCGGCGGGGGAGGCGACCAGCGCCGCCCAGTGGCCGAGCCAGCCCGCCGCCGGCTCCAGGACCGGGAGCGGGACGCCCGCCCCGCCGCCCGGCAGGCCGTCGTACGGGACGAAGCCCAGCGCCGTGTTGGGCACGCCCGCGGCGGGCGAGACGAACCGGCCCGGCACGGCGGGCGCCGCGGTGTGCCGCCACAGCCGCTCCGGCAGCGGCTGCACCAGCGCGACCGGCGCCTCCCCGGCGAGCGCCGCCAGCGTCCGGCGCCAGCGGGCCCCGGCCGGACCCTCCCGCCACTGCGGCCCCATGGCGTCGCTCACCACCAGCACCGCCGTGCGGCCCCGCTCCCGGTGCCGCCGGGGCAGCTGCCCGTCCTCGCCCAGCCGCAGCACGTCCAGCGTCCGGAAGGCCCCGGTCTGCGCCAGGACCGTGTGCAGCTCGCGGACCAGCGGGCGCCACATCGGCATCGTCGGGCCCGTGTCGTACACGATCCGCAGGTGCAGCCAGCGCTCCTGACGGGGCCGCAGCACCGGCAGCCACGGGCGGCGGCCCGCGCCCAGCGCCGCGATCCGGTCCGCCGTCGCCGCCTCGTCCACCTCCCGCCCCGCCGGGCCCGGCACCGTCCGGCGCAGCGGGCGGAGCGCCCGCTGGAGGGCCAGCGGGCGGGCCAGCATCGGCGGCGCGGGCGCCAGCAGCGGGCTGTGCGCGGGCCCCGCGGGACCCGGCGCGGGCGGCGCGGCGGGCGGGTGCAGCGGCACCCGCGGCGGCGGCGGCTCGGCGCCCGCCGGGGGCGGCGGGCCGGGCGGGACCGGCGGCGGGCCGGGCGCGGGCGGCGGCACCGCTGCCTCGGGCCCCGGCACGCGCACCGGGCGCACCCGCCTCGGCGGCACGGGCGGCCTCGGCGGCCTCGGCGGCCCCTCGGGCGCCGACAGCCGCGCCAGCCACAGCAGTTCCGCCAGCTCGCGCCCGGTCGGCGGCTCCGCCCCGGCCGTCGCGAGGACCTCGGCCAGCGCGGCCAGGGCGCCCGGCGTACCCGGCGAGCCGGTCACGTCCGGTGCACCCGAAGCACCCGGCACGTCCGTCGCACCCGGCGTACCCGTCATATCCGTCGCACCCGGCCCGTCCGGCGCCCCCGGCGTACCAGGCGAGCCGGTCGCACTCGTCGCACCCGGCACGTTCGTCGCCCCCGGCCCGTCCTGCCCACCCGGCTCCGCCCCCGCCGCCCCGTCAGACGTCATCGACGTCCCACGACTCCGCCGCCCGCCCCAGATACGGCATCAGCGCCTTCGCCAGCTCCTCCCGCGACCCCGCGTCGAGCCCCGCCGTCCGGGTCAGGTACACCGCGTTCAGCAACTGGTCGGTGGCGAGCTCGCCCGCGCTGCCCCGGCGCAGGAACGCGTCGACCAGCGCGTGGTCCCGCTCGTCGAGCTCGCCCAGATGCGCCCGCACGATGTCCTCCAGCTGCCGGCGCGGCGGCTGGTGCAGTTCGAGCCGCACACAGCGGCGCAGGAACGCGGGCGGGAACTCCCGCTCGCCGTTGCTGGTGAGCACGACGAACGGGAACGCCCGGCAGCGCACCTCCCCGTGCCGCACCGGCACCCGCTCCTCCGCGTCCGCCACCATCACCTCGGCCACCGGATGCGAGCGCGCGGCCCGCACCAGCTCCGGGATCTCGTACTGCCCCTCCTCCAGGACGTGCAGCAGGTCGTTCGGCAGGTCCAGATCGCTCTTGTCGATCTCGTCGATCAGCAGCACCCGGGGCCGCTCGTACGGCAGCAGCGCCGTGCCCAGCGGCCCGAGCCGCAGATGGTCCTCGATCGCCGCCTCCCCGCCCGACCGCTCGCCCTCGGCGGCCCGGCCCGCCGCGTACAGCCGCGACAACGGGTCGTAGCGGTACAGGCCGTCGGTCAGCGCCGTCCGGCTGGTGACGTTCCAGCGCAGCACCCGGCCGAGCCGCAGCTCGCGCGCCACCGCGTACGGCAGGCTCGACTTGCCGCTCCCCGGCGGGCCCGTCACCAGCAGCGGGCGCCGCAGATGCAGCGCCGCGTTCACCAACTGCACGGTCTCGGCCGTCGGTTGATACGTCCGGGCCCGGTGCGCCCGGCCCGGCGCGCTGCCCGCCTCGTCCTCCTCGCGGGGCGGCGGCAGCGCGGGCCCGCCGTCGAACGCCCGCCACGGCGGCGGCGCGGGCAGCGCGTCGACACCGTCGTGCGGCGCGCTCGAACCGGTGTACACGGGCCAGAGGGACATCGCTGCTGCTCCAAGTGAGGGATACGGGAAGGCTGTTCAGCCGACGGGGGAGTGGCGCAGCGGACGGACGTCCGGGAACCGGCGCGGGTCCTCCCACACCAGGGACAGCTGCGCCGCCCAGTGCGGTTCTGGCCCCTCGTGCAGAAACGCCTCCTTGCGCAACCGGAAGACCAGGTCCGGGAGTTCGCCCGGTGGGAGCCGGGAGATCCGCTCCGCGATCCGGTCCAGGAAACCGCTGCCCGAGCAGTCCCCGGCGCACGGGCCGCCCGGCGGGCAGCCGTCGCGCGGCCACAGCACGATCGGCGCGGGCGCGTCCAGGGCGGCGCCGTACAGGCTGCGCTCCCGCGACGCCGTCGGCGGCCGGCCGAAGCCCACCGCGCCCCGCACGTCCTGGAGCAGCACCGACAACTGCGCCGGGCCCTGCGGGGTGGCGCAGGCCACCCGGTGCAGCGGCGAGCCCTCCTGCCGGTCCAGCTCCTCCCACACCCGCTTCAGCGCGAACTGCTGCCGACCCTTCGACCGCCGGTCGTGGTCCAGCACCACCACCGGCGAACTGCACCCGAGCGGCGGCTCCTGGCCCCGCTTGCGGGTCCACTGGTCGACGTCCTTGTTCAGCCAGGACCGGGGCAGCGCGAACGCGATCAGCGGACGCCCGTCGACGATCTCCTCGTACGCCTCGTCGATCCGGTCCAGCACCCAGCCCCGCAACCGGGCCGCCGTCAGCCGCCGTTCGCTCACCAGCAGCCGGTCCCCGCCCCGGTACACGGACACCTCGGCGATCACACTGGCACCGTCCGCCCCGCTGCGCCGCACCTCCACCAGGATCGGCGCCCAGGGCACGGACCCGCCGGGACCGGCCCGCCCGGCGTCCCCGGTCCGCCCGGCGTGCGCGGCCGGCGCGGTCTCCCGGCGCGGCCCCCGGTGCCGGTCCCGGTGCTCGCGGGCCCACCCCCGGAAGGCCCGGCGCAGCTCCTCGTCCTGCGTCAGGTCGGCGACGCGCAGGGCCAGTTCGGCGAGCGGCAGCCGCCCGCGCACCGGGGTGGTCTCGGAGAGCAGGTGCCACACGCCCCGCCACAGGTCCCGGGGCGGCGCGGGCGGCAGCGGGGGTCCCAGCGGCCCGGTCGCGGCGGCCAGCAGCCGCTCGACCGGCACCGGCAGCGGCCCGGCCCGCTCCACCAGCTCGACCAGGCCGCGCTTCTCCTCCGGAGAGCAGCCCGGAGTGGGCACCAGCGCGGCGAGCGCGGGCACGTAACGGGCCAGCACCCGGGCGGGGAGGATCCGCGCGTTGCGCACCACCGGGTCGTACGAGGCGACCATGCCGACCACGGTCCCGTCGGCCGCGCGCATGGCCGCCGCGCCGCTGAAGCCGTGCGAGGGCTCCTGCCCGAAGCCCTTCCAGTACTCCGCCTGCTGCCACTCGTCGTGGATCAACTGCCCGGCGGCGGTGGTCCGCAGCTCCGTCTGGGCGCCCTCGTGCGCGTACCCGTCGGGGAAGCCGTACGCCACCAGCCGCGGCGGCTCCCGGTCCCCGGCGAGGTCCTCGGGCCCGGCGAACGCGATCGGCGGCACGGGCACCGGCCGGTCCAGCGTCAGCACCGCGACATCGCCCGGGTCGGCCGCCCCGCCGCCCCACGGGCCGCGCCGGGCCACCCGCGCCCGCACCTCCCCGAGGCCCTGCGCACCGGGGAACCAGACCGTGGCGTCCGACCGCCCGTCCACCACGTGCGCGCAGGTCAGGACGGTGTCGGCGGCCACCAGGAACCCGGAGCCCAGCACCAGCCCCGCCCCGTCGACCCGCGCGTGCCAGGCGGGAGAACCCATCAGCGCGGGCCGCCGCCGGCGCCGGGGCCAGGGGCGTCGGGGCGGGCGTCGGCACCTGCGCCGCCGTCGGTACCGGCGCCACCGTCGGTACGCGTGCCGCCTGTGCCGCCCGCGCGGTCAGCACCGTCCGCGCGGTCAGCGCCGCCCGCGCCGCCCGCTAGATCAGCGCCGCCCGCGCCGCCCGTGCCGCCCGCGAGGTCAGCGCCCCCCGCGCCCCCGGTCCCGTCCTCCGGGGCGCCCGCCGCCCGAGCCGCCGGGACCGAGACCGTGGTCTCCGGGCCCGCGCCGCCCGGCGACCAGGACAGCTTCACCGTCAGGTGCCCCTCGACCGCCGTCTTCGCGATGACCGCGCCCGCCTCGGCCGTCAGCTTCACCCCGAACTCCAGCTCCACCGCGTCCGGCCGCAGCGCGCCGCCCCGGAACACCGCGAGCGCCGACTCGGCCGCCGCGCGGATCCCCACCAGCGCCTCGTCGAGCGTCTGGCCCGCGCGGACCAGGGAGTTGCCGCCGCGGGAGACCGGGCGGGCGCCGGGCTGGTCGCCGTCCGCCTCCACCAGGACCGTGCCGTCCCCCGTACCGAACTCCATGAGTGTGCCCACAACTACCCCCGTGGCCCGAACAGTTGGTTCGCGCACCATTCTGTCCGACGGCCCCGCCCGTGTCAGCGGATCGGCGCCCGGGCCGGGCCCGTCCTACCCTGGAGGGGTGTACGAGGAACGCCCCGCCCGCCTGCCCGGCGCGGTCGTCTGGACCCGCGCCACCGGCCCCGCCGACGCCGCCGGACCGGTCCTGCCGGACGGCTGCATGGACCTGATCTGGGCCGACGGCCGGCTCCTGGTCGCGGGCCCGGACACCCGCGCGCACACGACCGGGACCCCCGCCGCGCACTACGCGGGTGTCCGCTTCGCCCCCGGCGAGGCGCCCGGGGTGCTGGGTGTCGAGGCGAGCGCCCTGCGCGACCAGCGGGTCGACCTCGCCGAGCTGTGGGGCGCCCGGCGGGCCCGCGGGCTCGCCGACGGCGTGACCGGGGCCGCCGACCGGGCCGCCGCCCTGGAGGAGCTGGTGCTGCGCGCCGCCGCCGACGCCCCGCCGCCCGACCCGCTGCTGCGGGCCGTCGTCGCCGGGCTGCGGGCGGGCGAGCCGGTCGGGGCGGTCGCCGACGCGGTGGGCCTCGGCGCCCGGCAGCTGCACCGGCGCTCGCTGGCGGCCTTCGGCTACGGTCCCAAGACGCTGGCC
This sequence comes from Streptomyces sp. NPDC048659, assembly GCF_040650575.1. Lineage (NCBI taxonomy): Bacteria > Bacillati > Actinomycetota > Actinomycetes > Kitasatosporales > Streptomycetaceae > Streptomyces > Streptomyces sp. NPDC048659. Next base: position 37,183 of record NZ_JBEZHM010000027.1, on the reverse strand, counting down.
CGCGTGCTGCGGCTGCGCCGGGCGCTCGCGCTGGTGGCGGCGGGGCTGCCGTACGCGGACGCGGCACACCGCGCGGGGTGTACGGACCAGGCCCACCTGGCCCGGGAGATGCGGGCCCTGACGGGCACGACCCTGACCGCCTATACGGCGTCGGCGGAGGCGTCCACGGAGGCGTCGGCGTCCGCGTCGGCGTAGAGCGAGACCCCCATGCCGTCCGGGTCGAGCACCACCGCGTACCGCTGCCCCCAGACGGCGTCCCAGGGCTTGAGGTGCCCGCGGTGTCCGGCGCCGGTCAGGGTCGCGTAGACCGCGTCCACGTGGTCCGGGTCCGCGCAGCGGAAGGCGAGCCCGATCCGCTCGCCGCCCGCCGGGCGGGTCCAGTCGGGGTCGTAGGTGCGGACGACGTCCTCGGTGTCCCACAGCACCCGCAGCCCGCCGGGCAGCGCCAGCTCCACGTGCGGGGCGTCCTCGGCGCCGGGCGGGAGGTCCAGGCCGAGCAGCCGGTAGAAGGCGAGCGAGGCGCCCATGTCGGCGGTGACGAGACCGATGACGTCGAGGCGGGGGACGGGCGGCGGGGCGGCCGTGTCGGTGGAGGTGTCGTGCGTGGTGTCCATGGCCACGAACGTAGACGGCCCCGGGCCGTCCGTCTTGTACGGATCGGACACCGGGGCCGCGGGCTCCCAGGGGCTCCGGGGGACTCCCGGAGGCTCCCGGGCCGCTACTTGAGGTGGATCAGCCCGTCCGTGGTGACGGTCGGGCGGCCGGCGGTGCCGACGACCACGATCTTCACGGTGTGCTTGCCGCTGCCCGCCCAGGTCCTGGTCCAGACGACGTCCCGGTAGCGGGTGGTCGCGGACTTGAGGTCGACGGTCGCGGCCTTGACCCCGTCGACGTACACGTGGGCCTGGCCGGAGGCGGCGGAGCGGGAGACCACCCAGGCGGCCGAGCGGCCGGTGAAGGTCCAGCTCAGCGACGCGTTCTTGGTGCCGCTGGAGTAGGACGCGCCGCCCAGGTAGTTCGCCGAGGACTTGGCGGCCCAGGTGCCGGAGCGGGCCGCCGCGGTCTCCTGGAGGATCACCGGGGTGGCGGAGACCCCGGCCGCGGCCTTGTTGCCCGCGAGGTCGTAGGCGGTCAGCGTCCAGGGGGTGGCCGTGCCCGGGCGGGCGCCGAGGACGCCGGAGACCGTGGCGGTGGGGCCGTAGGTGACGGCGGGCGAGGTCAGCCGCACATCGCGCAGCGCGACGGCGTCGGCCGCCTTCCAGCGCAGCTTCACCGGCGCGGCGGACGCGGTCGCGGTGCCGGTGGTCAGCTCGGCGGTGGGCGCGGCGGAGAAGCGGGGCGCGGTGGTGTCGCCGACGACGGTCAGGGCGGGGGCGGTGGCCGTCCGCTTCGACTGGTGCACGGCCCGCAGCTGGAGGGTGTGGGTGCCGGCCGGGACGATCGCGGCGGCGGAGACGGCGGAGCCGGGGGCGGTGGCGACGACCTTGCCGTCGAGCAGCAGCTCGTGACGGGCGATCAGGTCCGCCGGGGTGGTCGAGCTCCAGCCGACGGTGACCGGGCCGCGGGTGACGTACCCCGCGTTCGTGTGGCTCGCGCCGGCGACGCTCTTCACGGTCAGGCCGGTGACCGGGCCGGCCGCCCAGTTCCGGATGGTGCCGAGCTGGGCGTAGAAGGCGTTGCCGGGGCACTGGGTGTTGTAGCTGTCGCGGTGCCCGAGGATCGTCGGGAACGTCATCCGGGCGCCCGCGGCCCAGGACTTCTTGAAGTAGTTGGCCCCGGCGCTGCCCGCGGTCAGCGTGGCGGTGCCCTTCGGGTCCACCCCGTACTGCCCGAGCTTCCAGGCGGCGACCCGGGCCACCGAGACCATGGCGGCGGTGGGCGGGGCGCTCTGGACGTAGGTGCCGAGCACGGAGACGCCGGTGGTCTCGGCGTTGAAGCCGTAGGCGTGCGCGCCCTGCACCGGACGGTCCGCCCCGCCCTTGCGGCCCTCGTAGACGACACCGCACTTGTCGACGAGGAAGTTGTAGCCGACGTCCTTCCAGCCCTGCACCTTCACGTGGTACGTGTAGATGCCACGCACCACTCGGGGGCCGTCGGCGCAGGAGTAGTCGTTCGACTCGGCGGTGTGGTGGACCACGACCGCCCTCACCTTCCCGTCCGGCAGGTAGCCCGGGGCCTCGGGGCTGATCGACTCGTCGGCGCCCCACTGCGCGCGGGTGCGGATCGGCGGCCGGGGCGCCGTGGACGGGGGACCGGTCACCGTCGGGGACGGCGTCGGCGAGGCGGTGGCCGAGGAGGCCGAAGGCGAGGGGGATGCGGTGTCGGTCGCCGGGCCCGAGGGGCTCGCCGAGTCGGTCGGCGAGGCCGAGCCGTCCGGCGTGGGACCGGTCGGGGCGGTCGGGACCGCCGGGTCGGTGGCCGTGGCCGTACCGCCGTCCGGCGTCGGCTCGCCCGACGGCGAGGAGCCCGGGTCGGCGGTCTCGTCGGCGGCCGGGGCGCCCTCGACGGCGAAGGCCGCCGGATCCAGCGAGCTCGCCTTCGAACGGCCCGGGTCGACCATGTCCAGGCGCAGCCCGGCGGGCAGCGCGGCCGAGGCCCGGCCGCCCGCCACCACGCGGACCTCCACGCCGTCCGAGTCGCCGACCCAGGCGGGCTCGGTGCCGCCGCGCCGCGCGTCGCGCTCGCCCTCGCCGCTGTCGCCGTCCAGGCGCACCCAGCGCCCCCACCGGTCGGTGCCGGCGGCGCGGGTGCGGGCCTCGACGGTGCCGGTGATCCGGGCCGAGGGATCGGTCCAGGTGACGCCGAGCATGCTGAAACGCTCGGTGTCCCGCTGCCCCAGCGTCGCGGCGCGCCCGCCGGCGGAGGTCGTCAGCCCCAGCGAACGGGTCTCGGCCCGGACCGGCCCGCCGCCGCCCGCGCCGTCACCGCCGCCGGTGTCCCCGGTCGCGCCCTGAAGGACCAACACCCCGGTGAGCCCGGCCACGACGGCCGCGGCCGTCCCCCATATTCGACGCCGCCGCATGCGGCCCACCCCATCGCTCTTGATCTGTCGCAGGCGCACGGAATCGGTCACGCACGCGCGGACCGCGCCGGCGCTCCCGGCGGGCGACGGCCCGGGGTACGAACCTACCCGAGCACCCGAGGCACACCACCACCGGCAGATGACCGCCCGGAGAATGCTTGGCACCCCTGCGGGCTTCCGTAGCGACGAGTGGTTCCACCCGGTCGGCGCACACGGACGGAGCATCTCCGGCATGGTGCCGGTAAGCCCGGGCGCGGACGGTGACCCCAAGGTCTCCCTCGACTACCAGGTCGATGCCGGGGACCGATACAACGGGGACCACGCCAAGGAGACGATGTTCCCCGGCGGCATCGTGATCCGGGACGACGAGAGGGGACGGTCGCACGAGATGGGCATCGCCCGGGAGTTCGACATGCGGGGAAGCGGCTCGACCTTCCACCATGGCACGCGCAAGACCACCCGGCGTCTGCTGACGGTGCTGGCCGCCTCGTTGCTCCTGAGCTCGTGCTCCACCGCCGACCGGGACCGCGCCTCGCGGGACCCCTACCCGTACTGGGAGAAGGGAGCCGGCGCGCGGCAGGCCGCCGACTTCATGAAGGTCGGCGTTCCGGCGGGCGCCGCGGAGGTGAAGGGCGCGGTTCAGGTCAACCCCAGAGAAGACGTCTACCTTCTCTCCTTCGTCACGGACGCGGCGACGGCCGTACGGGTCGCGGAGGGCCTTCGTTCCGAGAAGCCGATCCACACCAAAGCCGTGGACGTCCCGCCGAGTCGCGAACTCTTCGGGCACCTGGGTCTGCCGGAGCCGCAGACGCTCAAGGGCGCCCGCTGGGCCGGGGTGTGCCCGCCGTGCGTGCGGGACTCCCGGCGCGGCAGCGTCCAGTGGATCGACGTGTACGTGTACGACCTGGCGGGCGGCAAGGCCCGGGTGTACCTCCACGCGTTCTGATCGGCGGGGCTCCGGATTTAATCGGTGGTGCCCTGGCCTGGGGCGGGGCTATGGTTCTGCTCGTTCCACGGTGCGGCTGCGTCGCCGCCCAGGGCGCGCTGTCGGTTCGTAGAGAAGAAGCAGGAGGTGAGGACATTGATGACTGTCACGGTGACGGGCTCTGCCCGCATTCAGGAGTTCATCGTTCCCACCCCTGTGGTCTCCGGCTGACACCCACTCGAATTCCGCGCGCTGGAGCGCGCCGCCGGGGCCACCCTTCGAAGGGTTCCCCTTGTTCAACGTTCCGCTCCACCCGTCTTCCCTCTCCGCTGACCGGAACCCGCTCGCCGCCTACGGCTGGGACGAGGACTGGGCCGCCGCGTTCGCCCCGTACGCCGCGCAGGGCCTGCTGGCCGGCCGGGTCGTCCGGGTCGACCGGGGCCAGTGCGACCTGGTCACCGAGGCCGGGCTCGTCCGCGCCGACACCGCGTTCGTCACTCCGCACGACCCGCTGCGGGTGATCTGCACCGGTGACTGGGCCGCCGTCGACCCCGAGGGCGCCGGTGACCCCCGGTACGTACGGGCCTGCCTGCCCCGCCGTACCGCGTTCGCCCGCTCCACCTCCTCCAAGCGGTCCGAGGGGCAGATCCTCGCCGCCAACGTGGACCACGCCATCATCACGGTCTCGCTCGCCGTCGAGCTCGACCTCGGGCGCATCGAGCGCTTCCTGGCGCTCGCCTGGGAGTCCGGCGCCCAGCCGCTCGTCGTGCTGAGCAAGGCCGACCTCGTCCCCGACCCCGTCGGCCTCTCCTACCTGGTCGAGGACGTCGAGACGGTCGCCCCCGGCGTCCAGGTCCTGCCGGTCAGCTCGCTGACCGGCGAGGGGCTCGACGTGCTCCACGCGGTCGCCGCCGGCGGCACCAGCGTGCTCCTCGGCGTGTCCGGCGCCGGGAAGTCCACCCTCGCCAACACGCTGCTCGGCCAGGACGCCATGGAGGTCCAGGCCGCCCGCGACGTCGACGGCAAGGGCCGCCACACCACCACCACCCGCAACCTGCTCGCCCTGCCCGGCGGCGGCGTGCTCATCGACACCCCCGGCCTGCGGGGCGTCGGACTCTGGGACGCCGAGGCGGGTGTCGGCCAGGTCTTCAGCGAGATCGAGGACCTGGCGGGCGACTGCCGCTTCCCCGACTGCGCCCACGAGAGCGAGCCCGGCTGCGCCGTCACCGCCGCCATCGCCGACGGCACCCTGCCCGAGCGCCGCCTGGACAGCTACCGCAAGCTGCTCCGCGAGAACCGGCGGCTCGCCGCCAAGACCGACGCCCGCCTGCGCACCGAGATGCTCAAGAACTGGAAGCGCCAGGGAGCGGAGGGCCGCGCGGCCATGGACATCAAGCGGGGCCGCATCCGCTGACGTCTGTCCGCGTGTCCGCGTGTCCGCGTGTCCGCGTGTCCGCGTGTCTGCGTGTCCGCGTGTCCGTGCGTCCCCAGGCACCCCGGCTCGGCGTCCGAAAACCGCCAGCCGAGGGCCGGGGACCTCCCGCACACTGGAGGGCATGGAGGACACGGATACGGATACGGATACGGGCACAGGCGCGGGTACGGGCACGCGCACGGCCACGGTCACAGCCACCGCCACGGACACCCGTTACGAAGCCGTCAGCAGCCGCGACGCCCGCTTCGACGGGGTCTTCTTCTTCGCCGTCTCCACCACCGGCATCTACTGCCGCCCCAGCTGCCCCGCCGTCACCCCCAAGCGGCGCAACGTCAGCTTCTTCCCCACCGCCGCCGCGGCCCAGGGCCACGGCTTCCGGGCCTGCCGCCGCTGCCGCCCCGACGCCGTGCCCGGCTCCGCCGAATGGAACGTCCGGGCCGACGTCGTCGGGCGCGCCGTCCGCATGATCGGCGACGGCGTCGTCGACCGGGAGGGCGTCCCCGGCCTCGCCGTACGCCTCGGCTACAGCGCCCGCCAGGTGCAGCGCCAGCTCACCGCCGAACTCGGCGCCGGGCCCGTCGCCCTGGCCCGCGCCCAGCGCGCCCACACCGCGCGGCTGCTGCTCCAGACCACCGGCCTGCCCGTCACCGAGATCGCCTTCGCGGCCGGTTTCGCCAGCGTGCGCCAGTTCAACGACACCATCCGCGCCGTCTACGCCCGCACCCCCACCCGGCTCCGCGAGGAATCCGGCACGGGCACCGGCGCCGGGCCGCGCCCCGCGCTGGCCGCCGGGGTGCCGCTGCGGCTGGCCCACCGCGGCCCGTACGCCGCGGGCGAGGTCTTCGACCTGCTCGCCGCCGAGGTCCTGCCCGGTGTCGAGGAGGTCGTCGGCGCGCCCGGCGCCCGCACCTACCGGCGCACCCTGCGCCTCCCGTACGGCACCGGGATCGTCTCCGTCGACGAACGCTCCCCGGGCCGCTGGCTGGAGGCCCGCCTCCACCTCACCGAGCTGCGCGACCTCACCACCGCCGTCCAGCGGCTGCGCCGCCTGCTCGACCTGGACGCCGACCCGTACGCCGTCGCGGAACGCCTCGGCGCCGACCCCGCGCTCGCCGCCGAGGTCGCCGCCCGCCCCGGCGTCCGCTCGCCGGGCACGGCCGAGCCGGAGGAGTTCGCGGTACGGACCCTGGCCGGCCCGGACCGGGCCGCCCGGCTGCTCGCCGCGCACGGCACTCCGCTGGAGACGCCCTGCGGCGGCCTCACCCACGTCTTCCCCGAGCCCGCCGCCCTCACCGCCGACCCGGTCGCCGGACCGCTGGCCCGCGCGCTCGACGACGGCACCCTCCGGCTCGACCCCGGCGCCGACCGGGCGGCCACCGCCGCCGCGCTGGCCACCGTGCCGGGCCTGACCGCCCGCGCGGCCACGGCCATCCGCACCCGCGCCCTCGGCGACCCCGACGTCGCCCCGGAGGGCCTGCCGGACCACCCGGAGTGGAGCCCCTGGCGCTCGTACGCGGCCCGCTACCTCCGCCTCACGCCCTGAGGCCCCTCACCCCCAGATCACCGCCCCCGCCCAAGCCCCCACGATCAGCAGGCACGCGAAGAGCTCCACCAGCACGCTGGTGCCCGCCGCCCGCATCACCGTGCGGGTGGCCGCCCGGGCCTGGCCGTGGCCGCCGAGGCGCAGCCGCTCGGAGAGGTAGACGCCGCCGACGAAACCGGGGATCGCGCCCACCACCGGGACCAGCAGGAAGCCCAGCAGGGCGCCCGCCCCCGCGTACCCGACCATCCGCCGGGTGATGCCCACGCCCCGGAAGCGGCGCGGCGGCAGCTGCCACACGACCACCTGGGTGAGGAGCAGCAGCCCCGTCGAGGAGACCAGCAGGATCCAGGCGAGCCCGGTCTGTTCGTGCAGCGACCACCAGAGCACCCCGGCCCACACCAGCCACGTCCCCGGCACGCCGGGCGTCAGCACCCCGAACAGTCCGAGCAGCATCACCATCGCGATCAGCAGGAGCTGCCACACACCCATCTGCCAAGGGTGCCGGAATCCGCGTGTCCGCGCAGGTCGCGCGGTACGTACGGGTCAGCCGACGGCGAGCGGCAGCGCCGCGGCGACCAGGTCGCGGGCCTTGCGGTCGATCAGCGGGAAGACCAGCTTCAGCGAGGTCTCGCTGTACGGCGAGGAGAGCACGAACGAGGAGTTGAGGATCCGCTCCCTGATCTCCGAGCGGTAGAGGTGGGCGCGCTGGATCGTCATCGCGTGCTCGACCGGCTTCGCCGTCACCCGGTCCATCCGGAAGACCAGCAGCCGCCGGTCGGTCATCACCAGGTACATCGGCACCGGCACCGGCACCACGGCCAGCGCCCCGCCGCTCAGGAGCGCGGAGGCGACCCCGTAGGCGGCCGTGCGGCGCACCGTGACCGAGCTCAGGTTGATCAGCGAGGTCACCTCCACCCGCTCCCCGTCCTCCAGCATCGGGGCGGCGAAGGCCAGCAGGGCGCGCAGGCGCCTTCCGTTCATGGGGTGCTCCTGGGCGGGAAGGGATCCGGGATAGCGGGCCCGGGGGCTGGGATCCGGGATCCGGAAGCCGGGGGCCCGGATCCGGAAGCCGGGGGCCGGCGGACGAGAACAGGCCGCCACGATACGGCCACGCCTTGGCGTGCCCACGCCCACCCCTGGACCTTGGGCCATGACCCCAGGGCCCAAGAGCCGCCCCCGCCCCGCCCGCCCCTACCGCCGCGCCACCCACCCCTTCTCGTACGCGTGCCAGCCCAGCTGCAGCCGGGTCGTCACCCCCGTCAGCTCCATCAGCCCCTTCACCCGCCGCTGCACCGTGCGCAGCCCCAGCTCCAGCTGCTTCGCCACGCTCGCGTCCGTCATCCCGGCCAGCAGCAGCGACAGGATCTCCAGGTCCGTCGCGTCCGGCCCCGGCGTCTCGTCCTCCGTCACCAGGGCCCCCGCGCCGAGCCGCAGCGGCAGCGCCTCCCGCCACACCGACTCGAACAGCCCCATCAGCGACTCCAGCAGCCCGCTCGCGTGCACCACCAGCGCGGCCGGCTCCGCGCCGCGCCCGGTCAGCGGCACCATCGCGAGCGCCCGGTCCGCGATCACCAGCTTCGTCGGCACCCGGTCCACGATCCGGATCCGCTCCTCGCGGCCCAGCGCCGCCGACAGCTCGATCAGCCCCGAGGGCAGCGTCAGCACCTCGCGCTCGATCACCACCCGGTAGCCCACCCCGCGCTCCGCCGCCTGCGCCTCCGCGTCGTTCTCCATCCCCGACACCGCGATCGGCTTGCCCGTCACCAGCGCGCAGACCTCTTCGGTCGCGCCGAGCTGGAGCTGGAGGAAGCGGTGGGTGACGGCCCCCGCGCCCGTCACCACCTCCACCAGGTCGTGCACGGCCGGCTCGGTCGCCTCCGCGCGGTACTCCCGCGCCAGCAGCGCCGCCGCCAGCTCCGCCTGCTCCAGCTCGTGCCGCTGCTGGGTGAGCAGCGCGCCCAGCGCCACCCCGGGCGGCGCGGCGACCCAGCGCCCGGTGCGCGCCGAGGACTGGGCGGCCAGGCCCTGGGACTCCAGCCGCCGCAGCGCCCGCTCGGTGTCGGTCTCCGGCAGCGCGAGCCGGTGCGCCAGGTCGGCGACCTCCGCCGCGCCCAGCGCGACCAGCGCCCGGTAGGCGGACTCCTGCCGCTCGTCGAGTCCTATCGCACCCAGCATCGCTGACCCCACCCCTCACCGGACGTCACCGGACGACCCGGACATTCGCCGGACGTTCACCGGACGCCTTCGTTCCGTTCGCGCTCTGGCGGGAAACGGCCACGGCGCATTCCCGCCGCGCCCATCCTGCCTGCACCACCCTCACCTCTGCCAATGTGGCGCCACCGCAGCACCAACAGCCTCTGGTCATAAGCCTTTTATGCCTTCATGACCGGAATCAGATGGGGAGAGCGATGCGCCCGATTTCGCGTACGGCCCTGGGGGCAGCGACCGCCGCCGTCCTGGCCGTCACCGCGGTCGCGGCGTCCGCGGCCGAAGCGCCGCAGGACGTCCAGGCGACCGGCAAGCGTCCGCTGGTCGGCGCCAAGGCCGGCCAGAACGGGCAGAACGGGCAGCGGCCCGCCACCGTGACCCTGGTGACCGGCGACCGGGTGCTGGTCACCCGCGACGCCGACGGCAACCCGGCCGCCGCCGCGCTGCCCCGCGAGGACGGCACCGTGCCCCTCGTGCAGACCCGCCGGGCCGGCCAGGACCTGTACGTCTACCCCGAGGGCGCCACCCCCGCGCTGGCCGCCGGCCGCGTCGACGAGGAGCTCTTCAACGTCACCGGACTGGTCCGCCAGGGCTACGACGACGCCGGCTCCGCCACCCTGCCGCTGATCGCCGTCTACGGCACCGACCTGGCGACCGCCCGCTCCGTCCCGCCCGCCCCGCGCGGCGCCACCCGCGGCCAGGTCCTCAGGACCGTCGACGCCGTCGCGCTCACCGCAGACAAGAAGCAGGCCGCCACCTTCTGGGCCGACGTCACCGGACCCGCCGCCGCCCGCTCGGCCGCCGGCGGCGGTCTGAAGAAGCTGTGGCTCGACCGCAAGGTCCAGGCCACCCTGGAGCGCTCCACCGCCCAGGTGCACGCCCCCGAGGCGTGGGCCGCCGGCTACGACGGCACCGGCACCAAGGTCGCCGTCCTCGACACCGGCGCCGACGCGGAACACCCCGACCTCAAGGGCCGGATCGTCGCCTCGGAGAACTTCACCGACTCCGACGGCGCCGACGACCGCCAGGGCCACGGCACCCACACCATCTCCACCGTCGGCGGCTCCGGCGCCGCCAGCGGCGGCAAGAAGAAGGGCGTCGCCCCCGGCGCCGCCCTCCTCAACGGCAAGGTCCTCGACGACTCCGGCTCCGGCGCCACCTCGTGGATCATCGCCGGCATGGAATGGGCCGTCGCCCAGGGCGCCGACGTCGTCTCCATGAGTCTCGGCAACCCCTCCGAGACCGACTGCACCGACCCGATGAGCGCCGCCGCCGAACAACTCGCCCAGAACAAAGGCACCTTGTTCGTGATAGCCGCCGGCAACTCCGGCCCCGGCAACAACACCGTCTCCGCCCCCGGCTGCGCCCCCAGCGTGCTCACCGTCGGCGCCGTCGACCGCGACGACTCCACCGCGTGGTTCTCCAGCCGAGGCCCGGCCTCCGACGCGGGCCACACCCTCAAGCCCGAGATCGCCGCCCCCGGCGTCGACATCTCCGCGGCGGCGGCCGGCGGCCGCGGCGTCTACGCCTACCAGTCGATGTCCGGCACCTCCATGGCCACCCCGCACGTCGCCGGCGCCGCCGCCATCGTCAAGCAGCGCCACCCCGACTGGACCGGCCAGCAGATCAAGGCCGCCCTCGTCTCCTCCGCCGACAGCCGCGTCCCCGGCGACACCCGCCAGGTCGGCGGCGGCCGGCTCGACGTGAAGGCCGCCATCGGACAGACCGTCCTCGGCGCCCCCGCCGTCCAGGGCGGCACCTTCAACTGGCCCCAGGACCGCACCGACCGCACCACCGCGTCGGTCCCGTACACCAACACCGGCGCCAAGCCCGTCACCCTGAGCCTGGCCGTCGAGAAGGTCACCGGCAACGACGGCTCCGCCGTCCGCTCCCCGCTCGCCCGCCTCGACGCACGCACCGTCACCGTCCCGGCCGGCGCGACCGTCCGCGTCCCGCTCCGCCTCGACCCGGCCGCCCACCTGGAGCGCGCCCAGTACGGCGACGTCACCGGGCGCGTGGTCGCCACCGGCCCCGGCGGCGTACGCGTCGCCACCCCGTTCGCGCTGTACGTCGAGCCGGAGACCGTCACCCTGCGCGTCAAGCTGATCGACCGCCAGGGCAGGCCCGCCGACGGCGCCTCCTCGCTCGACGTCATCGGCACCGACGACTCCAGCGGCTCCCGCCGCTTCAACGAGGGCTCCGCCGACCAGGTCTACCGCCTGCGCGCCGGAAGCTACTTCCTCTCCTCCTTCGTCGCCACCCCCGACGCGGGTACGGACACCGGGCTGATCGACTCGATCAGCTACCTGGCCCGCCCGCAGCTGGAGCTGCGCAAGGACACCACCGTCGTCCTCGACGCCCGCGCCGCCCACCGCCTGTCGGTCCGCACCGACAAGCCGTCCGAGCCCCGCGGCGCGACCCTCGCGTTCGCCCGCTCCTGGGACGACACCTGGCTGCACGCCGGCACCGCCACCGGTCCCCGCACCGTCCGCGCCTACTACGCCTCGGTCGAAGGCCGCGCCGCCGACGGCGACTTCGAGTTCGGCAGTTACTGGCGGGCCGCCGCCCCGCAGATCGAGCGCCTCGCCACCCGCGACGGCCTGCGACTGCACCCGCTGACCGCCTCCCTCACCTCCGACAACCTCGACGGCACCGGCTCCGCCCGGCTCGTCGACGCGGGCACCGGCACCCCCGAGGAGCTCGCCGCCGCCGGGGTGAAGGGCCGGATCGCCCTGGTCCGCCTCCCCGACGACAGCGAGGACGCGGGCGGCCTCGCCCGCGACGCCAAGGAGGCCGGCGCCGTCGCCGTCCTCACGTACCACCAGGCCCCGGGCCGCTGGTACCCCGGCGGCGGCTTCACCGGACCGGTCCTGCCGGTCCTCTCCCTCCCCGCCGACGAGGCCGCCGCCCTGCTCGGCAGGCTCCGCACCGGCGAGACCACGCTCACCTGGAAGGCCACCGCGAAGAGCCCCTACCTCTACAACCTGGCGTTCCCCGAGACCGGCCAGGTCCGCGACGACCGCGCCTACCGGGTCCGGGACCGCGACCTCGGCCGCACCGACTCCCGCTACGGCTCCGCCGGCGTCGCCGCCGACTTCATGGAGTTCCCCGCCGCCTACCGGCCGGACGGCACCGCCGTCACCTTCGGCTCCCTGGAGACCGTCGCCGCCCCCGGCGCCCGCACCGAGTACTACAGCGCGGGCGACACCTCCTGGCGGCAGCTCATCGGCAGCAGCTTCCCCTTCGGCGAGCTGATGGTCGGCGCCACCCACCGCTACACCCCCGGCGAGCGCCGCACCGAAGGCTGGTACGACGGCGTCATCGCCCCCACCGCCCCGCGCGACGCGACCGGCGCGCCGGTCCTCGTCGCCGAACGCCAGGGCAACCTCATCGGTTTCGCCGACGCCATGTGGGGCGACACCACCCACCACGCCGAGCCCGGCTCCTTCGGTGACATCGGCAACCTCCGCCTGAGCAAGGACGGCGAGGTCATCGGCGAGACCGGCTGGCCGTCCGGAGCCTTCGAGGTGCCGTCCGCGCCCGGCACGTACACGCTGGAACAGAACACCATGAAGCTCGGCAGCCGGGTGTGGGCCCGCTCCACATCCGTCAACTCGGCCTGGAAATTCACCTCCAAGCTCGACGAGAGCGTCTATTCTCAGGGCATCCCGATTCTCTTCCCCCGGTACGACCTTCCGGAGGACGGACTCAAGACCCTCGCCGCGACCGACGGACAGCGGATCGGCCTCGGCGCGACGGGTCACGCGGGCTACACCCCCGCGGCCCTCACCTCGGCCAGGCTCTCGTACTCCTACGACGGGGGCGAGACCTGGATCCCGGCCCGGGTCTCCCGGCAGGGCGGCGGCTGGACCGCGACCGTGAACCACGCGGGCGCGACCGGCAAGCAGGTCACCCTGAAGACCGAACTGACGGACGCCCGGGGCAACTCCGTCACCCAGACCGTGGTCCGCGCCTACGACGTGCGCTGATCACGCCGGTCCGCCGGGCGTCCTTCCCGTGGGGGGTGGGGTCGCCCGGCGGACCATTCATTCCATCCGGCCATCGGGCCATCCGACTTCCGCGAGACATTTCCGGATGTCCCGTTTTCTGGCGGCCTGTGCGGTGGACAATAAGGGCATGACTCAGCAGGGGGACAACTGGTGGGACAAGCTCTACGACGCCGCGGCCCCGGACACCGGGCCCGTCGCGACCTCCGACAGCCTCGACGAGCGCTTCGACTCCGCCGCGGGCACCACGACGGCGGAAACCACGACGGCGGGCGCCACGACCGCGGGCACCACGACGGCCGCCCCCGAGGCGCCGCCCTGGGAGCTCGCCACCGACGAACCGGCCCCGCCCCCGCCGCCTGAGGAACCGCCCGAGCCCACCCTCCAGGTCCCCGCCCCCCGCCCCCGCGCCGGCCACGTCGGGACCCGGCCGCCCACCTACGAGCCCGAGCCCACCGCGCTGCCCGCCGCCCGCCCCGACGCACTCGCCGCCCTGGTCGCCGACACCGTCCTCGACGGAGCCCGCTACGGCACCTACACCCTGCGCGCCGCCTCCGTCCGCGGCGACTCCGCCCGCTACCGGGGCGAACCCCGCCGCGACGCCCTCCTCACCGCCCGCTTCGGCCACGCCGAGGCCGCCCTCGTCCTCGTCGCCGTCGCCGCCGGACCCCGCGCCTCCGACCACGCCCACCTCGCCGCCGCCGACGCCTGCCGCTGGATCGCCGAAGCCGTCGGCCGCAGCCACGCCCGGCTCTCCGACGACATCCGCACCGGCCGCCGCGGCGACCTCAAATCCGGCCTCCACCGGCTCACCGACCGCACCACCACCCGGCTCCGCGCCCGCGCCGCCGAGCTCGGCCTCACCCCCGCGGAGTACACGGCGGGCCTGCGCTGCCTGCTGCTCTCCGCCGACCCCGGCTGCCGCACCCGGATCTTCTTCGGCCTCGGCACCGGCGGCCTCTTCCGGCTCCGCGACGGCGCCTGGCAGGACATCGAACCCCTCCTCCCGGAGCCCGCCCCCGGCGCCCCCGTCGTCGGCTTCGGCTCGCCGCCCCCCGCGCCCGCCGAAACCCCCACGACGGACCTGGGCGTCCCCCCACCCCCCAACCCAGCCCTGAAAGTCCCGGCGGAGCCGCCCCCGCCCCCCGCCGAACCCTTCCGCTTCCGCGCCTCCGTCGCCCGCCCCGGCGACACCCTGCTGCTCGCCTCCCCGGGCCTCGCCGAGCCGCTGCGCGGCGAACCCGCCCTCGCCCGCGAGCTCGCCGACCGCTGGGCCGGCGCGGAGCCCCCCGGACTCGCCGCCTTCCTCGCCGACACCCAGCTCCGCGTCACCGGCTACGCCGACGACCGCACCGGGGCCGCGGTCTGGGAGGCGTAACCCGTCGGGCCATGGGTTGATGGATCCATGGCCAAGAAGAACGTCGCAGAACAGTTCGTCGACATCCTCGTCCGCGCGGGCGTCCAGCGCCTGTACGGAGTGGTCGGCGACAGCCTGAACCCGGTCGTCGACGCGATCCGCCGCAACTCCGCCATCGACTGGATCCAGGTGCGGCACGAAGAGGTCGCCGCGTTCGCGGCGGGCGCCGAGGCCCAGATCACCGGCCGGCTCGCCGCCTGCGCCGGCTCCTGCGGACCGGGCAACCTGCACCTCATCAACGGCCTGTACGACGCCCACCGCTCGATGGCCCCGGTCCTCGCCCTGGCCTCCCACATCCCGTCCAGCGAGATCGGCCTCTCCTACTTCCAGGAGACCCACCCGGACCAGCTGTTCCGCGAGTGCAGCCACTACAGCGAGCTCATCTCCAACCCGAAGCAGATGCCCCGGCTGCTGCACACCGCCATCCAGCACGCGGTCGGCCAGAGCGGCGTCAGCGTCGTCTCGCTGCCCGGCGACGTCGCCTCCGAGCCCGCGCCCGACAAGGCCGCCGAGATCGCCCTGGTCACCGCCCGGCCCACGGTCCGCCCCGGCGACGGCGAGATCGACGCCCTGGTCCGGATGATCGACTCAGCCGAACGGGTGACGCTGTTCTGCGGCAGCGGCACCGCGGGCGCCCACACCGAGGTCATGGACTTCGCCGCCCGGGTGAAGGCCCCCGTCGGGCACGCCCTGCGCGGCAAGGAGTGGATCCAGTACGACAACCCGTACGACGTCGGCATGAGCGGACTGCTCGGCTACGGCGCCGCCTACGAGGCCACCCACGAGTGCGACCTGCTGATCCTGCTCGGCACCGACTTCCCGTACAACGCCTTCCTGCCCGACGACGTCAAGATCGTCCAGATCGACGTGCGGCCCGAACGGCTCGGCCGGCGCTCCCGGCTCGACCTCGCCGTCTGGGGCGACGTCCGCGAGACCCTGCGCTGCGTCACCCCGCGGGTCCGGGCCAAGGCGGACCGCCGCTTCCTGGACAAGATGCTGAAGAAGCACGCCGACGCCCTGGAAGGCGTGGTCAAGGCATACACCCGCAAGGTCGAGAAACACGTCCCCGTCCACCCCGAGTACGTGGCCTCCGTCCTCGACGAACTCGCCGACGACGACGCCGTGTTCACCGTCGACACCGGCATGTGCAACGTGTGGGCCGCCCGCTACCTCACCCCCAACGGACGCCGCCGCATCATCGGCTCCTTCAGCCACGGCTCCATGGCCAACGCCCTGCCCCAGGCGATCGGCGCCCAGTTCACCGACCGGAACCGCCAGGTCGTCTCGATGTCCGGCGACGGCGGCTTCACCATGCTGATGGGCGACTTCCTCACCCTGGTCCAGTACGACCTCCCGGTGAAGGTGGTCGTCTTCAACAACTCCTCGCTCGGCATGGTCGAACTGGAGATGCTGGTGGCCGGACTGCCCTCGTACGGAACCACCAACAAGAACCCGGACTTCGCCGCCATCGCCCGCGCCGCCGGCGCCTACGGCGTCCGCGTCGAGAAGCCGAAACAGCTCGCGAGCGCCCTCAAGGACGCCTTCCGCCACAAGGGCCCCGCCCTCGTCGACGTCGTCACCGACCCCAACGCGCTCTCCATCCCGCCCAAGATCAGCGCCGAGATGGTCACCGGCTTCGCCCTCTCCGCCAGCAAGATCGTCCTGGACGGGGGAGTGGGTCGGATGCTCCAGATGGCCCGTTCCAACCTGCGTAACGTGCCTCGCCCCTGACGTTCATGAATGCGCGCCTCCCCAGGGGGCATTCATCCCCGTGAGCCTGTTCGATCCGACGCAGGGGTGGGGGATATGGCCGGGGAGGCGCGACAGCCGACTCAACTGCTCAGAAGGGTGGGACGCACCGATCTCACCGCGGTCCCGGAGGTGCGGCACGCCTTGCGGGCGTTCCTGGCGACGTGGGGCGCGCCCGGCGCCGGCGACGTCGCCGAACTGCTCACCAGCGAGCTCGTGACCAACGCGCTGATCCACACGGGCGACGGAGCGGTCGTGACGGCCACCGTGGAGCCCGAGCAATTACGGGTCGAGGTAAGGGACTTCGTCCCGGGACTGCGCCCCCCGCGCGCCCGGCCCGCCGACGACGACCCGCACGGCAGAGGACTGCTCCTGGTCCGGGCGCTCGCCGACTCCTGGGGAGTGGAGAACCGCGAGGTGGGCAAGGTGGTCTGGTTCGAACTGAACGGCGGGGCCGCCTGAGGCGGCCCCGCCGTCCATGTGAACGGACTCAGCCGAACTGCTGCTCCAGATCCGCGAGCTTGCGCTCCAGGGAGTCGAGCCGGGGCAGCGTCTGGGTGTCGTCCTCGGCGGTGAGATCCACGGTCCGGGTCTCAGCGCCCTTCACGGCTTGCAGGGAGGGCCGGTGTCGAAGCGGCAACTGTCCGGGGTCCGCTATGGCGGGCTCCGCGACGGCGGCCTGCACCGGCGTCGCGGAGCCCGCACCCGTGCCGGTCCCGAGGGCCGACACCTCCACCTGACGGCCGCCGCCGCGCCCGAAGGCCCGGTGCTGCCGGTTGAGCGCCTTCAGCCGCGCCCGGTCCAGCTTCGCCTGCTCCCGCCTGCGGATCCGGTTGGCCTCCTTCTCCTTGCGGTCCTCGCGCACCTCGTCGACGGCCTCGTCCAGCGTCCGTACGCCTTCCAGGAGCATCAGCGACCAGGCGCCGAAGGTCTCCCGGGGCGCCCGCAGCCAGCGGACCATCCGGATCTGCGGCAGCGGCCTCGGGATCAGCCCCTGCTCGCGCAGCGCCGCCCGCCTGGTCTGCTTCAGCGCCCGGTCGAAGAGGACCGCCGCCGACAGGGACATCCCCGCGAAGAACTGCGGCGCCCCCGCGTGGCCCAGGCCGCGCGGCGCGTGCACCCAGTTGAACCAGGCCGCGGCCCCCGCGAACGTCCAGACCAGGAGGCGCGACCCGAGGGCCGCGTCGCCGTGGCTGGCCTCGCGGACGGCGAGCACCGAGCAGAACATGGCGGCACCGTCGAGGCCGAACGGGACCAGGTACTCCCAGCCTCCGGTGAGGTTGAGGTTCTGCCGGCCGAAGCCGACGAGCCCGTGGAAGGAGAGCGCCGCCGCGACCGCGGCGCAGCAGAAGAGCAGGACGTACGAGGCGGTGCCGTAGACCGCCTCCTTGCGTCTGCGGCGCTCCTCGCTGCGCTCCCAGGAGTCGTCGGCCGCGGCCTGGTCACCGGCGCGCTTCCCGCGCGCGAGGACCGCCACCGCCGTCAGGACTCCCGCCACCATCACGCCGCCCGGAAGCAGCCAGTCCAGCGATATGTCGGTCAGTCTCATCGGGGTGTCCCTTGCCTCGCAGTAGTGCCTCGCAGTTAGGCCGATACGGCGGCCCATACTGGCCGACCGGAACGGGCGGGCACGGGGTTTCGGGGCAAGAGCACGCCATCGGGTCCGCAGGCCATACGAATAGGTAGGATCGCCTCGAACTGACCTGCCGAACAAGGAACTTACGTACGAATCGACTCACCCCGAAGGGTGGCGTAAGGGCAAGACTCGGTCAGCCCGCGGCGGCGAGCCTGCGCACCCGCTCCTCGTCGGCGGTGCGCGGACAGGTCGTGCAGGTGTCCTCGGGCCGCAGGGTGTAGAAGAAACAGCAGGTCGCGCGGTCGCGGGTGGCCCGGGAGGCGCCGCAGACCTCGGCGGAGCCCGCCAGCTCGCGGAAGCCGGCCGGCCCCACGTACGGCTTGGCCGTGCGCGGCATGAGCAGCTCCAGCTCGGCCATGGCCCGCGGCTCCTCGCCGAGCAGCTCCCCGATGTACCAGAGCCCCTCGACGATCTCGTCGGTGACCATGCCCCACAGCGCCCGCCGCCCCCGCCGCATCCGCGGCCCGAAGCCGGCCAGGAGCACCTCGAAGTGCTCGCCCAGGGAGGCCCGCACCTCGGCGCGCAGCGCCTCCTCGTCGGGCACCACGCGGGCGCCGGGCAGCGCGGCGGCGGGGTCGCCGGGCAGGCAGGCGAACTCCTCGACCCGGACCGCGAAGCGTCCCAGGGCGCGGTGGAAGGCCACGTCCCGCGCGGGCAGCCGGGGGACCCGGCGGTGCAGGAACCAGGGCAGCGTCACCAGCAGGCAGGCGGGCCAGGCGTACCGGTGCAGCCCGAAGCTGGCCACCACGTCGGGCCGGGCCGACCGCCCGTAGTCCCGGCGTACCTGCGTCTCGTCCCAGGCGAGGAAGGCGTCCAGCGCGGCCTCGCCGGCCCCGAGCTCGTCCGCGCCGACCCACCCCGTACCGCGGGGCAGCAGCGCGCCCCGTTCGTGTTCGTCGACGCGCAGACCGGGGAAGACCTCGCCGAGCCGGGCGTAGGAGGCCGCGACGGGCGAGGCGGAGGGAGACGGCAGCAGAGCGGGGACGGCCATACGGGACCACCGAATCGCGATCGTTAGCAGGTTAGCCTTACCTTACCCGATGCGCATCATGTTTGAACTGCGACGCCGTCCGCCTATCGTGCACAAGGGACCCCGGCACCGCGAGCCGGGCCCGGCACCAAAGCGCAGGAGGACCCGGGTGGAGCAGGGCAGTACGCGCGAGCGGACCACGGACCGCTCGGCCACGGCGGCGAGGGTCCCCGAACAGACCCGCGCCCAGGACGTCCGCGGCGAACACACCCACGGCGAGGACCCCGCCCCCGGCCTGGCCCCCCGCCCGGTCCGCCGCCACTCCGTCCGCGGCCAGATCCTCGAAGCCCTCCGCACCGCCCTCGTCGGCGGCGAACTCGTCCCCGGCGAGGTCTACTCCGCCCCCGCGCTCGGCGAACGCTTCGGCGTCTCCGCCACCCCCGTCCGCGAGGCCATGCAGCAGCTCGCCACCGAGGGCGCCGTCGAGGTCGTCCCCAACCGAGGCTTCCGGGTCACCGAACGCACCCCGACCGAACTGGCCGAGCTCGCCGAGATCAGGGCCCTCATCGAGGTCCCCGTCATGCTCCGCCTGGCCCGCACCGTCCCGGCCGCCCGCTGGACCGAACTCCGCCCGCTCGCCGAGGCCACCGGGGCCGCCGCCGCCCGCGGCGACCGCGCCCACTACGCCGAGACCGACCGGGCCTTCCACCGGGCCGTCCTCGCCCTCGCGGGCAACCGCCAGCTCCTGCTCATCGCCGACGACCTGCACCGCCGTTCCCAGTGGCCGCTCGTCAGCGCCCCCGCCACCACCCACGGCGAACTCGTCGCGGACGCCGCCGAGCACAGCGCCCTGCTCGACGCCCTGATCGCCCAGGACCTCCAGGTCGTCTCCTCACTCGTACGGGAGCATTTCGCGGGGGCGCAGGACTGACGACGCGAGCGCCCCGGGCGACTAAGGTCGACCACGTCAGCACGACACCCGTCGCGCCCGCGCCGACCGAGAGGTGCCCATGCCGTCCGTCCGCGCGGAGCGCCCCGGGGCCGCGGCCCTGCTCGGCTGGCTCACGGACCCCGAGGCCCCGCGCCTCTGCCTCGTCACCGAGGCCCCCGGCCTGCTCGACTGGCTGGCCGGCCAGACCCCCCGCGCCGCCGGCCGCCGCCGCACCACGCGCGCCCTCGTCCCGCTGACGGGCCAGTCGGCCCTGGGCGCCGCCTGGGCGATCGCGTCCCACCTAGGCGTGGTCGCCGCATCCCCCGCCGACCTGGTCCACGTCCTGGCGACCACCGAGCCGGGCCGCACCCCCCGCACGATCCTGCTCCTCCCGGCCCTCCACGAGGCGGCCGAACCCACCCGCATCGCCGAACTGCTGAGGGACCTGGCCACACAAGGCAGGATCCGGATCGTCGTGGAAACCCGGGAGACCACACCGGAACAGGCGATCCTCACCGCGTCCAGAGCGACCGTGATCGACGCGGAACAGCACGAGCCCCCACCCTCCCCGCCCGCACAAGAGGAGCACCTCCCGGACCTCTCCGACCCCACCGCGGTGGTCACGGCGGACCCCTACCGCGTCACGGCGGGTTACGTGCGCGAGGCGGACGACGAGCACGGCGGCCTGCGCCCGGCCTGGCTGCGCGCGGGCCAGGCACTGTGCGCGGCCGCCACCCCGGCGGACCGCGCCCTGGCCCTCCTGACGTCCCTGGGCGACGGAGCGGACCCGAGGATCGCCCCCGCGCTGGAGGAGGCCGCGAGACCGGCCCCGTGGAAGGTGCGGTGGACGAGGGTCACCGGCGACGTGACCCCACCCTGGCCGGGCCCCATAGCCGCGCTGGCGGTCCAGGGCGGCACGGTCCTCGCGGCGGACCGCACCGGCACGGTCCACCTCCTGAACGCGGCGGACGCCCACCCGCGAGGCCGCCTGGTCCACCCGGTCCGGGGCAGGGTGACGGCCCTGGCCCCCACCCCCGACGGCACGGTCCTGCTCCTGGACGAACGGGGCCGCCTCCACCCGGTCCCCGGCACGGCCCCCCGCCCGCCGTACCTCCAGCGCCTCACCGAAGCGGTGGCGGCGACCCTCACCCGCCACCCGGGCACGGCCCTGGCCGCGATCCAGGGCTCGGTGATCGTGGGCGACCGCCTGGGCTCGGTGCACGCCTTCGGCCTGACCGGCCTGCACCAGGCGGCGCCGCACAGCGGCAGGGTGACGGCGGTGGCGGCGGTGGAGTCGGAGACCCCGTTCGTGTGCAGCGGAGGCATAGACGGAACGGTCCGCCGCTGGATCCCCGGCGAGGACCCCGACCCGACCCCCCTGGCGGAACGCCCGTCCCCGGTCGTGGCACTGCACGCGGCGGAGACGCCGTACGGCCCGTTCGTGGCGATGGCGTGGGCGGACGGCACCGTACAGCTCCACGGCCCTGAGGGAAACCGCACCTTCCGCCCGGGCCCGCCGGTGAGGGCGGTGGCGGTGACACCGGACGCGGCCCTCCTGATCGGCATGGACGAGTCCCTGACGCTCCTGGACCGCACCACCGGCTGACGACGGACGGACGGGAGCGGGGGACGGGGAGGGGGTCGCGTTCCGGACGTAAAGCGTGATTTGCGGCGCGGAACAAGAGCGTGGCTCCCCACAGTGACCCGCCCCGCGCCGTAAATCATGCAGTCCGGAACGCGACCCCCTCCCCGTCCCCCGCGGCACCCACCCCTACAGGGCAGGCCGGGGCGTCAACTGAGAGGCGAGCCAGGTGGGAACCCCGCCCAACAGCCGGAACAGCCGCAACGCCTCGGCCCGCAGCCGCCCCGCCTCGGGCTCGACCTCGGCCTCGGCCAGCGAGGCGAGCGCCGGGGCGGTCCCGACGAGGTACCCCAACTCCTCCCGGATCCGCAGGGATTCGGCGAACCCGTGCCGCGCCTCGGCCAGCTCGCCCTCGCGCAGGGCGAGCCCGGCGAGATGCCGCCAGGTGAACGAGAGCAGCAGCGAGTCGCCGTGGGCGGCGGCCCCGGCGTGGGCCTTGCGGTAGGCCGCGCGGGCGGCCTGCGGGGACTCGCCGAGGTTCTGCGCGATGAGCCCCCGCCGAAAATCGAGAAGAGCCCGCCCCGAGGACTCGGGTTCGAGCAGGGCGGCGGCCCGCCCCAGGGCGGCCCGGGCCTCGTCGACGCGGTCCCGGACCCCCAACAGGGTGGAGGCGTAGGCGAGATACCCCCGCTCGCACGCGGCGGCCCCCCGCTCCTCGTCGGTGCGGGCGACGGCCTCGGCCGCCCGCAGCGCGTCCTCCGCGTCGCCCCAGCCCTGCTCGGTGTAGAGGCACCGTTCGATCAGCAGGGCGGCCCGCTCCAGGGCCGCGCCGGGTTCCGTGGCGCGTGGGGCGAGCAGTTCGGCCGCGTCCGTCCAGCAACCACGGGAGCGGAGTCTCCAGACCGCCGTCTCCAGTGGGGTTCCCCGGCCGTACGCCACATTGCCCTCCCCGAGCGCGCCATCGAGCTGTGAGTAGGAGCGCATCTCAGCACGCGCACGGCCCCGGGGCCAAGGGGTCGGGTGAAAGATTTCACAAGGAGGATGATCGCCACCGGGCGCCAGAACACGGAACGGGGCGGCGAAGACCCGCCGCCCCGTCAACTCCGTTGATCACCCGAAGAGATGAACGGATCACACAAGAAAAGATCAACTCATCCGCAACGCGAGAAAGAAGTCGAGCTTGTCCTCCAGCCGGGACAGATCCCGCCCGGTGAGCTGCTCGATCCGCCCGACCCGGTACCGCAGCGTGTTCACGTGCAGGTGGAGCCGGGTGGCGCAGCGGGTCCAGGACCCGTCGCAGTCGAGGAACGCCTCCAGCGTAGGGATGAGCTCGGCTCTGTGCCGCCGGTCGTAGTCGCGCAGCGGGTCGAGGAGCCGCGCCGTGAAGGCGCGCCGGACGTCGTCGGGCACGAACGGCAGGAGCAGCACGTGCGAGGCGAGCTCGTGGTGCCCGGCGGCGCAGACCCGCCCCGGCCGGGCGGCGGCGACGCGGCGGGCGTGCCGGGCCTCTTCGAGGGCCCCGCGCAGCCCCTCGGCGGAGTGCACGGCGGCGCTGACGCCGAGGGTGAGGCGCCCGTCGTCGGAGAGCCCGGAGGAGAGCGGCGCCCGCACGGCGGCGAGCAGCGCGTCGGCGTGCAGCCCGAGCGCGACGGCGGGCGGCTCGTCCTCGCTGTCGGGCAGCGGCGCGGCGGCGAGCGGTACGAGCGCGATGGCCTCGTCGCCGCTGTGGGCGACGGCGATGCGGTCGGAGGAGTCGGCGCCGGAGCTGGCGGGGTCGACCAGGATCTCCTCCAGGAGCGCCTGGGCGACGGGCCCGCTGTCGAGCGTGCCGCCCTGCCCGGCGGTCTCGTCCCACTCGACGCGGGCGACGACGACCTGCCAGTGCGGGGCGCTGCCGAGCCCGGGCAGCAGCACGGGCGCGGCGACCCGGAGCCGGGCGGCGATCTCGGCGGGCGCGGCGCCGGTCTGGACGAGCTCCAGGACCTCCTGGGCGAGCCGTCGCCGCACCGTGCGGGAGGCGTCGCGGCGGTCCCGCTCGACGGCGATGAGCTGGGTGACGCCCTGGAGCAGGTCGAGCCGGGCGGCGGGCCAGTCGCCGGCGTCGGCCTCGACGGCGAGCAGCCAGTCGGAGAGGACGGTCTCGCGGACGTCCCGGGCGGCGGGCGCGGCGCCGCGCCCGGTGTTGCGGATCGGGAAGAGGGAGTAGGTGCTTCCGCCGAGGTTCAGCCGGTGCGGCCCGCGCCGCCCGGTGCGGGTGGCGGCGAGGTGCTCGCCCGCCAGGGTGGCGGCGAGGGCGGGCTCCAGGGGCTCTCCGGCGCCGGCGATCTGGCGTCCGGTGGGGGAGAGCACCCAGGCCCGGAGGTCGAGGTCGGAGCCGAGCAGATCGAGGACGACCTCGGGCCCGCCCCCGGCGGGCCCGGAGGTCATGAGCCGCCGGTGCCGGTCGACGACGGCGGCGAGGTCCCCGGCCCGCTCCCCGGACACCTGTCGAACAACATGCTCGGTGATCGTCGCGAACGCAACGGACTCGTTTACTGCGAACAGGGGAAGGCGGTGGCGCGAACACGCCTGTACGAGATCGTCGGGGATGTCGCCGAGCTCGGCCTCGCCGGCGGCCAGCGCGGCGACCCCGGCGGCGGCCAGGATCCGGACGAAGGGCTCGGCGTCGTCGGCGTCCCGCAGCCAGGCGAGGCCGGTGAGGACGAGCTCTCCCCCCGACAGATAGCGGCTGGGGTCCTTGAGGTCCGTCGTCATCACGCCACGGACGGTGCGGTCCAGCTCCTCGTCGCCGCCGAGCAGGCGCAGCCCGAGCGCGTCATTTTCCAGCAGTGCGCGCAGCCGCATGTTGTCGCCGCCGTTCCTTCTCGTGGGTGTCGCGTTGTCGCCGGTGGCGTGGTGCCACCGTTTCCAGGGGAAAACGGAGAGGTTTCTGCTTCCCGCCGTTCGTTCGAATCTACAAGACGAGGATGGCAGCCAGCCAACTCCTTCATGTTTTCGGTGACTGCACCCCGGCGACACGGGCTTGTGTACTAGGCCACACACCGCGTTAACAGCTCATGAAGAGATCGTCGAGGGCCGGCCGTCATCCCAGGCCCGTACGGACGACCCCCCCCGTTCACTAGAAGCACAAGAAGAGAGCCACCATGGACTTCCTTCGCCCCGCCAGCTGGGAGGAGGCGCTCGCCGCCAAGGCCGAGCACCCCACGGCCGTGCCCATTTCCGGTGGTACCGACATCATGGTCGAGATCAACTTCGACCACCGGCGTCCCGAGTACCTCCTGGACCTCAACCGTATCGAGTTGCTCCGCGAGTGGGAGGTCGGCGAGGAGAACGTACGCCTCGGCGCCTCCGTCCCGTACACGCAGATCATGGAGAACCTGCGCACGGAGCTCCCGGGCCTGGCGCTCGCCTCGCACACGGTGGCCTCCCCGCAGATCCGCAACCGCGGCGGCGTCGGCGGCAACCTGGGCACCGCGTCGCCGGCCGGCGACGCCCACCCCGCGCTCCTCGCGGCCGGCGCCGAGGTCGAGGTCGAGTCGGTGCGCGGCACCCGTTTCATCCCGATCGACGCGTTCTACACGGGCGTGAAGCGCAACGCGCTGGAGCCCGACGAGCTGATCAAGACCGTCCACGTGAAGAAGGCGGACGGCCCCCAGCAGTACTCCAAGGTCGGCACCCGCAACGCGATGGTCATCGCGGTCTGCGCCTTCGGCCTGGCGCTGCACCCGGAGACCCGCACGGTCCGCACCGGCATCGGCTCCGCCGCGCCGACCCCGATCCGCGCCAAGGAGGCCGAGGCGTTCCTGAACGCGGCCCTCGAAGAGGGCGGCTTCTGGGACAGCGGCAAGATCATCACCCCGTCGATCGCGAAGCAGTTCGCCGACCTCTGCTCGGGCGCCGCGAACCCGATCGACGACGTCCGAGGCACCGCCAAGTACCGCCGTCACGCCGTCGGCATCATGGCTCGCCGCCAGCTCGGCTGGACCTGGGAGCAGTACCGCGGCAACGGCCGCACGCTTGAGGGAGCTGCATAACCATGCGCGTCAATTTCACGGTCAACGGTCGCCCGCAGGAAGCCGACGACGTCTGGGAGGGCGAGTCCCTCCTCTACGTCCTGCGCGAGCGCATGGGCCTGCCCGGCTCGAAGAACGCCTGCGAGCAGGGCGAGTGCGGCTCCTGCACGGTCCGCCTCGACGGCGTCCCCGTCTGTTCCTGCCTGGTCGCCGCCGGCCAGGTCGAGGGCCGCGAGGTCGTCACGGTCGAGGGCCTGGCGGAGTTCGCCAAGGACCGCGCCGAGCACGGCCCCGGCCACGGCGGCTGCGCCTCCGGCGCCTGCGGCACCTCGCTCGACGAGGCGAAGCGGTGGCAGGCCCGTCCGACGCAGGACTCGCAGACCGGCGAGGGCGTCGAACTGAGCCCCATCCAGCAGGCGTTCATCGACGCCGGCGCCGTCCAGTGCGGCTTCTGCACCCCGGGTCTGCTGATCGCGGCCGACGAGCTCCTGGAGCGCCAGAGCGACCCGTCCGACCAGGACATCCGGGAGGCCCTCTCCGGCAACCTCTGCCGCTGCACGGGCTACGAGAAGATCCTCGACGCGGTCCGCCTGGCGGCCGCCCGTCAGGGAGAGGCGGTCTGACCATGGCGCAGAACACGCGCACCGTTCCGGCGGGCACGCCGACGAACGTCACCCAGAACCACACCAAGGGCGGCATCGGCGAGTCCACGCTCCGCCCCGACGGCACCCTCAAGGTGACCGGCGAGTTCGCCTACTCCTCGGACATGTGGCACGAGGACATGCTGTGGGGCCAGACCCTGCGCTCCACCGTCGCCCACGCCGAGATCGTCTCCATGGACATCTCCGAGGCCGTCGCGATGTCCGGCGTCTACGCCGTGCTGACCTACGACGACCTGCCGACCGAGGTGAAGAACTACGGCCTGGAGATCCAGGACACCCCCGTCCTGGCCAACGGCAAGGTCCGCCACCACGGCGAGCCGGTGGCGCTGGTCGCCGCCGACCACCCGGAGACCGCCCGCCGCGCCGCCGCCAAGATCAAGATCGAGTACCGGGAGCTGCCCGTCGTCACCGACGAGGCTTCCGCGCTCGCCCCGGACGCGCCGCTGATCCACGAGGGCCGCGACGACCACCACTCCGGTCACGTCCCGCACCCGAACATCGTGCACCGCCAGCCGATCATCCGCGGCGACGTCGAGGAGGCCCGCAAGCGGGCCGACGTGATCGTCGAGGGCGAGTACGTCTTCGGCATGCAGGACCAGGCGTTCCTCGGCCCGGAGTCCGGCCTGGCCGTGCCCGCCGAGGACGGCGGCGTCGACCTCTACGTCGCCACCCAGTGGCTGCACTCGGACCTCAAGCAGATCGCCCCCGTCCTCGGCCTGCCCGAGGAGAAGGTCCGCATGACGCTCTCCGGCGTCGGCGGCGCCTTCGGCGGCCGCGAGGACATCTCGATGCAGATCCACGCCTGCCTGCTGGCGCTGCGCACCGGCAAGCCGGTCAAGATCGTCTACAACCGCTTCGAGTCCTTCTTCGGGCACGTGCACCGCCACCCGGCGAAGCTGCACTACGAGCACGGCGCCACCAAGGACGGCAAGCTCACCCACCTGAAGGCCCGCATCGTCCTCGACGGCGGCGCCTACGCCTCGGCCTCCCCGGCCGTCGTCGGCAACGCCTCCTCGCTCGGCGCCGGCCCCTACGTGGTCGACGACGTCGAGATCGAGGCCGTCGCCCTCTACACCAACAACCCGCCCTGCGGCGCCATGCGCGGCTTCGGCGCGGTCCAGGCGTGCTTCGCGTACGAGGCGCAGATGGACAAGCTGGCGGCCAAGCTGGGCATGGACCCGGTCGAGCTGCGCCAGCTCAACGCCATGGAGCAGGGCACGCTCATGCCGACCGGCCAGGTCGTCGACTCGCCGGCCCCGGTCGCCGAGCTGCTGCGCCGGGTCAAGGCCCGCCCGATGCCGCCGGAGCGCCAGTGGGAGACCGCCGGCGAGGGCGCGGACGTCCGCGCGCTGCCCGGCGGCCTGTCCAACACCACGCACGGCGAGGGCGTCGTCCGAGGCGTCGGCTACGCCGTCGGCATCAAGAACGTCGGCTTCTCCGAGGGCTTCGACGACTACTCGACCGCCCGCGTGGTGCTCCAGGTCATCAACGGCGAGCCGGTCGCCATGGTCCACACGGCGATGGCCGAGGTCGGCCAGGGCGGCGTCACCGTGCACGCCCAGATCGCCCGTACCGAGCTCGGCGTCACGCAGGTCACGATCCACCCGGCCGACACCCAGGTCGGCTCCGCCGGCTCGACATCCGCCTCCCGGCAGACGTACATGACCGGCGGCGCGGTGAAGAACACCTGCGAGGCCGTCCGCGAGAAGGTCCTGGAGATCGGGCGCCGCAAGAACGGCTCCTACCACCCCGCCTGGGCGACCGCCGAGCTGCTCCTGGAGGGCGGCAAGGTCGTCACCGACGGCGGCGAGGTGCTCGCGACCCTCGCGGACATCCTGGAGGGCGAGGAGCCGATCGACCTCGAACTCGAGTTCCGCCACCGTGCCACGGTGCCGTTCGACCTGGTCACCGGCCAGGGCGACGGCCACGTCCAGTACACCTTCGCCGCGCACCGCGCGGTGGTGGAGGTGGACACCGAGCTCGGCCTGGTCAAGGTCATCGAGCTCGCCACCGCGCAGGACGTCGGCAAGGCGCTCAACATGCTCTCCGTCGTCGGCCAGATCCAGGGTGGCACCACCCAGGGCCTGGGCGTCGCGGTGATGGAAGAG
This sequence comes from Streptomyces sp. NPDC048659, assembly GCF_040650575.1. Classification (NCBI taxonomy): domain Bacteria; kingdom Bacillati; phylum Actinomycetota; class Actinomycetes; order Kitasatosporales; family Streptomycetaceae; genus Streptomyces; species Streptomyces sp. NPDC048659. The sequence goes on along the minus strand of NZ_JBEZHM010000027.1, from coordinate 8,975 downwards.
ATCATCGTGGACCCGAAGACCGCGAAGGTGCGCAACCCCTCCTTCACGGACTACCTGATCCCGACGATCCTCGACACGCCGACCATCCCGGTCGACGTCCTCGAACTGGCCGACCCCAACGCGCCGTACGGCCTGCGGGGACTCGGCGAGGCCCCGACCCTGTCGTCCACCCCGGCCGTCCTCGCGGCGATCCGGAACGCGACGGGCCTGGAGCTCAACAAGACGCCGGTCCGCCCCGAGGCGCTCACCGGCACCCTGTAGGACCTCTCCGGACGGTGCGTGCCTCCCAGGAACGTCACACTTCCCCCGCCCGCACCGTCCGGGGACACCGCACCATCCGTTCGTCTCGGGCCGTCCCCCGGGTCGTGCAGCCCACGTGATTTCCCAAATCCCGCAGCTTCACAGATCAGAAACATCCTTCGAAGTCTGATGCGGGTGCCCCTTTGAACCTTGGGAGTAGGCCCCATGACCCAGTCGTCAGTGGAGCCCAAGACCACCGCGGAGGACGCGGGCTCCGGCTCGCGCAACCCCGCCGGAAGGTCTTGGCTCGACCGGTACTTTCACATCTCGGAGAGAGGATCCACCGTCCCGACGGAGATCCGCGGCGGCATCACCACCTTCATGGCGATGGCGTACATTCTCCTGCTCAACCCCCTGATCCTCAGCGGCAAGGACGTGGACGGCAACGTCCTCAGCCAGCCCGCGCTGATCACCGCGACGGCGCTGTGCGCCGCCGCCACCACGCTCCTGATGGGCTTCTGGGGCAAGGTCCCCCTCGCCCTCGCCGCCGGACTCAGCGTCTCCGGCGTCATGGCCTCGCAGGTCGTGCCCGTCATGACCTGGCCGCAGGCCATGGGCATGTCGGTCGCGTACGGCGCGGTCATCTGTCTCCTGGTGGTCACCGGCCTCCGCGAGATGATCATGAACGCGATACCCCTCGCGCTCAAGCACGCCATCACCATCGGCATCGGTCTCTTCATCGCGATCATCGGCTTCGTGAAGGCCGGCTTCGTCCACGAGAACCCCGCTCCCGGCGGCGGTCCGGTCACCCTCGGCCCGGCCGGTGAGCTCATGGGCTGGCCCGTCCTGATCTTCGCCTTCACCCTGCTGCTGATCTTCGCCCTGCAGTCGCGCAACATCCCCGGCGCCATCCTCATCGGCATCGTCGCCGGCACGGTCGTCGCGGCCGTCCTCAACGCGGTCGCCGACATCCCGGCCAAGGCGTGGTTCTCCGGCGCCCCCGAGCTGCACGGCAGCGCCGTCTCCGCACCGGACTTCTCCCTGATCGGGCACGTGTCCTTCAGCGGCTGGGGCGACGTCGGCTACATCACCATCACCATGATCGTCTTCACCCTGGTGCTGGCCGGCTTCTTCGACGCCATGGCCACCATCCTGGGTGTCGGCACCGAGGCCAAGCTCGCCGACGACAAGGGCCGGATGCCGGGCCTGTCCAAGGCGCTGTTCATCGACGGCGCGGGCGGCATCCTCGGCGGCGCCGGCGGCGCCTCCGGCCAGACGGTCTTCGTCGAGTCCGCCACCGGCGTCGGCGAGGGCGCCCGTACCGGCCTGGCCTCCGTGGTCACCGGCGCGTTCTTCGCCCTGTGCCTCTTCTTCACGCCGCTCACCGCGATCGTGCCGCAGGAGGTCGCCGCCGCGGCCCTGGTCGTCATCGGCTCGATGATGATGCAGAACGCCAAGCACGTGGACTGGAGCGACCGCTCCGTCGCGATCCCGGTGTTCCTCACCGTGGTCCTGATGCCCTTCACGTACACCATCACCACCGGTGTCGCGGCCGGCGTCATCTCCTACGTGGTCATCAAGACCGCGCAGGGCAAGGCGAGGGAGGTCGGCGGCTTCATGTGGGCGCTGACCGGCATCTTCGTCATCTACTTCGCGATCAACCCGATCGAGAGCTGGCTGGGCGTCGGCTGACGTCGCCCGTAACGTCGCCCTCCCCACACATTCCGAGGAGTCGAGATGCTGGACATCGCCGAAGAGCTGCACCGGTGGGTCGAGCAGGGACGCGTGTTCGCCGTCGCCACCGTCGTGGCGGTCGGCGGGAGCGCGCCCCGGCAGCCGGGCGCCGCACTCGCCGTCGACAGCGACGGCACGGCGATCGGATCGGTCTCCGGGGGATGTGTGGAGGGCGCCGTCTACGAGCTGTGCCGGCAAGCGCTCGAAGACGGCCGCACGGTCGTCGAGCGCTTCGGCTACAGCGACGAGGACGCCTTCGCGGTCGGTCTGACCTGCGGCGGCATCATCGACATCCTCGTCACCCCGGTCCGCGGCGGGGTCTACCCCGCCGCGCTGGCCGCCGCCGCCTCGGGCGAGGCGGCGGCCCTGGCCCGGATCGTCGAGGGCCCCGACGACCTGATGGGCCGGGCCCTCCTGGTCCACCCCGACGGCTCGTACGAGGGTGTGCTCGGCGGCCACCCCGAGCTGGACCGCACCGCCGCCGCCGAGGCTCGCGCGATGCTGGACGGGGGCCGCACCGGGACCGTCGGGATCGGCGAGGACGGCAGCCGCTGCGGACAGCCGCTGACCCTCCTCGTGGAGTCCTCCGTCCCCGCCCCCCGCATGATCGTCTTCGGTGCCATCGACTTCGCCTCCGCGCTCGTGCGGGTCGGCAAGTTCCTCGGCTACCACGTCACCGTCTGCGACGCCCGCCCCATCTTCGCCACCAAGGCGCGCTTCCCCGAGGCCGACGAGATCGTCGTCGCCTGGCCGCACCGCTACCTGGCCACCACGGACGTCGACGCCCGCACGGTGCTCTGCGTCCTCACCCACGACGCCAAGTTCGACGTCCCGCTGCTCCAGGCCGCGCTCAGGCTGCCCGTCGCCTACATCGGCGCCATGGGCTCCCGCCGCACCCACGAGGACCGCAACAAGCGCCTGCGCGAGGTCGGCGTCACCGAGATCGAACTGGCCCGCCTGCGCTCCCCGATCGGCCTCGACCTCGGCGCCCGTACGCCGGAGGAGACCGCGCTGTCGATCGGCGCCGAGATCGTCGCCAACCGCCGCGGCGGCACCGGTGCCGCCCTCACCGGCGCCCACACCCCGATCCACCACGACGGCCCGCGCGAACCGGCCGGCCGGCTCGGCTCGGTGGCCTGACCGGCCGACGGGAACTACAGCACCAGCGCGCGAAGGCGGTCGCAGGCGTCCGTCTCCGCGGGGTGCCGGGCCACGGGGTGGTGCGTCCCGCGTTCGTACACGCCCGTCTCCCAGCCCTCGCCGTCCGGCGCCGCCCGGAGGTAGGCGAAGTCGGGCGGGGTGGGTACGGGCTCGTGGGCGCCCTCGATCCAGTAGACCTCGTCGGGCACCCCGGCCTCCCGGAGTGCCCGCGCGAGGCGTTCGCGTGCGGTCACGCGGACAGGCGTACCAGATAGCCGTTGTCGAGGAGCCACTTCACGTTGAGCCGCTGGCCCTCGCCCGGGTTCAGGAAGGCCGCGTCCAGCTTGATCTGGCGCCCGCCGCCGGGCTGTTCGAACCAGGGCGCGATGGAGCCCTCCCAGACCACGAAGGTCTTCGTCACCTCGTACAGGTGGTAGTCGCAGGCGAAGGCCGCGTCCCGGGTGTTGAGGTTCTGCGGGGGCAGCGCGCGCTTGGCGTACGCGTCGCCGGCCGGGGCCAGATAGCCGCCGTACTCGGAGCCGAAGCGGTCGAGCCGGGCGCCCTCGCGGAGCGCCTTGGGGGCCTTGTCGACCTGCCCGTTGACCTCGCCGAAGCCGTCGTTCGGCGGGTACTTCCAGCTCCCGGTGTCGGCCGGGCCCTCCCAGTACTTCTTGAGGAAGTCGGCGGAGGAGAGCCGCCCGGTGCGGTGGTAGTTCCTGACCAGCGGGCCCACGGGCTCCTGCCACCTCTTCGGCAGGTACTTCGGCCCGAGCCGCTTGTCGCCCTCGAACTCGCCGGTGCAGGGCGCGTGGCGGCCCGCCGCGGCGCCGGGCGCGGGCGGCGGGGCGGTCTCGGCGGCGGCGGGCGCGGTGGCGAGGGCGGCGGTGACGCCGAGGGCGGCGAGGACGGCCCGGATCCTCAGGGCGGTACGGCTGTGCTCCACGCGGTTCTCTCCTTGGGAGACGGTCGGACAGGTGCGCGGCACACGGTAGTGGATCAAGCGCACAGGGTGACCGCGCCCGGGCGGGAACCGGCCACTAACGGACCGGCCGGGGCGGCAGGTCCTGGCGGCCCGGATCAACGCCTTCATCGACCGCCACCTCGGCGAACCCGGACTGACCCCCGTGCTGGTCGCGGGGCCCCTCGCGCGCGTACGCCGCCGCTACCCCCGGCGCAGCCCGTTGAGCAGGAGTTCCGCGAGCTGGTCGTACGCCTCGGCGTCGGCCAGGCCGGTCGCGGCGGCGACCTGGCGGCGCTGGATGCGGACCATCACGGAGGAGATCACGTCGGCGGCGAAGGTGACGTGGACCTCGCGGAACACCCCGGCCGTCACGCCCTCCTCGATCAGCTCCTGGACCCGCCCGGCCGCCGCGCGGGTGTTGCGCTCGTAGACCTCGGCCGCCGGTTCGAACGCCGCCACGTCGTCGAAGAAGCGCGGCGAGACCGGCGCCAGTTCGGCCGAGACCGCCCGCAGATAGGCCGCCAGCCGCTCGGCCGGGCCGGTCGCGGCCGCCAGCACCGACTCGACGCGGACGGTCGCGCGCCGGAAGAAGTGGACCACGGCGGCCCGGACGAGCTGCTCCTTGCTCCCGGCCAGCCCGTACAGGGTGCGCTTGGAGCAATGCAGCCGGGCGGCGAGATCGTCCAGGGTCAGCTGGGCGAAGCCCTCGCCGACGAGCAGCGCCACCAGCTTCTCGAAGAGCTCGGAGCGGCGGGCGGCGCCCCGGCCCGTGAGCCTGGGTGCGTCGGCGGCTGAGGTCTCGATCACCCGAACAGTATGCCGGTCGCCTCGTGCGGGGGCTTGTGCCGACACCCATCTGCGCTACTCTCACCGGTACTGACGTACCCCTCGCAGTACCGTTTCGCGTATCAGCCCGCGTCCTGACTGGAGTCGCCATGGATGTCGACCGCCTGCTTCCCACCCCCGAAGCCGCGGACCTCATCGCCCTCGCGCGGGAGATCGCCGACAAGGAGCTCGCGCCGCGCGCCGACGCGCACGAGGAGGCCGAGACCTACCCGGAGGGCCTGTTCGCGACCCTGGGCCGGGCCGGGCTGCTCGGCCTCGCGTACCCCGAGGAGTTCGGCGGCGGCGGCCAGCCCTACGAGGTGTACCTGCAGGTCCTGGAGGAGCTCGCCGCCCGCTGGGCCGCCGTCGCCGTCGCCACCAGCGTGCACACACTCGCCTGCCACCCGCTGCACTCCTTCGGCACGCCCGAGCAGAAGGAGCGCTGGCTGCCGGAGATGCTCGAAGGGCGCCTGATCGGCGGCTACAGCCTCTCCGAGCCGCAGGCGGGCTCCGACGCCGCCGCCCTCAGCTGCAAGGCCGAGCGCACCGCCGAGGGCGCGTACCGCATCACCGGCAACAAGGCGTGGATCACCCACGGCGGCAAGGCCGGCTTCTACGCCCTCTTCGCCCGCACCGCGCCCGGTAGCCACGGCATCTCCTGCTTCCTCGCGCCCGGCGAGACCGAGGGGCTGACCTTCGGCAGGCCCGAGCGCAAGATGGGCCTCCAGGCCGTCCCCACCACCTCCGCCCACTGGGACGGTGCCCTCGTCGACTCCGGCCGGCTCATCGGCGAGGAGGGCCAGGGCCTCCAGATCGCGTTCAGCGCCCTCGACTCCGGCCGCCTCGGCATCGCCGCCTGCGCCACCGGGCTCGCCCAGGCGGCGCTCTCCGCCGCCGTCGCGTACGCCAACGAGCGCAGCACCTTCGGCCGCAAGATCGTCGACCACCAGGGCCTCGGCTTCCTCCTCGCCGACATGGCCGCCGCCGTGGACGCCGCCCGCGCCACCTATCTGGACGCGGCCCGCCGCCGCGACCTCGGCCGGCCCTTCAGCCGCCAGGCCAGCGCGGCCAAGCTGATCGCCACGGACACCGCGATGAAGGTCACCACGGACGCCGTCCAGGTCCTCGGCGGCTACGGCTACACCCGGGACTTCCCGGTCGAGCGCTATATGCGCGAGGCGAAGATCATGCAGATCTTCGAGGGTACGAATCAGATCCAGCGCCTGGTCATCAGCCGCCAGCTCAAGGCATGAACGGAAGAGAGGCCGGACCCCTGCACACCTCCGGACACCCGCCCCAGCCCGCCCCGCACGGCCCCCCGCCGGTCGTCTGCCGTCCGGCCGAGCCCGCCGACCGGGCCGCGATCGAGGCGCTCGACGACTCCTTCCGCACGGACCGCGTGTACGAGGTGCTGGCCGGCCCCGACGGCTTCACGCTGCGCGAGACGCCGGTCGACCCGCCCCTCCTCAAGGTCTTCCCCGACGAGGGCGACGACGGAGAGGCGCCCTTCGAGGGCCTGCGCGTCGAGGTCGCCGTCGACGGGCCCGGCGGCGAGGCGGTGCGCGGATACGTCGCCTTCCGTGTGGAGGAGTGGAACCGCCGCCTGGTCGTCGACACCATCGCGGTGGCGCCCGCGCACCGCGGCGCCGGGGTCGGTCAGGCCCTGATGGAGCGCGCCTGCGCGTACGGGCGGAGCCGGGGCGCCCGGACCGCCTGGCTGGAGGTGACCAACGTGAACGCGCCCGCCGTCCGCGCGTACCGCCGGATGGGCTTCGAGCTCTGCGGGCTCGACACCACCCTCTACCGGGGGACGGCGAGCGAGGGCGAGACCGCCCTCTTCATGAGCAAGCCGCTGTAAGCGGTCAGCACGAGCACGCTCTCACAAGGAGACCCATGGACATCGCTGGTTCCGCCGCACTCGTCACCGGTGCCGCCTCCGGGCTCGGAGCGGCCACCGCCGCCGCGCTCGCCGCGAAGGGGGCCACCGTCTACGGCCTCGACCTCGGCAAGGCCGTCGACGCGGCCGGCGCGGGGCTGCCCGACGGGGTGACCCTGCTCGCCGCCGACGTCACCGACGAGGAGCAGGTCCGGGCCGCGCTCGCGCGGATCGACGAGGACGGCGCCGAGCTGCGGCTCGCGGTCAACTGCGCGGGCATCGCCCCCTCGGCGCGGATCCTCGGCCGCAAGGGCCCGCACGACCTCGGGCTCTTCCGGACCGTCCTGGACGTCAACCTGGTCGGCACCTTCAACGTGATGCGGCTGGCCGCCGAGGCCATCGCCCGCCACGAGCCGGACGCGAACGGCCAGCGCGGACTCGTCGTCAACACCGCCTCCATCGCCGCCTTCGAGGGCCAGGTCGGCCAGATCGCGTACGCCGCGTCCAAGGCGGCCGTCGCCGGGATGACGGTCACCGCCGCGCGCGACCTCGCCCAGTTCGGCATCCGGGTCGTCACGGTCGCCCCCGGCATCGTCGACACCCCGATGATGGCCGGATTCAGCGAGGAGATCCGGGCCGGCCTCGCCGCCGGCGTCACCTTCCCGCAGCGGCTGGCCCGCCCCGAGGAGTACGCCCGCCTGGTCACCATGATCACCGAGCACGACTATCTCAACGGCGAGACCATCCGGATGGACGGCGCCCTGCGCATGGCGGCCCGCTGACCACCACCGTGGCACCAAGTGCCGCCGCGCGAGGGATCCGAGTGCTAAATTCCGGGGTATGAGCACCCACCCCGCCAAGCCCTCGATGCGTGACTCCCTCGTCGCGGCGGCCTTCCAGCTCTTCCTGGAGCGCGGCTACGAGCAGACCACCGTCGACGACATCGTGAAGACGGCCGGGGTGGGCCGGCGCTCCTTCTTCCGCTACTTCCCCTCCAAGGAGGACGTGGTCTTCCCCGACCACGAGCAGAGCCTGGCGGACATGACCGAGTTCCTCGCCGCGAGCGAGGACACCGACGACCCGCTGCTGCGGATCTGCGAGGCCACCCGCCTGGTCATGCGGATGTACGCCGAGAACCCCACCTTCTCCGTCCAGCGCTACCGCCTCACCCGCGAGGTCACCGGCCTGCGCACGTACGAGCTCTCCGTGGTCTGGCGGTACGAGAAGACCCTCGGCGACTACCTCCGCACCCGGTTCGCCGACCGCCGCGACGGCACCCTGCGGGCCAACGTGATCGCCGCCTCCGTCGTCGCCGCGCACAACCACGCGCTGCGCCACTGGCTGCGCTCGGGCGGCGAGGGCGACCCGCTGGCCGAGGTGGACCGGGCCCTGGAGTTCGTCCGGGAGACCTGGAACCCGGAGCCCGCCGCGCCCGCGGCGCCCGCCGAGGGCGACGACGACGTGGTCGTGGTGATCACCAAGCGGTCCACCCCGATGTGGCGCGTGGTGCGCGAGGTCGAGTCGAGCCTCGGGGAGAGCTGAGGGAACGCGAGGAAGCGCCAGGGAACGCGAGGAAACGTTTCCGGGGCCCGAGGGGATCTCAGTATCGCCAATTGAGGGAACTCAGGTCTTTCTTACTGGCACTGAGTGCCATACCCTCGCTCCATGCACGGTTGAGCCGCCGAGTGCAAGGAGAAGCATCGTGTTCCACACCGGGTCCACGGGTCTGCGCAGCGGGACCGCCGTCCTCGCCGAGGAGTCGGCCGCCGCGCCCGAACTCCACTTCCAGCGCTGCCGCTGGTGCCACACCACCACCTTCCAGCGCCTGCTCTGCCCGACCTGCGGGTCGACCGACCTGTCTCCCGAACTCAGCGCGGGAGAAGGGGTGGTGTCGGTGCGGCGCGGCTTCACCGCGGCCGAGGCGGACCTCTGGCCGGTGCACATGGCCGAGGGCTTCGTGGTGCGCTGCCGGGTCGACGGGCCGCCGCACGCGGTACGCCCCGGGGTCCGGGTCAGGCTCGCTCCCGGCACCCTCGGCGCGGGCCGCAGGCCGGTCGTCCGGCTCTGCGAGGAGGCCACCCTGGACGGCTGGTTCTGAACGCGCGGAAGGGGGGGCTCGGCTACGGCGCCGCCGAGACCGGGCTCGGGATGCTGCCCGCCGCCGCCGTCGTCGGGCTCGTCTCGCTCGGCCTCTCGGCC
>NZ_JBEZHM010000026.1:0-107666 GCF_040650575.1 Streptomyces sp. NPDC048659 | reverse complement strand
GCCGCCGCCGAGAACCCCGCGTCGCCCACCAGCGGCGACCACCAGTCGCGCCGGGTCCCGTCCCGCACGAGCACGACCACCGCCGACACCGGTACCGGACCGCCGCCGGACGCGTCCAGGACCCGCACCACCGCGACCACCCAGGGAGCCCGTATGCCGACGATCGACGACTTCGAGCGCTATCCGCTGCTCTTCGGGCCCTCGCCCGTGCACCCCCTCCAGCGGCTCACCGGACACCTCGGCGGCGCCACCCTGTGGGCCAAGCGGGAGGACTGCAACTCCGGCATCGCGTACGGCGGGAACAAGACCCGCAAGCTGGAGTACCTGGTCGCCGACGCCCTCGCCCAGGGCTGCGACACCCTCGTCTCCATCGGCGGCGTGCAGTCCAACCACACCCGCCAGGTCGCGGCCGTCGCCGCGCACGCCGGGCTGCGCTGCGTGCTGGTCCAGGAGAGCTGGGTCGAGTGGCCCGACTCCGTCTACGACAAGGTCGGCAACATCCTGGTGAGCCGCCTCGCGGGCGCCGACGTGCGGCTGGTGCGGGCCGGGTTCGGGATCGGCTTCAAGGAGAGCTGGGAGCTGGCGCTGCGCGAGGTCGAGGAGTCCGGCGGCAGGCCGTACGCCATCCCCGCGGGCGCCTCCGACCACCGGCTCGGCGGCCTCGGCTTCGCCCGCTGGGCGTACGAGGTGGCCGAGCAGGAGCGCGAACTGGGCGTCTTCTTCGACACGGTGGTGGTCTGCTCGGTGACCGGCTCCACCCAGGCGGGCATGGTCGCGGGCTTCGCCGCGCTCGCCGAGGAGGGCGGGCGGGCCCGGCGGGTGCTCGGCGTCGACGCCTCCGCGAAGCCGGTGGAGACGCACGAGCAGATCACCCGGATCGCCCGGGACACCGCCGCCCTCATCGGCGTGGAGCGCCCGCTGACCGCCGCCGACGTCGAGCTGGACGCCCGCTACCACGCGGGCGTGTACGGCGTCCCGGACGAGGCGACGCTGGACGCGATGCGGCTGGCCGCGCGGACCGAGGGCATGGTCACCGACCCCGTCTACGAGGGGAAGTCGATGGCCGGCATGGTCGACCTGGTGGAGCGGGGCGAGATCGGCGCGGACTCGACCGTGCTCTACGTCCACCTGGGCGGCCAGCCGGCCCTCAACGCGTACAGCGCGCTGTTCTGACAGCGCGCTGGACCGGCCGGGGCGCGCGCGGGCGCGCCCCGGGGGCGGTCCGTGGTGCGCCTGGGTCTCAGAGGGCCTGGGCCGCGGGCTTGACCATGCCCCGGACGGTCCGCGACTTCACGAACTCGCCCATCGCCGTCATCTCCCACTCGCCGGTGAACTGCTTGATCAGCTTGGCCATCATCACGCCGGTCTGCGGCTCGGCGGTGGTGAGGTCGAAGCGGACCAGCTCCTCGCCGGTGGCGGCGTCGATGAGCCGGCAGTACGCCTTGGCGACCTCGGTGAACTTCTGCCCGGAGAAGGAGTTCACCGTGAAGACCAGGCCGGTCGCCTCGGCAGGCAGCCGGCCGAGGTCGACCACGATGACCTCGTCGTCGCCCGCGCCCTCGCCGGTCAGGTTGTCGCCGGAGTGCTTGATCGAGCCGTTGAGGATGGACAGCTTGCCGAAGTAGCAGCTGTCCAGGTGGTTGCGCTGGGGGCCGTAGGCGATGACCGAGGCGTCGAGGTCGATGTCCTTGCCGCGGTAGGCGGGCTCCCAGCCGAGGCCCATCTTGACCTGGGAGAGCAGCGGGCGGCCGCCCTTGACCAGGGACACCGTCTGGTTCTTCTGGAGGCTGACCCGGCCCTTGTCCAGGTTGATCTTCCCGCTGCCGGCCGGGGCCGGGGCGGGGGCGGCGGGGGGCGCGGCGGGCGGCGCGGCCGGGACCTGGGGGACGGCGACGGGCGCGGGCGCCTGGACCGGCGCGGCGACCGGGGCGGCGGGCGCGGGCGCCGGCTCCTCCTCGACGCTGACGCCGAAGTCGGTCGCGATCCCGGCCAGCCCGTTCGCGTACCCCTGGCCGACCGCGCGGGCCTTCCAGGCGCCGTTGCGCAGGTAGATCTCGATGACCACGAGGGCCGTCTCGGTGCCGAGCCGCGGCGGGGTGAAGGTGGCCAGGACGCTGCCGTCGTCGGCGTCGCGCACGGTCGCCGTGGGCTCGATGCCCTGGAAGGTCTGACCGGCGGCGTCGGGGCTCGCCGTCACGACGATCTTCTCGATGCCCGCCGGGACGGCGGCGGTGTCCACCACGATCGCGTCGGGGGCGGTGCCGCCGCCGGAGCGGTAGGAGACGCCGGGGCCGGCGGGCTGGTTGTAGAAGATGAAGTCGGCGTCGGAGCGCACCTTGCCGTCGGCGCCGAGCAGCAGGCCCGACACGTCGAGCCGCACGGGCGCGGCGACGTCCACCGCCACGCGCGCGGCGGTGAGAGGGATGTTCGAGCCGGGGGTCATTGCGGTCATGCCGGGGGTAACGAACGAGACGCTTTTGCCGTTCCCTTACCTTCGTCCCGTTCGGCCACTTCGGTGACACGGGTGACGGGGGTGCCCCAGGTGACAGGTGTGACACCGGAGCCGACCGATCGCCCGCCCCTCCCTGCGCCTACTCTTACGAATCGTGGGTGGGAGCTCTTTCCGGACGCGGGACGTGGACGAGGCGCGCGAGGAGATAGGCGCGCGCTATTACGCCAACTTCATGGACGTCATCGACGTGGGGGAGCGGCCCTTCGCCGCCCGCTTCGACACCGTCGGGCTCGGGCCGCTGATGATCGGCGACCTCACCTGCGGCGCCGACGTCCGGATGCGCTTCGGCGAGCTGGGCGCCTTCCACCTCAACGCCCCGCTGAGCGGCTCCATGGAGCTCCGCCAGGGCGCCGGGGGCCGCCGGATGGTGGCCACGAGCCGGGAGGCGGTGCTGCTCGACCCGGCGGGCGACACCTTCCTCGACCGGTGGAGCGGGGACTGCCGCGCCCTCTCGGTCAAGATCGACGCGACCGCGCTGCACGAGCGCCTGGAGCGGCTGATCGGGCGCCCGCCGCGCGGCCGGCTCGCCTTCGCCGCCGGGCTCGACATCTCCCGGGGCCCCGGCCTGAGCTGGGTGACCTTCGCCCGGCAGGTGGCGGCCGGGGCGCTCGCCGGGGACGGCCTCGCCACCCACGAGCTGGTCTCCAGGCCGCTCCAGGAGGCCCTGCTCAACGGGCTGCTGCTGGCCGCCGAGCACCCCTGGCGCGAGGAGCTCGCCCACCCGGGCGGCCCGGCCCGCCCCGGGCCGGTGAAACGCGCCATGGACGCGGTGCGGGCGCACCCCGAACACCCCTTCACCAGCACCGAGCTGGCCGCCCTCGCCCGGGTCAGCGTGCGCCGCCTCCAGGAGTCCTTCCGGGAGTACGTGGGGATGTCGCCGATGGCGTACGTGCGGGAGGTGCGGCTGGAGCGGGTCCACGAGGAGCTGCGGGCGGGCGCGCCGGACGGGCTGAGCGTGACGGAGGTGGCCTGGCGCTGGGGCTTCGCCCACCCGGGCCGGTTCGCGGCGCGCTACCGGGAGCGGTACGGCGAGTCCCCGTCGGCGACCCTGCGCCGCTGACGGGCGGCCGCCGGGATCCGCCGGGATCCGCCGGGATCCGCCGGGATCCGCCGGGACCCGCCCGGACCCGTTCCGAGGGGCGCGGACCGGCCGGATGGCGGGAACGCTCCGCGTTTTCCGGACGGCTGTCGCGTTCCGCGGCTCGCGATGATCTTGGGCGGGTCATATCGTCGGAATGTCCGCGTGCGTTCGCCGCACGCGTCGACCCGGGCCTGGCCGGCTCCCCCGCATCGTCCGGCCGGGCCCGCCCTTCTCAGCGCGCCAGGCGCGGCGGGTCCGCGCAGAAGTCCCCGCCCACGTACAGGTCCTCGGCGCTGCCCGGGACCGGCCGCCCGTGCGCGGCGAGGATCCGCTCCGCGAACGCCTCGGCGTCGTCCTCCGGCGCGTAGCCGAGCGCCCGCGCGGAGCCGAGGTCCCACCAGGCGCGGGTGTTGGCGGAGGAGCCGTAGACCACGGTGTGCCCGACCTCCGGCGCGGCGAGCGCCGCGTGGAACAGGCGCGCGCAGTCCGCCGGGCTCAGCCACGTGGACAGCATCCGCACCGACTCCGGCTCGGCCTGGCAGGAGCCGATCCGCACCGACACGGTCTCCACCCCGTGCCGGTCCCAGTAGTACTGGGCCAGGTCCTCGCCGAACGCCTTGGACAGGCCGTAGAAGGTGTCGGGCCGGTGCGGGGTGGCGACCGGGAGGGGCGGCTCGCCCCGGCGCGGGCGGGGCGAGAAGCCGACCGCGTGGTTGCTGGACGCGAACACCACCCGGCGCACCCCCTCCTCGCGTACCGCCTCGTACAGGTGCTGGAGCCCGGTCACGTTGGCGGCCACGATCGCGTCGAACTCCGCCTCCAGCGCGATCCCGGCGAGGTGCACCACCGCGTCCACCCCGCGCACCGCCTCCCGCAGCGCGGCCCGGTCGGCGAGATCGGCGACGACCGCCTCCGGGGCGCCGGGGACGGGCCGCGCGTCGAGCGGGCGCAGCGCGTAGCCGTACGCGGGCAGCAGCTCCCGCATGTGCGTCCCGACGCCCCCGGCGGCGCCGGTGAGGAGGACGGCGCGGGGTTCGGGGGGCCTGGGCGGCGCGGGTTGCGTGCACGGTGCGAGCGGCGTGGGCTGCATGGGCTGTATACGCGGCGTGGGCTGCATGGGCGGAGCTCCGTTCGTCGGGTCTGCTGACGCCTGTCCGCCATCGAAGCCCACGCCCGCCGCCCCGCTCAAGAGGCCCGCACCGCCCGCGCCCCGGGCGCCCGCGCCAGCGCCGCCGCCCCCGCGAGGCCCGCCACGGCCAGCAGCGGCAGCAGCAGCCGGACGTCCGCCACCGCGACCAGGCCCGCGCCCGCCGCCAGCGCCACCGCGTTCGGGGCGAAGAGCAGGGTGTGCGCGGTGCCCGCCGCACGGCCCGTCAGCTCCGGCGGGACACCGCGCTGGACCGCCGTCAGCGCGGCGATCAGCACCCACGGCAGCCCGATCCCGACCAGCGCGCTCCCGGCCAGCGCCGCCCCGTCGTACGGCACGGCCCGCGCCGCCGCGCCCAGGGCGAACAGAGCGAGCCCGGCCGCCGCGAGCAGCCGCTCCGGCCGCCGCCGCAGCAGCGGCCCCGCCACCAGCCCCGCCGCCACCGACCCCGCGCCCTGCACCGCGTACAGCACACCCACGTACGCGGGGGCGTGCCCGAGCCCCCGGTCCACCACCGTGTAGAGCGCGGCCCCGTTGAGCCCGGCCAGGAACATGGTGAAGCCGCCCGCCGCCACCAGCGCCCTCGGCACCGGCGCGCCCCACAGCAGCCGCGCCCCGTCCGCGAGCCGGCCGCGCTCCCCGGCCGTCGCGGGGAGCCGGGCCTCGCGCGCCCGCAGCAGCGCGAAGACGCCCGCCGCCAGCGCGAAGCTCGCCGCGTCGAGCAGCGCGACGGGCCCGCCCCCGTACCGCGCGAACAGCCCGGCGGCGACCAGCGGGGCGACCAGCTTCACCGCCTCGTTCACGGTCAGCCGCAGCCCGTTGAAGGAGCCGAGCCGCTCCGGGTCGAGCGCGCCCGCCGCGAGCGCCGCCTCCGCCGCCTCGACGAGCGCGCCCTGCGTCCCGTACACGAAGAGCACGAGGAACAGCAGCCACACCCGGTCGGCCCGGTCCACCCACAGCAGCGACGGCAGCAGGGCGGCCATGGCGAGGTTCGCCGCCATCAGCAGCGGCCGGCGGGGCAGCCGGTCGACGAGCCCGCCGAGCAGCGGGCCCAGCAGCGCGGGCGCCCACAGCGCGAACGCGGTGAGCGCCGCGAGGGAGTCGGAGCCGGTCAGGGACTTCACCCAGATCCCGGAGACCAGCCACATCGCGGTGGTGCCGAAGCCGGAGACCAGCACGGCGCACAGATAGAGGGGAAGGCGCATGTCCGCAGGCTGGCCTCTGAGGAGGCCGGGGCGGATCGGCCGGATGCCCTAGCTTCCGGAGCCCGCGGAGGCCCCGGAGGCTCAGGAGCTTGCCTAGGCCCCGGATGCTTGGGAGCCTCCGGAGCTTGCGGCGCCTTCGGTGCCCGCCGTGCGCTTCTCGTACCGCAGGGCCAGCCCGGTGGCCAGCGCGCCCAGGCCCTCCCACAGGCCCACGCCCAGGAAACCGGCCGGGGCGCGGCCGGTGACGACGGCGAGGGTGAAGACGGTGCAGGTGAGCAGCCGGAACGGGACCGTCCAGCGGAAGAAGGGCTTCCAGTCGGTCAGGGCGGCCAGGACGTAGTAGACGCCCATGTTGAGCGCCGCCATGGAGGAGGCCGTCAGGAAGAGCAGGGTGTGGTCCCCGTCCGCGCGGTGCGCGGCGGATATGGGGTCCAGGCCCATGAGCCGGATCATGGTGTCGGGCGACACCAGCCCCACCACTCCCAGGGCGGCGGCGAGCGCGCCGAAGACGGCCATGGTCCAGCCGGACGGGGAACGGGGCAGACGTGCGGTCGAAAGCATGTGCCCTGCATATCGCGGGGCGGGGGCCGGTGCGCCACCGACCCCCGCTTCCACGGCACTTCGGCCGTTACGTCACTTCCCGTGCCGTCACTTCAGCGCCGCCTTCATCATCTTCTGCGCCACCGGCGCCGCCAGCCCGTTGCCGCTGACCTCCGAGCGCGCCGCGCCCGAGTCCTCGATCAGCACCGCCACCGCGACCTCCTTGCCGGTGGCCGGGTCCTTGGCGTACGAGGTGAACCAGGCGTACGGCGTCTTGCTGTTGTTCTCGCCGTGCTGCGCGGTGCCCGTCTTGCCGCCGACCTCCATGCCGGAGATCGCCGCGTTGGAGCCGGTGCCCTTGTCGACCACCGTCTGCATCGCGCTGCGCAGCTGCGACGCCGTCTTCGAGGACATGATCCGGTCGGTCTTGCCGTCCTCGAAGGTCTTCAGCGGGTCCCCGTTCGAGTCGACGACCTGGGAGACCATGTGCGGGCTCGCCATCAGACCGTCGTTGGAGATGGCCGCCGACACCATCGCCATCTGCAACGGGGTGGCCGTCACGTCGAACTGGCCGATGCCGGTCAGCGCCGTCTGCGCCTTGTCCATGCCCGAGGGGTAGACGCTGGCGTAGGCGCGGACCGGGACGTCCAGCTCCTTGTCGTTGAAGCCGAACTTCTCCGCCGTCGCCTTCACCTTGTCCTGGCCCAGGTCGACCGCGAGCTTCGCGAAGACGTTGTTGCAGGAGTACTGGAGCGCGGTGCGCAGGCTCGCGTTCTCACAGGGTGCCGAGGGGTTCTCGTTCTCCAGGTAGCGGGTCGAGCCCGGCAGCTTGTACGGGTTCGGGCTGCGCGTCGGCGTGTCCACCGAGTCGTACAGCCCCTCCTCCAGGCCCGCCGCCGCGACGACCAGCTTGAACGTCGAACCCGGCGGCAGCGGCTGCCGCAGCGCCCGGTTGACCAGCGGCTTGTCCGGGTCGTCCGTGAGCTGCTGCCACAGGTCGCCGTCGGTGAGCCCGGCGATCTTCGCGGGGTCGTACGAGGGTGTGGACACCATGCCGAGGATCCGGCCCGTCTTCGGGTCGATGGCGACGGCGGCGCCCTTCTTGTTCCCCAGCGCCTGGTAGCCGGCCTTCTGCACGGCCGGGTCGATGGTCGTCACGACGGAGCCCGGCTCCGCCTGCTTGCGGGTGATCGCGTCCAGCGGGTTCTTCAGCCGCGTGTCCGTGCCGTCCAGGACGTCGGAGTAGATCCCCTCCAGCTGCGTCGCCCCGTACGCCTGGGAGCTGTACCCGGTGACCGCCGCGTAGAGCTTTCCGTCGGTGTAGTCGCGCTTGTACGCCAGGTCGCCGCCCTTCGTCTGCTTGGAACCGGTGACCGGTGAACCGGCCACGATGATGTTCCCGAGCGGATGCGCGTACTGCGCTATCACGTTCCGCCGGTTCTTCTTCTCGTCCGCGAGGGCCTTGCCTTCGTACGCCTGCACCCAGGTGGCCCGGCCCAGCAGGGCCAGCACCAGGAGCAGCGAGAAGACCGAGGCGCGCCTGATCGTCTTGTTCATCCCACCAGAGGGGACGAACGGCGCGGGGGGAGCCGTTCCGGATGTGTCCCTTTTCTCAGGTTTCTCAGCTTTCTCAGAGAACGTTCAGCACGGGGCGAGCACCGGGTGAGCACGGGGTGAGCACGGGGTGAGCACGGGGTCAGCGCGGAGTGATGAACCCCGACTCGTACGCGGCGATCACCGCTTGGGTGCGGTCCCGTGCCCCGGTCTTCGCCAGCACCGCCGCCACGTGCGACTTCACCGTCGCGGGGCCGACCCCCATCCCGTCCGCGATCTCCGCGTTGGTCAGCCCCCTCGCCATCCGGCGCAGCACCTCCGCCTCCCGCCCGGTCAGCCGCGCCGCCCACACCGGGGCGGCCGGCGGCTTCCGGCGCGCGTGCTCGGCGGCGAGCCCGCGCACCGCCGCCGGGTAGAGCAGCGACTCGCTCGTCGCCACCAGCCGCACCGCGCTCACCAGCTCCTCCGGCGCGGCCCGCTTGAGCAGGAATCCGGCCGCGCCCACCCGCAGCGCCTCGTACACGTACGCGTCGTTCTCGAAGGTGGTGACCACCACGATCCGGGGCGGCTCCGGCAGCGCGGCCAGGATCGTACGGGTCGCCTGGATGCCGTCCACCTCGGGCATCCGCACGTCCATCAGGACCACGTCGGGCCGCAGCTCCCGCACCACCGACACCGCCTCGGCGCCGGTGGCCGCCTCCCCGACGACCTCCAGTCCCGGCTCGGCGTCCAGGATCACCCGCAGCGCCGTCCGCACCATCCGCTCGTCGTCCGCCAGGACGATCCTGACCGTGCCGTCCCCCGCCATCAGAACTCCCCTCCGACCCGGCCCGCCGGTCCTACGGGGCCTGGCGGCCCCACCAGCCCCACCGCCCCCACCGGCAGCCGGGCCGTCAGCCGCCAGCGGCCGTCCGCCGGACCGGCGTGGGCCGTGCCGCCCAGCAGCCGGGCGCGCTCGGCGACCCCGCGCAGCCCCCGGCCGCCGTCCGGGCGGGCCACCGGCGCGGCGTCGGGCAGCGGGTTCTCCATCGTGATCTCCAGTCCGTTCCCCGACAGCGCGATCCGCGCCGTCACCGGCCGCCCGCGCGCGTGCCGCACGGCGTTCGTCAGCCCCTCCTGCACGATCCGGTACGCCTCCCGCGACACCGCCTCCGGCAGCTCCGCCAGGTCCCCGTCGACCGCGAGCCGCACCCCGGGGCCCGCGCCCCGCACCAGCGCGTCCAGCACGTCCGGCGCGCCGAGGCCGGGTGTGGCCAGCTCGCCGTCGTCCTCGCCGCGGCGCAGCAGCCCCAGGACCGCGTCCAGCTCGCCGACCGTGCGCCGGGTGGTCTCCTCGATCGCGGTCAGCGCCTCCCGTACGAAGTCCAGGTCCGCGCCCGCCGCCCGCCCGCCTCCCGCCGCCAGGACCCGCCGGGCCGCGCCCGCCTGGAGGGTGACCGCGCTCAGCGCGTGCCCCACCGAGTCGTGCAGCTCCCGGGCGAGCCGGTTGCGCACGGCCAGCTCGGCGGCCCGCCGCTCCGCCGCCGCCAGCCGGTCCGCCGGGCCGGGCCCGAGCAGCCGGGGCGCCGCGCGGGCCAGCAGCGCGCCGGTCCCGGCGGCGGCTGCCGCCAGCCCGAGCAGCATCAGCAGCCCCAGCGGCAGCCCCGCCCAGGCGAGCCAGGGCCGGTCCAGGTGCCAGAAGCGGCCCAGCTCCGAGGCGCGCAGCCCCGCCGAGAACGGCAGCGCGCACACCGCCAGCGCGAACGGCGGCAGCGCCAGCGTCGCCCCGCTGAGCAGCGCGCCCGTCCCCAGGTGCAGCCCGAACCAGGCCGCCGTCCGGGCCCGGCCGCCCGCGCCCCGCGCCGGCCCGTCGGCGAACCGGCTGGGCGCCACCCCGCACAGCGCCCGCGCCGCCGCCACCGACATCGGCCGGGCGAGCGGGAAGAGCGCGGTCAGCGCGGCGATCGGCAGCCCGACCGCGTACGCCGCGAGCTGGAAGCCGAGGCCGCCCCCGAGGACGTTGCCGTCCGGCGCGAAGGGGCCGACGGCGACCGTGCCGACCAGCCAGTACGGCATGAACAGCGCGCCGCCGAGGATCAGATGCAGCCAGCGCCGCCGGGCCCGCTGTCCGAACAGGGCGCCCCGGAACAGGGTCACGCCTCGGCGCTCCGGCGGCCGAGGACCGCCGCGAGGCAGCCCGCCAGCAGGAATCCGGTGATCATCTCGCCAGCGTAGGCGGCGACCATCAGGCCCGAGGGCGCTTTCCCCGCTTCGGCGGCCGGGAGCAGCGAGACCAGCGTCATGTACGCGCCCCAGCACCCGGCCGCACCCGTGGACACCCAGGCCACGCCCAGCACGGCGCGCACCCGGAGCCCGGCGGGCCGGCGCAGCGCGAGCAGCAGCACGGACCCGGCGGCGAGCAGCAGGAAGCCGCCCCGCACCGCGTCGACGACCGCCCGGTCGGTGTCGTACGCGACGGCGAACGCGGGCGACAGGCCCCCGCCGAGCCCCGCGGCCCACAGCAGGCACAACGTCGCCGGTACGAGGGCGAGCAGCGCCCCGGCGACGGCGGCGGCGCGCGTCCCGGGCCCGCTCGCCGAGGCGGGCGGGCCGCCGAGCCGCCCGCGCCAGACCCGGCCCCAGCGGTCGCGGGCGTACAGCGCGAACAGCGTGCCGAGGCAGAGCCCCTGGACGATGAAGCCGCCGTAGACCACGGGGAAGACCCACGTGTCCAGGAAGGGCTCGTCGGGCGGGCCCGCGCTGCCGCCGCCGGAGCCGCCCAGCGCGCCGGCCAGGAGTTGCGCCGGATAGGCCGCCATGACCGGCCCGATCAGGCCGGTCGCCGCCCACAGCGGGAAGAGCAGCGGCCAGGCCCGCACCCGCAGCCCCCACGGCCGGGTCAGCAGCAGCGCGAGCAGGACCACGGCCGCGTCGGCGAGCACGGAGAGCCCGTTGGCCACGCCCATCGTCGTCGGGTGGTCGAGCAGCACGCTCCCGTCCGGGATGCCGAGCCGCCCGCCCGCCACCCAGACGGACTTGAGGGCGATGTACGGCAGGCAGGCCACGATCGCGAGGGCCCGCAGGACCGGGCGGAGCGGGCCCGGCGGGACGGCTGCCGGGACGGCCGAGGCGGCGCGGTCGGCGGTGGTGCGGTCTGCGGCGGCGCGGGCGGCGCCGGTGGGGAGCGTCGGTGAGGTCATGCCCCCACCGTCCCGTCCGGACCCGCCCCCACGCCTCCTGCCGTACGGTGAACCGCCTCCGCCGCGCGGGGGAGACGGCCCGGTCCTCAGGGAGCGGCCCCGCGCTCAGAGGCGGCGGGTCGCCAGGGCCAGCCGGTCGCGGGCGTCGAACAGCGCGTCCTTGACGAGCTGTTCGTGCACCGGGGTCAGCCGGGCCGCCGGCACCGAGCAGCTGACCGCGTCCCGGGCCGGGGTCCGGTAGGGCAGCGCGACGCCGAAGCAGCGCAGCCCCAGCGTGTTCTCCTCGCGGTCCACCGCGTACCCCTGCTCCCGGACGCCCCGCAGCTCCTCGATCAGCAGCTCCCGGTCGGTGACCGTGTGCTCGGTCAGCGCGGGCAGCGTCTCGGGGAGCAGCGCCCGCACCTGCGCGTCGCTGTGGGTGGCGAGCAGCGCCTTGCCGAGCGCCGTCGAGTGGGCCGGCAGCCTGCGCCCCACCCGGCTGAACGGCCGCAGGTGGTGCGGAGACTGACGGGTCGCCAGATAGACGACGCTGGAGCCGTCCAGGCGGGCCAGGTGGATGGTCTCGGCGGTGTCGTCGGACAGCCGGTCCAGCGTGGACCGGGCGGCGGCCACCACCTCGTCGCCGTCGACGTACGAGGTGCCGACGAGCAGCGCCCGCACCCCGATCCCGTACCGGGTGCCGGTCGCGTCGGTCTCCACCCAGCCCAGCTCGACCAGGGTCCGCAGCAGCATGTACAGGCTGGACTTCGGATAGCCGACGGCCTCCTGCACGGCGCCCAGCGAGTGCATGCCGGGCCGCCCGGCGAAGTACTCCAGCAACTCCACCGTCCGCACGGCGGACTTGACCGGCGCCCCGCCCGCGTCGCTCGTCGGCATCGCTCGCCCTCTTCCGAAGCACTTGTGGAGACGGCTCGGGCGTCAATAGAGTCCCCCGAGTCCCTCGGTTCACCTACCGGGACGGTGTTCAGAATAGCGAACGAGGTGCGTGGCGTTGGCGGCAGAACCAGTGTGGAGCGTGGACCCCCGGACGGGAAAGGCGCGCGAACAGGTCGCGGTGGAGGCCACCCCCGAGGAGGTCGACCGGGCGGTACGCGCCGCCCGCGGCGCCCTCGGCGCGCTCGCCGACCGCACCGCCAGAGCCGCCCTGCTGCGGACCGCGGCCGACCTCCTCGACGAGGCCCGCGACCACGTCATCGAGGCCGCCGACGCCGAGACCGCCCTCGGGCCCGTCCGGCTCACCGGCGAACTCGCCCGCACCACGGCCCAGTTGCGCTCCTTCGCCGAGGCCGTCGACGCGGCGGCCTTCCTCGACGTACGGATCTCCCGGCCCGACCCGGCCACCACCCCGCCCACCCCCGACCTCCGCCGCATGAAGATCCCGCTCGGGGTCGTCGCCGTCTACGCGGCCAGCAACTTCCCGCTCGCCTTCTCCGTCCCCGGCGGCGACACCGCCAGCGCCCTCGCGGCCGGCTGCCCCGTCGTCGTCAAGGCGCACCCGGACCACCCCGCCACCTCCGAGCTCTGCGCCGCCCTGCTGCGCCGGGCCGCCGCCAAGGCCGGGCTCCCCGAGGACGTCGTCTCCCTCGTGCACGGCTTCGACGCGGGGGTGGAGCTGATCCGCCACCCGCTCGTCGCGGCGGCCGGCTTCACCGGCTCGGTACGCGGCGGGCGGGCGCTCTTCGACGCCGCCGCCGCCCGCCCCGTACCCATCCCCTTCCACGGCGAACTCGGCTCCCTCAACCCGGTGGTGATCACCCCCGGCGCCGCCGAGGAGCGCGCCGAGGAGATCGGCACCGGGCTCGCCGGGTCGATGACCCTGGGCGAGGGCCAGTTCTGCACCAAGCCCGGCTTCGTCCTCGTCCCCGAGGGCCCGGCGGGCGACCGGGTCGTCACCGCCCTCACCGCCGCCGTCAGCGAGACCGAGCCCGGCGTGATGCTCGACCACCGGATGCGCGGCGCCTTCCTCGACGGGGTGCGCGAGCGGGCCGCGCTGCCCGGCGTGACCACGCCCGTCACCCCGGGCGCGGGCGGTGAGCACACCGTCAGCGCCGGGGTGCTCACCGTCGACGCGGGCCTGCTGCCCGAGGGCGGCCACGGACCGCTCCTGGAGGAGTGCTTCGGGCCCGTCACCGTCGTCGCCCGCTACGCCGACCGCGCGCAGGCCGGCGCCGTCCTCGGGCTGCTGCCCGGCAACCTGACCGCCACCCTGCACATCGCCGACGAGGACCCCGGCGCCGCCTCGCTGCTCGCCGAACTCACCCCGCTCGCCGGACGGATCCTCGTCAACGGCTGGCCGACCGGCGTGGCCGTCGCCGCCGCCCAGCACCACGGCGGGCCGTACCCGGCGACCACCTCCACCGGCACCTCCGTCGGCACGACCGCCGTCGAGCGCTGGCTGCGGCCGGTGACCTACCAGTCGACCCCGCAGCACCTGCTTCCGTTGGAGCTGCGCGACGACAATCCGCTGGGGGTGCCGCGGGGCTGAGGGGCGGGGGCGGGGCCGGGCGCGACGCGAGGCGCCGGGGGACGGCGCGCCCGGCGCGCCCGGCGGTGGAGTCCGGCACCTACACCCGCACCACGATCTTCCCGGTGTGGGTGCCGGACTCCATCAGCCGGTGCGCGTCCGGCATCGCCGCGAGGCCGTCGAAGACCTCACCGACCACCGGCGCCAGCGAGCCGTCGCGGAGCCCGGAGCCGAGGAAGCCGGCCACCCGGGCCCGCCCCTCGGGCGTACGTACCAGAGCGCCGTTCGCGTAGCCGCGGACCGTCAGCGGCCACTGCATGGGCATCTGCGCCGGACGGTGGTCCAGCCACCCGTACAGCACCGCCGTCCCCTCCGGGCGCAGCGCCCCGCCGAGCCGCGCGAAGCCGGGCCCGCCGACCGGGTCGAAGACGAGGTCGGCGCCCCGGCCGCCGGTGATCCGGCGCACCTCCGCGACCAGGTCCGCCTCCTCCGTGGCGATCACGTGCGGGGCGCCGAGCTCCCGCAGCCGCCGCCGCTTCGCCGCCCCGCGCGTGGCGGCGACGGGCACCGCGCCGAGCCGCAGCGCCGTCTGGACCGCGGCCGTGCCGACCCCGCTGGACGCGCCGGTGATCACCACCGTGTCCCCGGCCCGCAGCCCGCCCGCCTCCACCATCCCGCCGTACGCGGTCGAGTACGCCAGCCACGCCGCCGCCCCGGCCACCGCGTCCACCCCCGGGGGACGCGGCACCACGTACTCCTCCGCCAGCACCACCCGCTCCGCGTACACCCCGTGCACGCCGAAGTCGAAGTTGGCCGCGGCCAGCACCGGGTCGCCCGGCGCGTACACAGTGACACCGGCGCCGACCTCCTCCACCACCCCGGCCGCCTCGTAACCGAGCCGCGAACCCGGCAGCGTCGGCCGGTAGTAGTAGGTGCCCGCACGGAACAGCGCCTCGGCCCGGTTGAGGCCGATCGCCGCCACCCGGATCAGCAGCTCGCCCGGCCCCGGCGCGCGCAGCGGCACCTCCTCGACGGCCAGCACCTCGGGCCCGCCGAGCTCGTGGAAGAGGACGGCCCGCGTGGTCGTACCACCGGTCGCGTCGTACGCCGGGCCGCTGTCGGTGTCGTTCCCCGTGTTCTTCTCCATGCCGACGACGCTAGGCACACCCGCCGAGACGATCCATGTCCCCCCGGCTCCGCGCCATGTCCGATCGTCTCGCCGGCCCGGTGCGGGGGAGCGGCGCCGGGCTACGGTGCCGGGCATGGACGTACTGAGCGATGCCATCGCCGTCATGCGCACCGGCCGGCCGCACTCCTCCCGGACCGTGCGGTTCGCCCCCTGGGGCATCCGCTTCCCCGCGAGCGAGGGCGCCGGATTCCACGTCGTCCTCCAGGGCACCGCCTGGCTGCTGCCCTCCGACGACTCCACGCCCCTGCGGCTCGGCCCCGGCGACGTCCTGCTGCTGCCGCACGGCACCGGCCACGGCCTCGCCGACCGCCCGGACACCCCGCTCACCGACGCCGTCCCCGCCCCCGACGGCTCGTGGGCCACGCTGCCCGACCGGGGCCCGGTCGGCGCCGACGAGACCCTGCTGCTGTGCGGGTCGTACCAGTTGAGCCGGGGCCGCGCCCACCCGCTGCTCACCGGCCTGCCCCCGTACGTCCGCATCCCGGCCCGGGTCGGCGCCCACCCCCGGCTGCGCGCCGCCGTGGAGCTGCTCGGCGCCGAACTCGCCGAGCCCCAGCCCGGCGCCGACACGATCGTGCCCGCGCTCCTCGACACCCTGCTGCTCTACCTGCTGCGCACCTGGTGGCTGGCCGAGCGGGCCGACCTGTCCACCGGCTGGTCCGCCGCGCTGAGCGACCCGGCCGTCGCCGGTGCCCTGCGCGCCCTGCACGAGGACCCGGCCCGCCCCTGGACGGTGGAGGAGCTCGGGGCGCTCGGGGGGCTCTCGCGGGCCGCGTTCGCGCGCCGCTTCACCGCCCTGGTGGGCCGGCCGCCGCTCGCGTACCTCACCTGGTGGCGGATGACCTCCGCCGGGCGCCTGCTGCGCGCCGAGGACCTGCCGCTGCGGACCGTGGCCCGCCGCTCCGGGTACGCCTCCGAGTTCGCCTTCGCCAAGGCGTTCAAGCGGGAGTACGGGATCGCCCCCGGGCGCTACCGGGCCGCCGGCTGAGCCCGGTTCCCGCGCGGGAACCGGGGGCGGCGGCGCCGCGTCCTGAGGTTTCATGATCGAGAACAGCCATGCGGACGGGGCCGGGACCGACCTCGCGTCCGCCGTCCCCGCCGACCTCGACGCCGTCGTCGCCGTCCACGCCGAGGCCCGCGCCACCTACTACCGGGGTCACCTCCCCGACGCCGCCTACGCCGGGCCCGAGGAGCTCGCCCGCTCCCGGGCGGGCTGGGCCTCGGCGATCGGCGCCGGGCGGGTGCTGCGGGCCCGGGACGCGGACGGGACGCTCGTCGGCGTCGCCGCGTACGGGGAGCGCGAGGGCGTCATGAACCTGACCCAGCTCCACGTCGCCCCGTCCCGCTGGCGCGGCGGCGTCGGCACCGCCCTGCACGCCGCCTGCGTCGCCGCCTGGCGGGCCGCCGGGGTGCCCGCCGCGCGCCTGGAGGTGTTCGCGCCGAACACCCGGGCCCAGGCGTTCTACGCGGCGCACGGCTGGCGCCCGGACCCGGAGACGCCGCGCGCCGGGGACCACCTGGTGCTCCGGCTCACACTCGCGCCGGAGGCGGCGGCGGAATGAACCGGGCGGGCCGGGGCGTTCCGTCCCTCGGACACCCGACCCCGCCCCCCGTCTGGAGAGAAGCCCCACCATGCGCGTCGAGATCTGGAGCGACATCGCCTGCCCCTGGTGCTACATAGGCAAGGCCCGCTTCGAGAAGGGCCTCGCGGCCTTCGCCCACCGGGACGACGTCGAGGTCGTGCACCGCTCCTTCGAGCTCGACCCGAACAGCGCCAAGGGCGACACGGCGCCCGTCCTGGAGATGCTGGCGGCGAAGTACGGCCGCACCCTCGACGAGGCCCGCGCCATGGAGGCGCACGTCGCGTCGAACGCGCACGACGAGGGCCTGGGCTACCGCACCGAGGGCCGCGACCACGGCAACACCTTCGACATCCACCGCCTGCTGCACCTGGCGAAGGAGCGCGGCCGGCAGAACGAGCTGCTCGACCTCGCCTACCGGGCCAACTTCGCGGAGGAGCGTTCGGTCTTCGAGCCCGCGACGCTGGTCGCGCTCGGCGTCGAGGCCGGTCTCGACGAGGCCGAGGTACGGGCCGTGCTGGCCGACGACTCGGCGTACGCGGACGCCGTCCGGGCGGACGAGCGCGAGGCCGCCGAACTCGGCGCGAACGGGGTGCCGTTCTTCGTCCTGGACCGGAAGTACGGGGTCTCCGGCGGGCAGCCCGCCGAGGTCTTCACCCGGGCGCTGGAGCAGGCGTGGCAGGGCCGCGCGCTCCAGCCGCTGGGCGGCGGGACGGGTGCCGACGCGGAGACCGGCGCCGGGGCCGACGCCTGCGGTGTCGACGGCAAGGGCTGCTGAGCCCGGCCGGGTCCGGTCGGCCCCGCCGGGCCGGTCGGCCCGGACTCGCAAGCGCAGCTCGGTGAACGGGAGAGCTACGGCCTGGTGGCGCGAGCGATCAGGGTTCCGATGTGACCGGGAGTGGGTGCGTCGAGGACCTGCACGGCAGGGTTCGTGAACCCGGCTTTGAGCAGGAAGCTGGTCCACCTGCGCGGGGTGTAGCTGTACCGGTACGTGTACATGGCCTTTCCGGCGAACCCGCCCTTGTACATGCCCTGCGGGCCGTACGCCCCGGGGATGGCCGGCGGGTGGGAGAAGGCGAAGACCCCGCCGGGGTTGAGCCGCCGCGCGACGAGCGGCAGGAGCTTGGCCGGGTCGCTGAACCAGACCGCGCCGAAGACGGAATAGATGGCGTCGTACGTCTCCACGCTTTCCCTGAGATGGTCCAGTACTTCGGCGCACACGAACTGTGCTCCCAGAGGTCCCCATCGCTCGGTGGTGTTGCCGACCATGACGGGTGAGAGGTCCAGGCCGGTCATCTTGACCCCCTGTTGTGTCAGGTAGGCGAGTGCCCGCCCGGTGCCGCATCCGATTTCGAGGGCGGTGGTCGGCGTGCCGAGAATTTCGGGTCCGGGGCCGTGACCCGCGTACTGGGTCCAGCAGAACACCGGGTCGGAGTCGAACACCTTGTTTTTCGTACTCTCGGCGAAGGTGTCCCAGAGTTCGCGTTCGGCGTCGATGTCGTGTCGTGCGGGCAACGGGCATTCCTCGCTGTGGTGGGGGAAACGCGGCGGTGCCCCCGTCCTCGGGGAGAGGACGAGGGCAGGCACTCTAGCCTCGCGCTTTTCATGAAGCGGGCTGTCCGGCAGGTGATCAGAACAGAAGAAAGTGCCTCTGACCAGCGAGAATGAGGATTGTCGAGGTCCTTGTTTTCGCACCGTCCGGAGGCGCTTAACAGGTGAAGAAGCGTATCGGGTTCTACCCGCGTGTCCGTGTCGAGAAGGGTGGTCGCGGTGTGGTCTCGCAGGCCGGTGCCGTGCTGCTGGTCGAGACGATCCGTAAGTCCGGTCTGGACGCGGCGATATCGGCGGGGTTGGCGCCCTGGCGCAAGCCGCGGGCCGTGCACGACCCCGGCAAGATCCTCCTCGACGTGGCACTCGCGGTTGCACTCGGCGGGGACTGTCTGGCCGACGTCGCCATGCTGCGGGCCGAGCCGGGTGTGTTCGGGCCGGTGGCCTCCGACCCGACAGTTTCCCGTAAAACCCTCCCGAACCCCGGCTGACCAGCACGTTCCCGCCCCTACGACCAGCAGCACACCGCCCGGAACCGTGGAACCCGGCGCCCACCCGACGCGACAGCCGGGACACGAACATGCCCACGACCAGCCCGAACACCGAAACGGACCGCCAGCAGAACCGACGGACCGTCACAAAAGATCGGAGGTTGGGATCAATCCGGTAGAGCCGTCACGGCGTCTCACTCCTGCCGATGACGATGTCCCCGTTACGAGTGTGGATCCTCACGGCATGGTCACTCGTGTCGTCCTTCGTGACCTCCACCGTGATGTCGCCCTTCTTGGCGGCCGTGTCCACCGCGTACGTCGCCTCCGGCAGGCCGAGCCGCACGTCGCCGTCCTGGCTGCGCACATCGATGAGGTCGGGTGCTGAGGCGAAGTTCAGCTCGTTGTCACCGTTCCGCGAGGCGACGGTGACCGACCCAGCGGAGATCCTGTCGCCTTCGATGGTTCCGTCGCGGCCTTCCAGATCCAGACGGGGCCCGCTGAGTTCCGACAAGCGCATGTCGCCAGCCTTGGCCGAGAAGTCTGCAGTGAAGCCCGTGGCTTCGACGAGACCCTTGTCGTTCTCGACGGTGATCGCGACGTCGCGCGGCACCTTCACGGTGTACTTCGCACCGCAGTTGACGGAGAGACCCATGCAGTCCACCCCGAGCGCGAGAATGCCCCCTTCGAGCTTCCATCCGGCTTCCACTTCACCGCCGACCTTCGTGCCGCTGACCTGCCGCGTCACCCGGACGTCCTTGGCGTCGGAAGCGACGAGTTCCAGGTCGGCGGAGTCGGACTTCACCGTCAGACTGTTTCCACGGAAATCGAATGTCTTCGATTCCGCGACGGTGTTCGCCTGGGTGACTTCCGGGCCGCATCCCGTAGCTGCGACAGTGAGGATCGCGACGCCCCCGAGGGCGAGAACGGTGTGAAGACGTATTCTCATGGATTCATTCCTTCGTAGTTCTGACATGCAGATGGGCGCATGCCGTTCATGGTGAAATGCCGGCCGGGGGATTCCGTTGTCGCGACGGCAGGTGGGGACGTCGCCCTGCTTCACGAGCGCAGAGCCCGGGCGGCGACCGTGCGCGACACACGGACGGCCTGGAGGGCCAGAGCGAGACAGGTGGTCACGAGCGTCACGCCGGCGAGCACGCCGAGGGTCGTCCAGGGGAGGCCGTCCAGAACCCGGACGAGGCTGATCTCGGCGCCGATCGCGAGAGTGGCACTCGTCACCGCGAGGGTGATCGCGCTGAAGACGATCGCCGTCCCGGCGTAGATCACTCCCTCATAGATCGTCGATCGGGTGACCACGCCCGGTCGCGCACCGGCGACCGTCACCAGGGCGGAATCACGTGTGCGTTCCCGTCCGACCAGAGCGATCACAGCCAGGCCGCCGACCCAGGACACGACGAAGACCCAGCCCAGCACGACCAGGACATCGTCCAGCGCGGCGGTGCTTCCGGGCATGACGTTCCCCATGACCATGAAGAGTCCGACGAACGACAGGGAGAGGGCGAAGGGCAGCACCGTGGTGACGCTTCTCGCGGCGCGGGTGCGGCACGATCGCACGGCAAGGTGCCAGGCGACACCGCGCGAGGGCACGAGCGCGGTCCAGAACCTCATGAGCGGTGTCATCACCCACGGCCCCATCAGCAGCAGCAGGCAGATGAGGAAGAGGTCCCCGGCGAAGGCGAAGGCTGTCCGCTGTTCGGTCCCTCCTTCGAGCTCGAGTCCCAGCCCGGGAATCCACATGCCGACCACACCGGCAAAGAGGCAGAGGGCGAGGACGACGCGCGTGACACCGGGCCGCGCCGGTGGATCGGAGAGGTCTCGGAACGCGCGCATCTCCGGTGTCCTGGCGGCGCGGCGCGTGACTCCCCATCCGCCGAGCAGACACGGGATCACTCCGGACAGCGCGCTCACCCCGACGTGCCAGAGCTGGAAACCGGCCGTTGCCCCGTGCAGGTCGAGTCCCTCAGCCGTCCACTGCGCGAGGGCGGTGCTCGCGACGAGAGGGGCCAGCGGTACCGCCAGCGCGCCGGCCGCGGCGCCGAGCACGACCAATTCCGTACGCAGAATGAGTTTGATGCGACGGCGCGGGATCCCGAGGATCGCCCACAGGGCATGATCGCGGCGCTGGGTCGTCAAGGTCAGACCGACGGTGGACGCGACGATGCCCACGGCGGCCAGCACGGTGAAGAAGACGACGTTGCCGCCGAGTGCGATCGACGCGGAGACCATCCGCGTATCGCCCGCCGCCCGCGCTGCCGAGACGGCGGAGAACATGGCGATGACCGAGCCCGCTGAGCATGCCGCACCGACCACTGCGCACACGAACGTCCACAGCCACATGGACGCCTGCATCCGGATGTCCGACAGGACCAGTCGCATCACGACGCCTGCTCTCCCGCTTCGTCCTCCGACTGCGCCGCGAGGACGGCATCGCTCACCGCGTGGGAATCGCCACCGGGAATGACGGCGTGCACTCGCCCAGACCCCAGCACCACGACCTGATCGGCACGTGCGGCCGCATGGGGGTCGTGTGTGACCATGAGGACCGTGGTTCCCTGCGTGGGAAGTGCCTGCAGCCAATCGAGCACAACGTGACCCGACTTGAGGTCGAGTGCGCCGGTCGGCTCGTCGGCGAAGACGATCCGCGGCTGATTCGCGACGACCCGGGCCACCGCGACGCGCTGGCGTTCGCCTCCGGAGAGCCGGTCGGGGCGCCGCCGCGCGTGCTGGGCGATGCCGAGCCTCGACATGGCGTCGCCGACCCTCGACCTTGGCACCCGATGGCCGGCGAGTCGCGCCGGCAGGGCGATGTTGTCCTCGACCGTCAGTGAGCTGACGAGGTTGTACTCCTGGAAGATGAATCCGACGTTCTCACTGCGGAATGCGGCCTGCTTGCGAGGGGGGAGCGACAGGACATCCGTTCCCAGGACCTCGATGGAACCCGCGGTCGCCGGCTCCAGACCGGCAATGCAGAGCAGGAGCGTCGACTTGCCCGAGCCGGAGGGGCCGACAATGGCGGTCAGCCGGCCTTCAGGAATGTCCAGGTCGATGTCGTGCAGGACACGCGTCGTCTCACGCCGACGACCCGGGACGGGGAAGTCCATACGAAGGCCGCGCAAACGGATGCAGGGCACGGAAGCGGTAGCTGCGATAGGCATGCATCGAGCTAAACAGGGCACGGCGGGAGCCACACTGGTGCCTGAACTGCTTGAAGGTAGACCTAGGTCTACCTCTTGCACGATCCGCAGTGTGCGACAATGACGGGCATGGCGCGGATTCGTATTGCCCGGAGAGTGCTGACGGAATGCACCGCGGCAATGGCTTTTCCGATTCTGCTGATTTCAGTTCTCGTTTTCCCGGTCTCGGCCCCGGTGGTGGCCGAGACGGACCGATCGAGAGCCCGCTGGTGCGGTGCCGAGACGATGCCCCTGAAACCCTCCGACAACAGCTGGGCCCAGTGGGTGGCGCTCAGGCTGCGTTCACGGTCGATATGGCGCACCGACCTCCCGGTTCTCGTGACCGCCGCCCTCCTGTCCGCACTGTCGCTGCTGGTGGCCTTCTTCGGGTTCATCGGCGCTGCCGTGCTGGTGTTCTCCCCCGTATTCTGGTTCCTCGGTATTGCCGCGCAGGTCGGTCCATTCACCCCTGAATCCGTTGGGCAAACCCTCCTCGCAGTTCCAGCAGGTGTCATTCTCGGCGCGGTCACCACGGCCGTGCTGACCGGCACGTCATTTCTTCGCGACCTTTTTCTGCGCATCTTCTCTAGAAGCCGAGACCCGGATCTGCTCGCGAAACTGGAGGAGCTCAGGACCAGTCGCGCTTCGCTGACGGCGGCCTTCGAATTCGAGCGGCAGCGCATTGAACGTGATCTGCACGACGGCGCCCAACAGGAACTCGTCGCCGTCGTCATGCGTCTTGGGATGCTGGAGGCCGCGGCCACTGGTCCAGCCGCCGACCAGGAACGCATCGTGCGGCTGGCACGGGAGGCCCAGGCTCACGCGGAGCGCGCACTCGAACGGCTGAGGGAGACGGTGCGCGACATCCATCCCCGTGAACTGAGCGATCTCGGTCTCATCGCCGCCGTCCGGGAGCTGGTCGCGCGATCGCCTTTGCGGGTCGAACTGACCAGCACCGGCGATGACTCCCAGCTTTCGTCACCGACTGCGACCGCCGTATACTTCACGGTGTCCGAAGCCCTGACGAACATCTCGAAACACGCAGGTGTGGGAATCGCTCGGGTCGACCTGGAGTGCTCCACGACCAACGTACACGTGCGTGTGCGTGACGATGGTGTAGGCGGCGCGAGGATCGACTCTGGATCCGGGCTCGCCGGACTGCGCGAGCGAATGCGAAGTGCCGGCGGAAATCTCGAGGTCCTCAGCCCACCTGGTGGCGGGACGCAGGTTGTGGCGTCCGCTCCCAGTCAACCTCCATGGTGATTGAACGGAGCAAGATGTTTCCCACGGGAGGGAGGGATCATGAGAATTGTTCTGGCAGATGACAGCGTTCTGATAAGAGCGGGCATCCGGGAGATCCTGACCTCCCACGATCATGATGTCGTCCGCGAATGCGAGGACGCTGACGAGCTGGTTGCCGTGGTCGATGAGCTGGTGCGTTCCGGAGCTGCTCCGGACATAGTGGTCACGGATGTCCGCATGCCCCCCAAGAACACCGACGACGGACTGCGTGCCGCGATCGATCTGCGCTCGCGCCACCGGGACCTTCCGGTGCTGGTTCTCTCCGCCTACGTCACGGGCCCCTATGTGAGGGAGCTTCTGAACGGCCCAGGTGCCGACGGAGCCGTCGGGTATCTGCTCAAGGAGAAAGTAGGCCGGGTCGCCGACTTCTTGAGAGCTGTCGAGACGGTCTCCGCAGGTGGCGTCGTGATCGACCCCGAAGTCGTTCGCCACGTCACCCGCGCGGACTCGCCACAGGGTCCGCTTTCCCGGCTCACCGCTCGCGAGAGGGAAGTGCTCGCGCACATGGCTGAAGGGCGCTCCAACACGGAGATCGCGGCGGAACTCTTCCTCTCCGGCGCTGCCGTCAGTAAGCACGTTGCGAACGTTTTCGTGAAGCTCGGCATGCCTCCCGACGAGGACAATCGACGGGTCAAGGCCATTCTTACCTGGTTCGAATACAACTGAGAATGCCCCCCGGGCACCGTCCAGCAGCGCCCACGGCTCCGAGAGCCCCGCGTCAGTGACCGCAGGTTCTGGGAGCACTCTCAACAGGTGTCGGCCTCAGAATCCTGACCCCAGCTCCCCGACGCGCCCTCCGTACGCAGGCTCTGGGGAGCCGCTGTCTCGTGCAACCCCTCGCATCACCCGAACCGAACTGAGGATCCAGGCGTCCCCCAGTGCCAGCGGAGGGAGCGACAACCGAACAGTGCGATGGCCTGCAAGTACACGGTTCATATCGATGAGCACTCGCTACTCCTACCGGTAGACACGAACCCGCCCTCAACCCGGCGCCGCCACTCGGGTTAGCCTCGCGCTTTTCATGAAGCGGGCTGTCCGGCAGGTGATCAGAACAGAAGAAAGTGCCTCTGACCAGCGAGAATGAGGATTGTCGAGGTCCTTGTTCTCGCACCGTCCGGAGGCGCTTAACAGGTGAAGAAGCGTATCGGGTTCTACCCGCGTGTCCGTGTCGAGAAGGGTGGTCGCGGTGTGGTCTCGCAGGCCGGCGCCGTGCTGCTGGTCGAGACGATCCGTAAGTCCGGTCTGGACGCGGCGATATCGGCGGGGTTGGCGCCCTGGCGCAAGCCGCGGGCCGTGCACGACCCCGGCAAGATCCTCCTCGACGTGGCACTCACGGTTGCACTCGGCGGGGACTGTCTGGCCGACGTCTCCATGCTGCGGGCCGAGCCGGGTGTGTTCGGGCCGGTGGCCTCCGACCCGACAGTTTCCCGTCTGATCGACACACTCGCCTCGGGCGGCAGGCGAACGCTGACGGCGATCCGCGCGGCCCGCGCCGAAGTCCGCGACCGCGTGTGGAAGTTGGCCGGCGAGGTGGCGCCGGACGTGGGCGGGCAGGTGATCGTGGACATCGACGGCGTCCTGGTCCTCGCGCACTCCGAGAAGCAGGACGCGACCGCGACCTGGAAGAAGACCTTCGGCCACCACCCGCTCATGGCCTTCGTGGACCACGGCCCAGGTGGCTCCGGTGAGCCGGTGGCGGGGCGGCTGCGGCCGGGCAACGCAGGCTCGAACACTGCGAGCGATCACATCCACACCGCTCAGCTGGCGTTGGCCCAGCTGCCGAAGACTTACCGGCGCGGACGGCAGACGCTGATCCGTACCGATTCCGGCGGTGGCACGCATGAGTTCGTGGCCTGGCTCGCCCAGCGTGGCCGGTGGCTGTCGTACTCGGTCGGCATGACCCTCACCGACGCCATCCACCAGGCCGTCTTGAAGGTGCCGCCGTCGGCCTGGACGCCGGCTGTCGAACCGGACGGCGAGGTCCGCGACGGCGCCTGGGTCGCTGAGGTCGACGGAGACTGCCTCAAGAGCTGGCCGAAGGGGATGCGGTTGATTGTACGCAAGGAACGACCGCACCCCGGCGCTCAGTTGCGCATCACCGATGCCGACGGCCTGCGGCTGACCTGCTTCGCCACGAACACCGTGGATGTCCCGATCGCACCCTTGGAGCTGCGTCACCGCCAGCGGGCCCGCGCCGAGGACCGCATCCGAAGCGCGCGGGCCACCGGCCTGCGCAACCTCCCCCTGCAGGACACGGCGCAGAACCAGATCTGGCTGGAGATCGTCCAGCTCGCCCTCGACCTGCTCGCCTGGATGCCGATGCTCGCCCTGACCGGAGAAGCCCGCAGGTGGGAGCCCCGCCGCCTGAGGCTCCGCCTCTTCAGCGCCGCCGCCCAGATCATTACGACCGCCCGCCGCAGGCGCCTGAGGTTCGCACGCCACTGGCCCTGGACCGACGTGATCACCGACGCACTGGAACGACTCCAAACCCTCCCGAACCCCGGCTGAGCAGTACCTTCCCGCCCCTACGACCAGCAGCACACCGCCCGGAACCGTGGAACCCGGCGCCCACCCGACGCGACAGCCGGGACACGAACATGCCCACGACCAGCCCGAACACCGAAACGGATCGCCAGTAGAACCGACGGGCCGTCACGAAAGATCGAGGCTAGATCTGGGGAGGTCGGACATGGACCCATCGCGCCGGAGCGTGCTCGGAGTCGGTCTGTTCTCTGTCGCACTCACCGTGCCCAATTGGCCGGACGTGGTCGGACGAATGGAAGCGGCCCAGAAGGGCGAGACGCAGCGCATCGGAATGTCCGATGTTCAATCGGTCATCGCCATGACCGAACGCCTCTCAGACATTGACGACCAATTTGGCGGCCGGACGGCGCGACCGATGGCTGCCGCCTACATGGTCAACACGGTGGCCCCCTATCTGCGTGCTGAAGCTCCCGAGGCTGTCCGTAAGGCGATGATGGCCGCCGCGTCCGATCTTTCGTATCTCACGGGATACATGGCCGTGGATGAGGGCGTACACGGAATGGCTCAGCGCTATTACGTGAAAGCGCTGGAACTCGCCGGAGCCTCTGAGGATCACCTCGCCTATTGCACCACACTGCGGGGCATGAGCGTCCAGGCCGTCGACCTCGGGCACGGGTCGGAAGCGCTGCGTCTCGCTGATGCCGCCGCTGCTGCTTCCCCGCAGGCCGGTCCCCGAATGCGAGCCTTCCTCGCTGGGCAGCAGGCGCACGCAGCCGCGCGAGGGGGGAACAGGCGCATGGCCCTACGGCGCATTCGGGAAGCCGAGACGGCCATGGAAAAGGCTGAATCGCAATCGAAGACTTTCGGGTCCTACAACCCTTCCTCGCTGGCTTACCATGTAGGTCAAGTGCGCTACCAACTTGGAGACGTGGCAGGTTCCATCGAATCTCTCAAGGAATCTGACCGGCTCCGCCCAAGCGCGTTTCGGCGGACGAGTATTCGCTATCTTTCCATGCTGGCCGAGCGGCAGTTGGAGGTTGGTCACTTGGAGGCAGCGTGCGAGACGTGGGGGCGGGTATTGGAGATATACCCTCTGGTGCAGTCCGGCCAGTGACCGCAACATTGCGACCATGCATAGTCGAATTCTTCCGTATCAGAAGAACCGCAAGGCGCGCGAACTTTTCGAGCGAGCGAGGCTCGTAACCGCCTTCGGTCTGCTGCCCCGCGAGAACTGACCGGCAACCGGAAGTACGGGGTCTCCGGCGGGCAGCCCGCCGAGGTCTTCACCCGGGCGCTGGAGCAGGCGTGGCAGGGCCGCGCGCTCCAGCCGCTGGGCGGCGGGACCGGGGCCGACGCGGAGACCGGCGCCGGGGCCGACGCCTGCGGTGTCGACGGCAAGGGCTGCTGACTCGGGCGGCTCGGCTGGCTGACTCATAAGCACCGCTTGGAGATTCCCCATGATCTATAGCGATTGACGGGAGATCGTGGGGAATCCAGGCTGGGGGCATGGACATTCTGGAGCCCCTGGGCGGAGCCGAGTTCGCCCCCAAGCAGACCTATCTGAACACCTCCGCCTGCGCGCTGCTGCCCCGGCGGACGGTCGAGGCGGTCACCCTGCTCGCCGAGGAGACGGCGGCGGGGCGGCCGGACGGCGCCGGCAGCTTCGACATCGTCGACGAGGCCAGGGCGGCGTTCGCCCGGCTCGCGCACGTGGGGGCCGACCGGGTCGCGGTCGGCAGCTCCGTCTCCGTCCACGTCGGCATGGTGGCGCAGTCCATGCCGGCCGGGGCCGAGATCCTCTTCCCCGAAGGCGACTTCTCCTCCGTCATCACGCCCTTCACCGTGCGCGGCGACCTGAAGGTCCGCTTCGTGCCGCTGGAGCTGCTGGCCGAGTCCGTGCGGCCCGAGACCGCGCTCGTCGCCTTCTCGGCCGTGCAGTCGGCGGACGGCCGGACCGCCGACTTCGCCGCCATCCGGGCCGCCGCGGCGGCGCACGGGGCGCGCACGCTTCTCGACGCGACCCAGTCGGCGGGCTGGCTGCCGCTGTACGCGGGGGAGTGGGACTTCACCGTCTCCGGCGGCTACAAGTACCTGCTGTGCCCGCGCGGGGCCTCGTTCCTGACGGTGACGGCCGAGGCGCAGGACGCGCTGCTGCCGATCCACGCGGGCTGGGTGACGGGCGAGGAGCGGTGGGTCAACAGCTACGGCCCGGTGCGCGAACTGGCCCGCTCCGCGCGCCGCTTCGACGAGCCCGCCGCGTTCCTCTCGTACCACGGCGCCGCCCGCTCACTGGCCCTCCTGGAGGAGATCGGCATCGAGCGCGTCGAGGCCCACAACAAGGCCCTCGCGGCCCGCTTCCGCGCCGGCCTCACCGAGCTCGGCCACACCCCCGTCGCCGACGAGTCGACGGTCGTCGGCGTCCCGGGCCTCGGCGCCCGCGCCGACGCCCTCCGCGAGGCAGGCGTCCTCCTCTCCGCCCGCGCGGGCAACCTCCGCGCCTCCTTCCACCTCTACAACTCCTCGGCGGACGTGGAGCGGGCGCTGGAGATCATCGGGGGGTGAGCGGTACGGGGGCGGCCCCGGGCTGCCGTGTGCTGCCCCGGACGGCCAGGGCCGGGCCTGGACGGCCAGCGCCGGGGCCGGGGCCACGCGGTCCGGGCCGCGCGCGGGTGGACGACCTCGGGTCCGGGTGACCTGGGGTCGGCCCGGGCGCCGGGCGCCGGCGCCGGTCCAAATGACCGGGCCCGGACGGCCCCGACCGCGCGCGGTCGGCCGGGGTCCGGCCCGGGTGACCGGGGCCTCGGTCACCCGCGCCCGGCCCCCCGGTCCGCGTCAGCGCCCCCACGCCTCCGTCACCGCGCGGCGGGCCGCCTCCAGGTCGACCTGGAGGCCCGTCTCCGTGAGGGCCGCGCCCAGGGCCGCCAGCGAGGACTGGACCGCGCCCGGCGTCGCGTCCACCCCGTAGTGGTTGACCCGGATCATCTCCTTGGCCAGCGCCCCGCCGCCCGCGATCAGCGGCAGCGACGGGTCCGCCGCCAGCGCCTTCGCCACCAGCTCCGAGGCGTCCACCCCGGCCGGGGAGCGCAGCGTCGTCGCCACCGGGGCCGCGTCCCGCGCCTCGCGCACGTACGGCTCCAGGCCCCCGCCCAGCGCCAGCACGCCCGCGCGGGTCGCCGCCGCGGCCGAGGCGTGCCGGGCCATCAGCGCGTCCAGGCCCTCCGCCTCGATCCGCTCCACGCACGCCTCCAGCGCCAGCATCTCCAGCTGCGCCGGCGCGTG
Organism: Streptomyces sp. NPDC048659; assembly: GCF_040650575.1. Lineage (NCBI taxonomy): Bacteria > Bacillati > Actinomycetota > Actinomycetes > Kitasatosporales > Streptomycetaceae > Streptomyces > Streptomyces sp. NPDC048659. Next base: position 78,920 of record NZ_JBEZHM010000026.1, on the reverse strand, counting down.
CAGCAGCGCCTTGCGGCCGCCGTCGATCCAGCGCTCCTTCCAGTCCAGCAGCGAGAGGTACGAGCGGCGCGGCGCCTGCGGGTTGGCCGCGAAGCGCTCCCAGGCCCGCTCGCTCACCGACACCGCCGAGACACCGGCCGGGCCGCCCATGGCCTTCTGCGCGCCGATGATGCACAGGTCCACGCCCCACGCGTCCGGCAGCACGGGCTCGGCGCCGATCGAGGCCACCGCGTCCAGGTAGAACAGCGCGTCGTGCGCCCGCACGACCTCGCCGATCCCGGCGACCGGGTTGGTGTTGCCGGTCGCCGCCTCCGCGTGCACCAGCGACACGAAGTCGATCTCCGGGTGCTCCGCGAACGCCCGCGCCACCTGCTCGGCGGTGACCGCCGTGTGGAACGGCACCTCCAGGTCCACGACCGTGGCCCCGCAGTCGCGCAGCCAGTTGCCGAAGGTCTGCCCGTACGGTCCGGTGACGATGTTCAGGGCCGTCGAGCCCGGCCGGGCGCCGCTGCGGATGCAGCCCTCCAGCGGCAGCAGCGCCTCGCCCTGGGTGATCACCACGTCCTGCTCGGTGGAGAGCAGCGCGGCGACCCGGCGCTCGATCGACGCGAAGTGCGCGGGGGTCAGCGGGGCCAGGTCCAGGAGCGGGTGTGTCACGGTCACGGCGGTGCCTTCTTCGGTCTTCGGTGTCGAATGCGTGGTGCGGACCCGCGTACGCGGACTCGCGTGACTCGCGTACGCGCGCACGTGTGTACGGCGGTGGAGCTCTCGCCAGCGTAGAGGGTTCCTCCGCCCGGCCCCGCCGGACCCGCCACGGCCCCCCGGACCGCCGGGCGCGGGCGCCCGTAGAGTGCCGCCATGAGCGATCACGCGGTGCTGCACGTGAAGGGGCGGGTGCTCGTCGGCCCGGAGGACGTACGGGACGAACTGTGGTGCGTCGACGGGCGGATCACCTTCGAGCGGCCCGGGGGCCTGGCCGACGGGGCCGTCCGCGTCGAGGGCTGGGCGCTGCCCGGCCTGGTCGACGCCCACTGCCACGTCGGGCTGGACCGGCACGGCCCGGTCGACGCGGCCACCGCCGAGAAGCAGGCCCTCACCGACCGGGACGCGGGCACGCTGCTCATCCGCGACGCGGGCTCGCCCTCCGACACCCGGTGGATCGACGAGCGCGAGGACCTGCCGAAGATCATCCGGGCCGGGCGGCACATCGCCCGCAGCCGCCGGTACATCCGCAATTACGCGCACGAGATCGAGCCCGCCGACCTCGTCGCGTACGTGGGGCGGGAGGCCCGCCGGGGCGACGGCTGGGTCAAGCTGGTCGGCGACTGGATCGACCGCGACCTCGGCGACCTGGCCCCCTCGTGGCCGCGCCCCGAGGTCGAGGCGGCCATCGCGGAGGCGCACCGGCTCGGCGCCCGGGTCACCGCGCACTGCTTCGCCGAGGACTCGCTGCGGGACCTGGTGGAGGCGGGCATCGACTGCGTCGAGCACGCCACCGGGCTCACCGAGGAGACGATCCCGCTCTTCGCCGAGCGGGGTGTCGCGATCGTCCCGACCCTGGTCAACATCGCGACCTTCCCGCACCTCGCGGACGGCGGGCAGGAGAAGTTCCCGCGCTGGTCGGCGCACATGCGCCGGCTCCACGAGCGCCGTTACGACACGGTCCGCGCCGCCTGGGACGCCGGGGTCCCGGTCTTCGTCGGCACCGACGCGGGCGGCTCGCTGGCGCACGGCCTGGTCGCCGCCGAGGTCGAGGAGCTGACGAAGGCGGGCCTGCCCGCCCTGGACGCCCTCTCCGCGACGGCCTGGGCCGCCCGCGCCTGGCTGGGCCGCCCCGCCCTGGAGGAGGGCGCCCCGGCGGACCTCGTCGTCTACGGCGAGGACCCCCGCACCGACGTCCGCGTCCTGGCGGCCCCGCGCCGGGTCGTGGTCAACGGCCGCGTCATCGGCTGAGGGGCGGGGCCGGGGCCGGGGGCCGGGGGGATCCGCCCCCGGCCACCCCCGCCTCCGCTCAGCCCTTCCGGTAGAACACCAGCCGTGCCTTCTTCTCCGGGATGAAGACCTCCGGCAGGTCCACCTCCGGCAGGACGATCTCCGGGCCCAGTTCGAAGCCGGTGCGGGCGAGGCGGGCCAGGACCTTCTCGTTGGCGGCGTCCGGCTCGCCCACCACGCGGGCGTGGCCGAGCAGGGCGAAGTCGAGCAGGACGGTGAACAGCTTCTCCGTGAAGCCGCGCTCCGGCGCCGCCGACGGCGCGACGAAGAGGTGCACGCCGATGTCGCCCGGCAGCGCCTCGTAGCACTCGGAGATCCGGTCGGCCTCGGGGTCGTACGTCTGGAAGACCGCGACCGGCTCCCCGTCCCGGTGCACCAGGAAGCCGTGGTGGGTGGTGAGCGAGTCGAGGTGCGCGTAGACCTCCCGCACCTGCTCCACCGTCGTGCCGCCCATGCCCCAGAACCGGCCGCGCTCCTCGTTGACCCAGCCGTGGATCAGCGGGGCGTCCCGCTCGGGGTCGATGCGGTCGACCCGGACGGTGCCGAAGTCCTCGACGTCCCGCGTGTACTCGGTCCTTCGGGCGCCGCTCGTGCCGTTCGTGTCGCTCGTGCCGCTCATGCTTCTTCCTTCGTGAGATCGTTCCAGTCGGTGACGACCGGGGCGAGGTCGCCCGTCAGCCACAGGGCCAGCTGGTCTTCGTGGTGCGGGTCGCCCGGCACGCCCGAGGCGCCGAACGGCACGGCCCACAGGCTGCGCGCGCGGTCGCCGAGGTCCCAGACGTACCGGGCGGCCGAGGCGCGGGCGCTGCGGTCGGTCCAGCCGGGCACGCTCGACGTGGACAGCACGCAGTCGTGGTCGCCCCCGAGCCCCGGCCACCGCGCGTCGTCCGGATCGGGCAGCGCCTGCCAGGGCGCCAGCCGGTGCGTGACGCCCCAGGCGGGCGGCGCCTCGCCGGCGGCGACCTCCTCGACCGCCTCCCGCACGATCCGCCGTACGTCCCCGGCGGGTACGGGCCCGGTGACGAGCAGCGTCTCCAGCGCGAACGCGACCCTCGGGCCGAGCGCCAGCCAGGGCTGGAACAGCGCCGGGTACGGGGCGGGCACCCGCAGCTCCGCGAAGGCGTCGTGGGCCGCGAGCCGGCGCACGACCGCCCCGCGCACCGCCGCGTACAGGCCCGCGTCGGCGCTGTCGGCGTCCATCCGCCGGTCCCAGCCGAGCAGCGTCCCGCGCACGGCCCGCGCGGCGGGCGAGAGGGCCGTCTCGTCGGTGTCCCGCAGCGCGTCGAGCAGCCGCCGGGCGGAGGGGTTGTCGGTGTCGGTGTGCACGGCGGCCATCGCGCCCGGCGTCCACGCCTTCGAGCCGTCCAGCAGCGCGGAGATCCGCTCGGCGCGGTGCGGCGGCGCGAACTCGACGCCCAGCGGCGCGGCGAGCCCCCGCGCGTTCGCCATCACCGCGTGCCCGTCGACCTCCGCGCGCGGGGTGGCCGCGGCCTCGCCCGTCCAGGCGTACGCGCTCTCCCAGGCGGGCACCACCCGCAGCGAGTTGAGCCGGTCGCGCACCGGCACGTACCCGGCGACCCGGTGCAGCAGCCCGCCGTCCGCGTCGGCCGCCTGCACGACGTTCACCGGCTCGATCCAGCGGTCCAGCGCCCGGTCCACGTCCCCGACGTTCCGCGCCCGCAGCAGCGCGGGCAGCGCGGCGAAGCCGGACTCGCCGGTGACGCGGGGCGGGTAGCGCAGGCTGACCGCCTCCCAGACCGGGGCCTCGGCGGCGGGGCCTTCGGCGGCGGGGGTCCCGGCGGCGGGAGCCTCGGGGCCGCGCGCCTCGGGACCGCGCGCCTCGGGACCGCGCGCCTCGTCCGAGCCCTCCGCCCCGTCGGCGCCGTCCGCCCCGATGATCACCGGCCCCCGCGCCGTCTCGATCACCTCGATCTCGACCGGCTCCGCCCCGCCCGCCACCCGGATCGTCTCCGTGTGCGCGGTCGCGGGCTCCCAGCCCGCCGGGCCGAGCGCCTCGACCCGCCCGTCGGGCAGCCGGCGCAGCCGCTCGCGGTAGAGGTCCTGGTAGTCGGCCATCGCGTTGGTGATCGCCCAGGCCACCCGGCCCGTGTGCCCGAAGTGGGCGAGGCCGGGGACGCCCGGCACGGCGAGGCCGAGCACGTCGTGGTCGGGGCACGAGAGCCGGATCTGCTGGTAGACGCCCGGCGCCTCGATGAACCGGTGCGGGTCGCCGGCCACGATCGCCGCCCCGCTCGCCGTCCGGGCGCCGGAGACGACCCAGCCGTTGGAGCCCGCGGTGCCGGGCCCGTCCGTCGCGAACAGCTCCGTCCACTCCTCGCCGAGCCGCCGCGCGACCGTGTCGCGCCACAGCTTGGTGGGGAAGCCGGCGAACAGGATGTGGGTGGAGAGCCACACCGCGAGCGGCGTCCAGGGCTCCCAGCGCCCCGGCTCCAGGCCGGTCGCCGCGAACTCCGGGGCCCGCAGGGCGCCTTCCGCGAGGCCCTCGTTGACCCCGTCCACGTACGACCGCACCCACGCCGCCGTCTCCGCGTCCAGCCGGTCGTGGCAGCGGCGCGCGGTGTCGGCCAGCCTGGCCTGCCGTACGAAGGTGTCCCAGCCGGTCTCCGCCGCGCCGAGGAACGCGGCCGTCGTGCCCTGCGCCCGGTGCCGCTCGGCCTCCAGCTGCCAGGCCCGGTCCCGCGCGGTCACCAGGCCCTGGGCGCGGGCCAGTTCGCGCGGCCCGTCGGCGCGCAGGTGCGGGATGCCGTAGGGGTCCCGGTAGACCTCGATGCTCACTGCGTCCCGCCCCGATCCGATCGTCGTTTCTTAGGTTAGGCTGACCTAAATTAATCTACAGGACGCGCGGTGCCGACCGACCCCCGGGACCGGCCGGATCCGCGCGCCCGGCAGGAGAGGGGACCGGGGTGGGTCGTACGGGCCACGGCTGGGAGGGCGTCGTCCTCAAGCTGTTCCGCGGCAGGGACTTCACGTTCACGGTGACCGGCGCCGAGCAGGTCACCGAGGACTACCGCAGGGTGCGCCTCGCCGACGGCGGGCTACTCGCCGCCGCCGGGACGCACCCCACCATGTGGGTGCGGCTCTGGTTCGAGGAGGGCGGCAAGCCCCACCAGCGCGCCTACACCCTCGTCGACCCGGACCCCGAAACCGGCACCTTCGCCCTGGAGTTCGCCCTCCACGACGGCGTCGCCAGCCGCTGGGCCCGCTCCTGCGCCCCCGGCGACACCGTCGAGGCCACCCTCCAGGGCACCGGCTTCACCGCCCCCGACCCGGCCCCCGGGCACCTCCTCCTGGTCGGCGACGCCGCCTCGCTGCCCGCCCTGAACTCCCTGCTCGGCGCCTTCCCGGCCACCCCCGCCACGCTCTGGTTCGAGACCGCCCACGCCTCCGACGAGGCCCTGCCGGTGCGCCTCGACCCGGCGCTGCACGAGCTCCGCCGGGTCCCGCGCGAGGACGCGGGCGCGGCGCTCGCGGCCCGGGTCCGGGCGGAGCTGCCCGCGCTCCTGGCCGCCGCCCCCGACCCGTACGTCTGGATCGCCTGCGACACCGCCACCACCCGGGCCCTCGCCGGCTTCGTCCGCAAGGAGCTGGCCCTCCCCAAGGAGCGGACCCACGCGCTCGGCTACTGGCGGCCCTGACGCCGCCGGAGGCCCTGACGGGATCGCGCGGTCGTCCGTCGCCGGTCCCCGGTCGCCGCTCCGCCTTCGGCCGTAGCCCGCCGCCCGCCACCCCCCGCCCGTCATGCGCCCGGTTGACGTTCCGTTACCCCTGCTCGGCGCGGATCGTTAAACCAAAACAGCTCCGCACCCCCACTCCCCGCCCCCGCCGCGACACGCGGGGCTCGCGAGAACGCGTGTGTCGAAAGATTCGAATATGAGCGCGGAAACCACCCTTTGGAGTGAACTCACGTCAGGTGACTGTCAGTTCACCCACAGTGCGTAAAGATTCCGGTGTCTCAAGTCGCCGCAGCCGCAACGACCCACAGTCCCCGTGGCGAGCGGCCGGCGACGCCATTTGTCTCTCGTGGGGGTTCCACCGTCTTGAACAGCAACACCTTCCGCCTGCCCGTACGCCGTTCCGCCGCCGCCGCGAGCGTCGCCGCGCTCGCCGTCGGCCCCGTGCTCCTCGCCGCCCCGGCGGCCCACGCCACGGGCGGCCAGGGCACCACCGAGGGGCACGCCACCGCCGTCGTCCTGCGCACCGGCCTCGACGTGAACCTGCTCAACAAGGCGGTGAGCGTGCCGCTGCGCGCCTCCCTGAACGCGGTCGAGGCCCCGGCCACCGCCAAGAAGACCGCCCTCTCGGTCACCGTGCGGGGCGCGGAGAACAACGAGCCGGTCGACGTCCTGCGCGCCGACGTCGCCACCTCCGAGGCGACCGTCGAGGGCAACACCGCCCGGGGCTACGTCAACCTGGTCAAGGCCCGCGTCCACGTCCCCGGCCTCCCGCTGCTCTCCCTCGTCGAGATCGAGAAGGTCACCTCCAAGGCGGTCTGCGAGGCCGGCAAGCGCCCGGTCGCCGAGTCCAACCTGCTCGGCCACATCACGGTCCTCGGCAAGAAGACCACCCTGTCCACCGGCGGCCAGACCAAGGTGAGCGTGCCGGGTGTCGGAGACGTCGTCCTCGACCTCTCCCGCACCGCCACCACCTCCCGCACCGCCGCGGCCACCGCCCTGGAGCTGAAGGTCACGCTCAACCCGCTCAACCTCAACGTCGCCGAGGTCAACGGCACCGTCACCCTCGCCGAGGCCACCTGCGCCACGCCCAAGGGCACCAAGCCCACCGAGCGCCCGACCGAGCAGCCCTCGCAGCAGCCGTCCGAGCGGCCCTCCGAGCGCCCCTCGCCCTCGCCCAGCCACGCCACGGGAGTGAGCACCAACAACGGCGGCACCACGCCCACCGAGAACCTCGCCGAGACCGGCGGCAGCTCCATGACGCCGTACCTGGCCGGCGGCGCCGTCCTGCTGCTCGGCGTCGGCGGCGGCGCCATGGTCCTCGCCCGCGGGCGCGCCCGCGCCCGCGGCTGACCGGCCCGAGGGGGAACACCAGGGGACACCGGGGCGGCGCCGCGCACACGGCGCCGCCCCGGTGGGGGATCCGGGCCCCCGCAAGCAACCGGCCCGCCGTCAGCCCAGCATCAGCAGCGCCTGGTCCAGGGCCTGGAGGAAACGATTCGTCGTCGCCCGGTCCCGTACCGCCAGCCGCAGCCAGTTCCGGTCCAGGCCCGGGAAGGTGTCCCCGCGCCGGGCCGCGAAACCGAGCCCCCGCAGCCGGTCCCGCACCGCGTCCGCGCCCTCGATCCGCACCAGCACGAACGGGCCCTCGGCCGCCTCGACCACCCGCACCTCGTCGAACTCCGCGAGCCCCGCCAGCAGATGGGCCCGCTCCACCCCGATCCGGTGCGCCGCGTCCTCCGCCTCCGCGAGCGCCGCCCGCGACACGCACGCCTCCGCCGCCACCAGCGCGGGGGTCGACACCGGCCACAGCGGCTGCGTCCGCTCCAGCGCCGCGACCGTCTCCGGCTCCGCCAGCACATAGCCGATCCGCAGCCCCGCCAGACCCCAGGTCTTCGTCAGGCTCCGCAGCACCACCAGACCCGGCACGTCCGTCCGCCCCGCCAGCGACTCCCGCTCACCAGGCACCGCGTCCATGAACGCCTCGTCCACCACCAGCGTCCGCCCCGGCCGGGCGAGCGCCGCGATCGCCGCCGCCGGGTGCAGCACGGACGTCGGGTTCGTCGGGTTGCCGATCACCACCAGGTCCGCGTCCTCGGGCACGGCGGCCGGATCCAGCCGGAAGCCGTCCTCCTCGCGCAGCAGCACCCGCTCCACCTCGTGCCCGGCGTCCCGCAGCGCGGCCTCCGGCTCGGTGAACTGCGGATGCACCACGACCGGCCGGCGCACCGGCAGCGCCCGCGCGAGCAGCACGAACGCCTCCGCCGCCCCCGCCGTCAGCAGCACCCGCCGGGCCGGCAGATCGTGCCGCTCGGCCACCGCCGCCCGCGCCGCCCGCCCGTCCGGATAGGCCGCCAGGCCGGTCAGGGAGTCGGCGATCCGCTCCCGCAGCCAGTCCGGCGGGGTGTTCGTCCGGACGTTGACCGCGAGATCGGTCAGCTTCTCGTCCCGGACCTCGGCGTCGCCGTGATGGCGCAGATCGTGTGCATCAGCATGTGTGTGGATGTCCATGGCCGCCGTCGCGTGGGGGGTGGGGAGGGGGAACGTGCGTGTGGGGGATGAGCCGGGCTCGCCTGCGATGTACCCGTGGCCCCGGCCCAACAACCGTACGCTTAAGTCAACTTCGCCCCAGTGAACCGTGTCACCCGAACGAACCTCCACAGAACGGGCGATCGCACACGTCACGCTCCGCGCCTTCCGTTTCGGCACCACCAGCACCGCCCCCGGACCCGCCCCGCGCAGCGCCGCCGCCTCCGCCACCGACGCCGTCCCCGTCGCCGCCAGCGCCCGCCCCGACGGATGCGGTACGGGCACCCCGGCCAGCTCCTCGCTCCGGAAGGCCCGCACCGGCACTCCGAGCCGCGCCGCCGCGCCCGCGACCCCCGGCTCCCCGGCCCGCGCCTCCAGCGTCGCCAGCGCGGCCACCGCGCCGGACCCGAGGCCCGCCTCGGCCAGCGCCGCCCCGATCAGCGCCAGCACCTCGTCCGCCGTCGCCCCGGACCGGGCGCCGACGCCGGCCACGAGCCGGCCGGCCCCCGCTTCGAGGTGCGGGGTCGAGCCGCCATCGGATAGCAAAGGCCCATGGCTGTAGTCGTCGCGCTCGGCGCGTTCCTGATGACGCTGTTCGGCGGCTGGACGGCCCAACGCGTCACCGACCGGCGCCACCTCGTCCTCGGCCTGGCCGGCGGACTCATGCTCGGCGTCGTCGGACTCGACCTGCTCCCCGAGGCCATGGAGGCCGCGGGCGAGAAGGTCTTCGGCGTCCCGCAGGCCCTGCTGCTCTTCGTCGGCGGCTTCCTCTTCGCCCACGTGGTGGAACGCCTCCTCGCCGTCCGCAGCGCCGCGCACGGCGCCGAGCCGGGGGAGCGCGTCCCCCAGGTCGGGCTCACCGCCGCCGCCGCGATGGTCGGCCACAGCCTCATGGACGGCATCGCCCTCGGCGCCGCCTTCCAGGTCGGCGGGGGCATGGGCGCCACCGTCGCGCTCGCGGTCATCACCCACGACTTCGCCGACGGCTTCAACACGTACACGATCACCAGCCTGTACGGGAACGCCCGCCGCAAGGCCCTCGCCATGCTCGTCGCCGACGCCCTCGCCCCGATCGTCGGCGCCGCCTCCACGCTGCTGTTCACCCTTCCGGAGGAACTGCTGGGCAGCTATCTCGGCTTCTTCGGCGGCGCCCTGCTCTACCTCGCCGCCGCCGAGATCCTGCCCGAGGCCCACCACGACCACCCCGCCCGCACCACCCTGCTGTGCACGGTGGCGGGTGTCGGCTTCATCTGGCTGGTGGTGGGCCTGTCCAGCGGCTGAACTCACCCGCAGTGCTCCACGAAGCGCGCGGCCGCGCCCGGGGCCCCCGCCCAGTGCGTGTGCACATAGCTGGCGTGCACCCCGCCCCGTACGAAGCCCTCCACCCTGCGCTCCGGCTGCCGCAGCCCCCAGGCCGCGAGCTCCCCGGCGCCCGGCTCGATCACCGTGCGGTGGAACTCGTGCCCCCGCATCCGGGTGCCCGCCGCCGCCAGCACGCTGTCGTTCACCGCGACCGCGTCCCGGTAGCCCAGCGTCAGCCGCTCCGACATGCGCGCGTCCGCGTCCAGCACCCCGCACATCGGGTGCCCGTCCAGCGAGCGCGCCAGATACAGCAGCCCGGCGCACTCGGCCGCGACCGGCGCCCCGGACGCGGCGAGCTCCGCCACCGCCGCGCGCAGCGGCTCGTTCGCGGACAGCCGCTCGCCGTACATCTCGGGGAAGCCGCCGCCGATGACGAGGCCGCGCGTCCCCTCGGGGAGCGCTTCGTCGCGCAGCGGGTCGAAGGTGACGACCTCCGCCCCCGCCGCCGTCAGCAGCTCCGCGTGCTCGGCGTACGAGAACGTGAACGCCGCGCCCCCGGCGACGGCGATCCGGGGCCGGCCGCCGCCCGTGACGGCCCCCGGCAGCGGGCCCAGCGCGGCGGCCGGGTCCCACGGCCCGGCGCCGAGCTCCGGGGCCGAACGCGCCAGCGCCAGCAGCCCCTCCAGGTCGCAGCCGGCCCGCACCTGCTCCGCCTGCGCCGCCACCGCCTCCACGGCCTGCGCCTGCCGCTCCGCGACCGGCACCAGACCCAGGTGCCGCGAGGGCGTCGCCACCGAGGGCGCCCGCCGCAGCACGCCGAGCACCGGCACGCCCGACTCCTCCAGCGCCTCCCGCAGCAGCAGCTCGTGCCGGTCGCTCGCGACCTTGTTCAGGATCACCCCGCCGAGGCGCACCTCCGGGTCCCAGGACGCGAAGCCGTGCACCAGCGCGGCCACCGACCGGGACTGCGAGGAGGCGTCCACCACCAGCACCACCGGCGCCCGCAGCAGCTTCGCCACCTGCGCCGTGGACGCCAGCTCGCCCTGTCCGGCGGCCCCGTCGTACAGCCCCATGACACCCTCGACGACCGCCAGCTCGCAGCCCCGCGCGCCGTGCGCGAAGAGCGGCGCGATCAGCTCCGTACCGCACATGTACGCGTCGAGGTTGCGGCCCGGCCGGCCGGTGGCCAGCGCGTGGTAGCCCGGGTCGATGTAGTCCGGGCCCACCTTGTGCGGGGAGACCGCGAGGCCACGGCCGGCGAACGCGGCCATCAGGCCCGTCGCGACCGTGGTCTTGCCCGCGCCCGAGGAGGGCGCGGCGATGACGAGACGTGCTACCACTCGATGCCCCGCTGGCCCTTCTGACCCGCGTCCATCGGGTGCTTCACCTTCGACATGTCGGTCACGAGGTCCGCGAAGTCCACGAGCTCCTGCGGGGCGTTGCGGCCGGTGATCACGACGTGCTGGTGACCGGGGCGGTCCCGCAGCACCTCGACGACCTCCTTCACGTCGATCCAGCCCCAGTGCAGCAGGTACGCGAACTCGTCGAGGACGTAGAACTTGTAGCGCTCCTCGGCCAGGTCCCGCTTGACCTGCTCCCAGCCCTCACGCGCCTTGTCCTCGTGCGACTGCTCGCCCTCGGCGACCTCGCGCTGGATCCAGGACCAGCCCTCGCCCATCTTGTTCCAGGTGACCGTGCCGCCCTTGCCGGTCTCGCCGAGCGCCTTGAGGGCGTTCTCCTCGCCGACCTTCCACTTGGCGGACTTGACGAACTGGAACACCCCGATCGGCCAGCCCTGGTTCCAGGCGCGCAGCGCCATGCCGAACGCGGCGGTCGACTTCCCCTTGCCGACCCCCGTGTGCACCATGACGAGTGCGCGGTTGCGGCGCTGGCGGGTGGTGAGACCGTCGTCGGGAACGACGGTCGGCTGTCCCTGTGGCATCAGGCGGCCCTCCTGGCGAAACGGTTGTCCTGTACGTCCCTGACGTCCCTGACGAGACCCGCGATCGAGTCGGCGCGCAGCTCGTCCAGGGTGACGGCGGTGCCGCCGAGTTCACGGGCGAGGGTCCCGGCGAGGCCCAGCCGCACCGGTCCCGTCTCGCAGTCCACGACGACGCTCGCCGTGCCGTCGGCGGCGTGCAGCCGCGCGGCGCGGGCGGCGAGCGCCAGCGGATCGGGGCCGCCGCCGGTCGCGCGGCCGTCGGTGACGACCACCAGCAGCGGGCGGCGCGAGGGGTCGCGCAGCCGCTCGATCCGCAGCACGTCGTGCGCCTTCAGCAGCCCCGCCGACAGCGGCGTGCGGCCGCCCGTCGGCAGCTGCTCCAGCCGGGTCGCGGCCGCGTCCACCGAGGAGGTCGGCGGCAGCGCGAGCTCCGCGGCGCGGCCCCGGAAGGTGATCAGGCCGACCTTGTCGCGCCGCTGGTAGGCGTCGAGCAGCAGCGAGAGCACCGCGCCCTTGACCGCGCTCATCCGCTGCCGGGCCGCCATCGAACCGGAGGCGTCCACGGCGAACAGCACCAGATTGCCCTCGCGGCCCTCGCGGGTCGCCTGCCGCAGGTCGTCCCGGCGCACCACCAGGCCGGGCCCGCTGCGCCCGCGAGCCTTCTGGTGCGGGGCGGCGGCGTGCACGGTGGCGGCCAGGTGCAGCTTGGTCAGCGCGCCCCGGGGCCGGGTGGAGCCGGTGGTGCGGCCGTGCTCGGTACGGGCCCGGGAGCGGCGCCCGGCGGCGCCCTCGCCGAGACCGGGCACGCTCAGGGTCTTCGTACGGAACGGCTCGGCGGCCTGGACGGCGGCGCGGTCGCCGGAGCCGGGGCCGGACCCGGAGCCGCTGTTCTGCGGGGCGGGCGCGGGAGCGGGGGCCTCGGCGGGAGCCTCCTCGGGGGCCGGGGCCTGCTCGGGCGCGGGCCCGTCGCCCTGCGGCGGGATCCCGCCGCCGCCACCGCCGGGACCGCCGTCACCGGGACCGCCGTCGCCCGGACCGTCCGGCTCCGGCTCGTCGTCCGGCTCGTCCTCGCCCTTGAACCGCTCCAGCGTCTCGTCCAGCTTGTCCTCGTCGAGGCCCGGGGCGTCGAAGGGGTTGCGCCGCCGCCGGTGCGGGAGCGCCAGCAGCGCGGCCTGCCGCACGTCGTCCGAGGTGACCTCGGTCCGCCCCGCCCACGCGGCGAGCGCGGTCGCGGTGCGGGCCATCACGATGTCGGCGCGCATCCCGTCGACCTCGAACGCGGCGCAGGTCGCGGCGATCTGGAGGAGCACCGCGTCCCCGAGGGTCACCTTCGGCAGCAGCTCCCGCGCGGCGACGATCCGTGCGCGCAGCGCGGCCTCCTCGCCGGCCCAGCGGGCGGCGAACGCGGCCGGGTCGTCCTCGAAGGCGAGCCGCCGCCGGACCACCTCGACGCGCTCCTCGGGCACCCGGGAGGCGGCGACCTCCACGGTCAGCCCGAAGCGGTCGAGCAACTGCGGCCGCAGCTCGCCCTCTTCGGGGTTCATCGTGCCGACCAGCAGGAACCGCGCGGCGTGCCGCACGGAGACGCCCTCGCGCTCGACGTGCGACTGCCCCATGGCGGCGGCGTCGAGCAGGAGGTCGATCAAGTGGTCGTGCAGGAGGTTGACCTCGTCGACGTAGAGGATGCCCCGGTGCGCGGCGGCGAGCAGTCCGGGCTCGAACGCCTTGACTCCCTCGGCGAGCGCCCGCTCGATGTCGAGCGCGCCGACCAGCCGGTCCTCGGACGCGCCGACCGGCAGCTCGACCATCCGCGCGGGCCGCGCGTCGGCCGCCCCTACCTCGTGCGGCCCGTCCGGGCAGCCGGGGTCGGGCGAGGCCGGGTCGCAGCTGAAGCGGCAGTCCGCGACGACGGCCACCGACGGCAGCAGCTCGGCGAGGGCCCGCACGGCGGTGGACTTGGCGGTGCCCTTCTCGCCGCGCACGAGGACGCCACCCACCGCCGGGCTGACCGAGTTCAGCAGCAGCGCGAGCCGCAGGTCGTCCATGCCGACGACGGCGGTGAACGGATAGCGGGTGCTCATCGGGTGATCACTCCTTCGAGTCGTGCGGAGGGGCGTACGGAGGGGCGTACGGAGGTGGTGGGGCCGGGCGGGCCGGCCGGGGCGTTCACGGCGCCCCCGGCGGCACGAACGGCAGCCCCTTCGGGGCGCCCTCCTCGATGAGCCGCAGCAGCGCGTCCGTGTCGGCGTGCTCCTCGATCAGGTCGCCCAGCCGGTCCAGCTGCTCCTCGCGGAGCGTGCCGAACGAGGTGTCGGGGGCCGGGACGAAGCGCCGGCCGGACGCCGCCGCGACCTCGCGCAGGAAGGCGCGCCGGAAGCCGTCGCTCTCCAGCGAGCCGTGCCAGTGGGTGCCCCAGACCGCGCCGACCCGGCAGCCGTCCAGGAAGGGCTCGCCGCCCTCGACGGTGGCGACGCCGTGGTGGATCTCGTACCCCTCGACGCGCTCGCCGAGCGCCTCGCCGACCGGCCGGGCCAGGGTCTTCTCGACGCCGAAGCGGATGCGTACGGGCAGCAGCCCGAGCCCGTCGACCAGGCCCGCCTTCGACTCGACCTCGTCCTCGATCCGCTCGCCGAGCGCCTGGAAGCCGCCGCAGATCCCGAGCACCGGGCGGCCCTCGGCGGCCCGCCGGACCAGCGCGTCGGCCAGCCCGCGCTCGCGCAGCCAGGCCAGCGCCTTGACGGTGCCGCGGGTGCCGGGCACGACGACCAGGTCGGCGTCGACGAGCTCCTCGGGCCGGTCGACGAAGCGGACGACCACACCCGGCTCGGCGGCCAGCGCGTCCACGTCGGTGAAGTTCGACATCAGCGGGACGGCGCAGACGGCGACCCGCAGCACGTCGGCGCCGACCGGCGGGGCCACCACCGACTCGCGGACCGTGCCGCGCAGCGAGACCCGCAGGCCGTCCTCCTCGTCGATGCCGAGGCCGTGCGCGTACGGCAGGACGCCGAAGGTGCGGCGCCCGGTGAGGCCGTGGAGCATGTCCAGGCCGGGCTCCAGGAGCGTCACGTCGCCGCGGAACTTGTTCACCAGGTACCCGGCGACGAGCTCCTGGTCCTCGGGCGCGAGCAGCGCGGTGGTGCCGAAGAACTGGGCGAAGACGCCGCCCCGGTCGATGTCGCCGACGACCACGACGGGCAGCCGGGCGGCCCGCGCTATGCCCATGTTGACGATGTCGGTGCGCCGCAGGTTGATCTCGGCCGGGCTGCCCGCCCCCTCGCAGATCACGGCGTCGTACGTGCCCCGGAGCTCCTCCAGGCACGCCAGCACCGGCTCGAAGAGGGTGCCCTGCCGTCCGCCGTGGTAGCCGCGGGCGCTCATCTCGCCGACCGGCTTCCCCATCAGGACGACCTGGCTGGAGCGGTCGGAGCCCGGCTTGAGCAGCACCGGGTTCATCAGCGCGGTCGGCTCGACGCGCGCGGCCTGCGCCTGCATGGCCTGGGCGCGCCCGATCTCGGCGCCCTCCCGGGTCACGAAGGAGTTGAGGGACATGTTCTGTCCCTTGAACGGCGCCACCTTGACGCCCTGCCGGACCAGCCAGCGGCAGATGCCGGCCGTGACGACGCTCTTGCCCGCGTCGGACGTGGTCCCGGCGACGAGCAGCCCCCCGCCCCTCATGCGTTCCTCCGCTTCAGCGTGCTCGCGATCAGCCGGCCGCCCACGCAGGCGGCCAGGGTCAGTCCGGTGATCCGGCGGGACAGCCGCACCGCCCGGTCGATGTCGGCGACCTCGACGGGACGGCCCGCCCCGTTGAGGACGGGCCGGTGCTCGACCCGTCCGCCGTACGCCAGGGTGCCGCCGAGCCGTACGCCGAGGGCCCCGGCGAAGGACGCCTCGACGGGTCCGGCGTTGGGGCTGGGGTGCTTCGCCGCGTCCGCCCGCCAGGCGCGGGCCGCCCCGCGCGGGTTCCCGCCCGCGACGGTGGCGAGCGCGGCGGTGAGCCGGGCGCCGGGCCAGCCGGCCAGGTCGTCCAGGCGGGCCGAGGCCCAGCCGAAGCGGCGGTACCTCGGCGACTTGTGGCCGACCATCGCGTCCAGGGTGTTCACCGCGCGGAAGCCGAGCAGCCCCGGCACGCCGGCGACGGCGCCCCAGAAGAGCGCGCCGACCACGGCGTCGGAGGTGTTCTCGGCGACGGACTCGACGACCGCGCGGGCCATCGCGGGGCCGTCCAGGGAGTGCGGGTCGCGTCCGCACAGGTGCGGCAGGCGCTCCCGGGCGACCTCCAGGTCCCCGGCGGCGAGCGCCCCGCCGATCGCGCGGGCCTCGCGGCCCAGCGTCGTACCGCCGACCACGGCCCACACGGAGGCGGCGGTCAGGGCGACGGTGGCGGCGCGGCTGCCCCGTGCCGTACGGGCGGCCAGCGCGCCGAGGGCGACGGTGGAGCCGGCGCAGACGGCGGTGTGCAGGGCGCCCCAGCCGCGGTGGTCGCGCCACAGGCGCCGTTCGACCGCGCCGGCGGCCCGGCCGAAGGCGGCGACGGGGTGGCCGCGGCGGGGGTCGCCCGCGAGCCGGTCGACGGCGAGGCCGGCGGCCGCTCCGTACGCGAAGACACCGGTGGCGCTGTCGGTGCCGGGAAGGCTGAGGCCGCGGCCGGGCATGGCGCTCTGTCCTCACTCAGGGTCCGCGCCCTGGATCGACGTGACCGGCGGCGAGAGTTCCTGGCTCCCGGCCCCTGGGGGCCGGTCACAGTGGCGGGACCGCGCCGGATTCGCACCGGACTTCCTCTACTGCCGCCGTAATGGCCCCGGCAGTCCACCACGCTGTGCGAACAGCCGTCAACTCACCCTTGACCTGCGTCGGGTCACTGTGCGGAGCGCCACAGACACGAGGACCGGGCGGCCCGCACCACGAGGTGCGGACCGCCCGGCCGGGTGTGCGCGGTGCGTCAGGCGACGATCAGGTAGATGCCGTAGGAGACGGCGGCCAGGCACAGCGCGAAGCAGGCGTAGGCGCCGGTGACGGCCAGGGTGGCGGAGCCGCCGTTCTCGGCGGCCTCCTCCTGCTTGGAGAGGCCCATGACACCGAGGGTGAAGAGGCCCACCAGGGCGACGGTCGCCACGAGGCTGACTCCGAAGACGGAGCCGAGGGCTGCCCAGTCGATCTTCATGCTTGGTTCCAGTTCCTTAGACCGCGGCGGCGGGGGCCGGGGGAGCGGCCGGGTCCGTGGGGCCCGGGGTGGGGATGGTGGTCTTCAGGTCCGCGTCCGCGACGGCGGCGACGGAGCCCGCGGCCGGCGGCGGGGTGACGGCCGCGATGGCGGTGGTGACCACGCCGGCGGGCTCGGCCGGGGCGCCCGGGTTGTCGAGGTCGTCGGCGGTGACGTTGGTGTGGTCGACCGGCTTGCGGCGGGAGAGCGCCCAGATCACGGCCGAGCCGGCGACGAGCAGGACCGCGACGGCGGCGATGCCCCAGGTGCCCTGCTTGGTGAGGAACTCGGCGGCGGCGCCGACCAGGCCCGCGGCGGGCAGGGTCAGACCCCAGGCGACGAACATCCGGGTGGCGGTCGACCAGCGGACGACTCCGCCCTTGCGGCCGAGGCCGGCGCCCATCACGGCACCCGAGCAGGACTGGGTGGTGGAGAGCGAGAAGCCCAGGTGCGAGGAGGCCAGGATGACGGTGGCCGCGCTGGTCTGGGCGGCGAAGCCCTGCTGCGGCTGGAGGTCGGTGAGGCCCTTGCCCATGGTGCGGATGATGCGCCAGCCGCCGAGGTAGGTGCCGAGCGCGATGGCGACACCGGCGGAGACGATGACCCACATGGGCGGGTTGGCGCCGGGGGCGAGGACGCCGCTGGTGACCAGGGCGAGGGTGATGATGCCCATCGTCTTCTGCGCGTCGTTGGTGCCGTGCGCGAGCGAGACGAGACCGGCGGAGGCGATCTGGCCGGCCCGGTAGCCCTTGGCGGTCGCCTTGGTCCCGGTGTTCGACTTCTTGCCGAGGCGGTACGTCAGGCGGGTCGCGACCATCGCGGCCAGACCGGCCACGATCGGGGCGGCGATGGCGGGGATGAGGACCTTGGTGACGATGGTCGGGCCGTTGACCGCGTCCCAGCCCGCCGACATCACGGCGGCGCCGATGAGGCCGCCGAAGAGGGCGTGGGAGGAGCTGGACGGCAGGCCCAGCAGCCAGGTCAGCAGGTTCCACAGGATGGCGCCGACGAGCGCCGCGAAGATCACTTCTGTGCGAATGCCCTCTTCGTTGATGATCCCGCCGGAGATCGTCTTGGCGACCTCCACGGACAGGAACGCGCCGACGAGGTTCAGCACGGCGGACATGGCCACCGCCGTCTTGGGCTTGAGAGCACCGGTCGAGATGGTCGTCGCCATCGCGTTGGCGGTGTCGTGGAAACCGTTCGTGAAATCGAACACGAGAGCTGTCACGACCACAATCGCGAGCAGCAGCGTGATGTGTTCCATTTACCCAGGCAATCGTTTGACGTCAGTGGCTGGTCGAACGTACGCAACCTGGGTGAACGGAAGATGAACTGAGCCGGGCTGCGCGGTGTCCCCAACCGGGGTCCGGAGCTTCCGCTTCCGCTCCTGGCCGGCCCTCTGTCCACCATGCGGGCAGGGTGCGACCCGGGGTAATCGCAGGCGAAACGGGACACCCGCGACATCCGGCCGTTCCGCCGCCCGCCGCCCGGTCCGCCCCGTGGACCCCGCGCGCCCCCGTCAGCCGTACGGACGACCCCGCCGACGAGACCCTCGTCACGCGCCGTCACCCGTCCGGGGTGCCGTCCGGTGGCAGCCTCCGCGCCCACTGCCGACACTGGGAGCGTGCGCCCGGCTACAGCGACGGCAGCGGCCGTCACCACAGTGATCGGTGTCGGCGCGGCCGCGGTGGCGGCCGGCCGGTACGCCAGCGACGCCGCCCTCAGGGTGCCGTCCGGACGCCCCCTCCCCGGCGATCCCCGGCTCACCGTGCACACCACGGCACCCGGCCGGATCACCCTCACCCGCAGCCTCGCCTCGCTGCGCCCCGGCACCTACGGGATCGAGGCCCCCGGCCTGCACGCCGTCGTCGGCCCCGTCCTCGACCGTGTCCCGCACACCGCCGACACCGTGGTCCGCCGGCTCGAACGGGTCGAGCTCGGCGCCCTCGCCACCGGCGCCCGGGTCCGCCTCACCCCCCAGCTGCACCGCGGCACGCCCGAGACCGCCCTCGGCCTCGCCCACGAGGACGTCGAGATCCCCGGCGAGCTCGGCCCCCTCCCCGGCTGGCTCGTCCCCGGCGCCCGCTCCACCTGGGTGATCGCCCTGCACGGCCTCGGCACCACCCGGGAGCACGCCCTCAACCTCGTCCCCTTCCTCCAGCGCCGCCGGATCCCCGTCCTCGTCCCCGCCTACCGGGGCGACGAGGGCGCGCCGCCCGCCCCCGACGGCCTCGCCCACCTGGGCGACTCCGAGTGGCGCGACGTCGACGCCGCCCTCCGCTACGCCGTGAGCCGGGGCGCCGGACAGGTCGTCCTGCTCGGCTGGGGCGCCGGCGCCGCGATGGCCCTGCACGCCGCCGCCGGCTCCGGCGTCCGCGACCGGATCCGCGGCCTGGTCCTCGACTCCCCGGTCCTCGACTGGGAGGCCACCCTGCGCAACCTCGCCGCCGCCCGGGGCGTCCCCGGACCGCTCGTCCCGCTCGCCGTCCGCGCCGCGCAGGGCCGGACCGGACTCCACGGCGACCGGCTCGCCGAGGCCGCCGACCCCCGGGGCCTGCGGGTGCCCACCCTCGTCCTGCACGGGCCCGACGACACGATCGCCCCCTGGGCCCGCTCCCAGGAGCTCGCCGCGCTCCGCCCCGACCTGGTCACCCTCACCGCCGTCCGCGACGCCCCCCACGCCGCCATGTGGAACGCCGACCCGCTCCGCTACGAGGAGGCCCTGCGGCGCTTCCTGACCCCCCTCGTCTGAGGCCCGCCGCCCGGACCCGGCCCCGCGCGCCCCGCCTCCCCGCCCCGGCCGCGGCGGCCCCGAAGCCCGGACCGATGCAGCGGCGTTGCGGATTCCGATTGGGCTTTCGGGCCGTCAGCGGGAAGACTGCCCCCGTGACGTCTCGAAAGCCCGATGAACCATTGGCGCGCAACTCCAGACTCCGACTCGTCCGTCCGCGGGCCCTCGCCACCGCGCGGCGGGCCGTGACGACCCGGCGCACCCGCCCGGCACCCCGGCCGCCCGAGGGGACACCGCCCCGGGCGGAGCTGGCCGGCCACGCCCGTGCCGTCCTCGCCGACGCCGTACGCATCGCCCGCTGGGCCGCCGTGGACCGCACCGCCGGCGCGGCCGGCCCCGACCTCGGCGACGGCGAACGCGCCGCCGCCGCCCTCGCCCTGACACCGGCCCAGGTCCTGGCCGGCTGGGACCGGGCCCGGCTCGCCGGACTCGTCGAACTGCACGGCGACACCGCCCGCCCCGGCTGGCGGCTGCACGCCTGGGACCGCGACGACTCCGCCGTGCTGCGCGGCTGGGTCGCCCTCTTCGACGCCTGGTCGCTGGTCCACCCGGCGCCCGAGGGCGTCGCCCCCGGTGCCGTCGCCGAGGTCGTCGAGGCCGTCCCCCAGGTCCTCTCGCTGCTCCAGCTCTCCGCCGGACCCGTCCCGGTGCCGAGCCTGCTCGACCTGCTCGGCCAGCGCGTCGAGGAGCTCCGCGAGGAGCGCTGCGAGGTCCCCGCCCCCGGCACCCCCGTCGAGACCGCCCCCGCCGCCGAAGGGCTGCCCGCGCTCCTCGACTGGGCCCTGGAGGGCCTCGCCGACGTCGGCGCCCTCACCCTCGGCCCCGGCCAGGCCACCCTGACCCCGCTCGGGAACTGGGCGGTCTGGGTCAAGCTGGAGCAGATCTGCGTCGCCGCGCAGAGCCCCGCGGGCAACATCGAGCAGTCCGCCGAGGACATGCTGCGCGGCTGCGCCCGGCTCACCCCCGGCCCGGCCCGCGACGAGTACCGCGCCTGGCTCGCCGCCCGCACCCTCTCCAGCGCCGTCGCCGAGCTCCTCGCCGTCGCCCGCGGCGAGGACGCCCTGCTGCGCGGCCTCGCCTTCGAGGCCCTGCGGGTGGTCGGCGCCCCCGCCGAGCCCGAGGTCCGCGCCGCCCTCGCCGAGCCCTCGCTGCGCCCCTACGCGCTGCTGTGGCTCGCCGAGTACGAGGGCGCCGACCCCGACGACGCCCCCGAGGTGCTCACCCGCGAGGAGGCGACCTGGCTCTGGGTGGACACCGCGGCCGCCGTCGCCGACCACGGCGAGGGCACCCTGCTCGTGCGCCACCTGGACTCGGCCGTCCAGGGCACCGTCCCGGCCCTGCTCGACGCGGTCCGGGCCGTCGGCCACCCGCGCACCGTCCAGGTCCTCGTCGCGCTCGCCGCCGCGCACCCCGACCCGGCCCTGGCCAAGGCGGTCCGCCGGGCCGCCTTCCAGGTCCACACGGGCGGCGCCTGAGACACCGGACACGGGACGGGCCGCCACCGCCGGGTGGCGGCCCGCCCCGTCCGGCCGTCCGGTCCTCTACTCGTCCGCCGCGCCCGGCGCGTACGTCCCGAAGCTCCAGACGTTGCCCTCCGCGTCCAGCGCCATGTAGTCCCGGGAGCCGTAGTCCTGGTCCGTGGGCGGCATCGCGATCTCCACGCCGTGCGCCACGGCCCGCGCGTGGTGCTCGTCCACGTCGGCGACGTGCACGTACACCCCGGTCGGGCCGCCGCCCGCCATCCGCCGGTCGAACTCGCTGCCCGAACCCGCGCTGCCGAGCATCACCATCCCGTTCCCGTACGTGAGCTCCGCGTGCATCACGCGCCCGTCCTCGCCCTCGTACACCGCCGTCGCGGTGAAGCCGAACGCCTCTGTCAGCAGCGTGATCGCGGCCTTCGCGTCCGCGTACCGCAGTGTCGGACAGATGTCGGGTGCCTCGGCCATCCCGACCACTTCCTCTCGCATGAGTGAAGGTGACCCAGGCCGGGTCACCGGAAGGTGTTGCACTTCGCCATGTCGCCGGTGCTGTAGCCGGTGTAGAACCACTGCTGCCGCTGCGCCGCCGAGCCGTGCGTCCAGTTCTCCGGCGTCACCCGCCCCTGGAAGCGCTCCTGGATCCGGTCGTCGCCCACCGCCGCCGCCGCGTCCAGGCCGTCCCGGATGTCCTGGTCGGTCAGCCGCGTGAACAGCGGCCGGCCGGTCCGCTCGTCCGGTGTGGTCGTCGCGTGCCGCGCCCACACCCCCGCGTAGCAGTCGGCCTGGAGCTCCACCCGGACCGCGTTGGAGTTCGCCCCGGTCCGCCCGTCCTGGGCCTTCGACAGCGTCCCCATCAGGTTCTGCACGTGGTGCCCGTACTCGTGCGCCACCACGTACGCCTGCGCGAAGGGCCCGCCGGTCGAGCCGAACTTGGTGCGCAGCTCGTCGAAGAAGCCGAGGTCCAGATAGACCTGCCGGTCGCCCGGGCAGTAGAACGGGCCGACCGCGGAGGTCGCGTTGCCGCAGGCGGTGGCGACCCGCTGGGTGAACAGCACGGTCCGCGCGGGGGAGTAGGTGCCGCCCCGCCGGGTGTACTCGGCCCGCCAGAAGTCCTGCACGCTGTTGACCACCGCCACGATCCGGCAGTCCTCGCGCGCGTTCGCGTCCGAGCCCTTCCGGCACGCCTGGTCGACCTGGGCCGCCGACGAGGCGCTCACGGCCGGCTCGTCGTGCCCGGACGACAGCCCCAGCTGCTCCGGGCCCACCCCGAAGAGCAGGCCCAGGATCAGCGCGATGACACCGGCGATCCCGCCGCCGATGGTGGCCCGGCCGCCGGGCACCCGGCTGCCCCGGACGTCCTTGACCTCCGAGGTGTCCAGGTCGGCATCGTCGTCGAACTGCATGGCCACCGCCCTCCGCGTCTCTGCCGAGTATCGAGCGCACCGCCGATTGTCACCCCTTTTGTGCGTCATGCGAGGTATGTGAGATCCACCGCTCGGCCGAAAATCAGTTGCGGAAGCCCGTTAGACTGACCTCATGGTCTGTCTCCTCTGGGTGCATTAGCGGCGTCGAAGCCCGCATCAGCCGTCCTTCCGCCCTTCCCACCGCCCAGGAGTCCGTCCGTGATCACCGCTTCCGGAATCGAGCTGCGCGCCGGCGCGCGCGTCCTCATCGAGTCCGCTTCCTTCCGCGTCGCCAAGGGCGACCGCATCGGCCTGGTCGGCCGCAACGGCGCCGGCAAGACCACCCTCACCAAGTGCCTCGCGGGCGAGGGCCAGCCGGCCGGCGGCACCATCACCCGCTCCGGCGAGGTCGGCTACCTGCCGCAGGACCCGCGCACCGGCGACCTGGACGTGCTGGCCCGCGACCGCATCCTGTCCGCCCGCGGCCTCGACACCCTGATCCGCAAGATGCGCCAGAACGAGGAGCGCATCGCCACCGGCGCCGGCGCCACCCGCGACAAGGCCATGCGGCAGTACGAGCGCCAGGAGACCGAGTTCCTCACCAAGGGCGGGTACGCGGCCGAGGCCGAGGCGTCCACCATCGCCGCCGCGCTCGGCCTGCCCGACCGGGTCCTCGGCCAGCCGCTGCACACCCTCTCCGGCGGTCAGCGCCGCCGGATCGAGCTGGCCCGGATCCTCTTCTCGGACGCCGACACCCTGCTCCTCGACGAGCCCACCAACCACCTCGACGCCGACTCGATCATCTGGCTGCGCGACTACCTGAAGACCTACCGCGGCGGCTTCATCGTGATCTCCCACGACGTCGACCTGGTCGAGACCGTCGTCAACAAGGTCTTCTACCTGGACGCCAACCGCTCCGTGATCGACGTCTACAACATGGGCTGGAAGCTCTACCAGCAGCAGCGCGAGGCCGACGAGAAGCGCCGCAAGCGCGAGCGCCAGAACGCCGAGAAGAAGGCCGCCGCGCTCAACTCGCAGGCCGACAAGATGCGCGCCAAGGCCACCAAGACGGTCGCCGCGCAGAACATGGCCAAGCGCGCCGAGCGCCTGCTCTCCGGCCTGGAGGCGGTCCGCGTCTCCGACAAGGTCGCCAAGCTGCGCTTCCCGGACCCCGCGCCCTGCGGCAAGACCCCGCTCACCGCCGAGGGCCTGTCCAAGTCGTACGGCTCCCTGGAGATCTTCACCGACGTCGACCTGGCCATCGACAAGGGCTCCCGCGTCGTCATCCTCGGCCTCAACGGCGCCGGCAAGACGACCCTGCTGCGCCTGCTCGGCGGCGTCGAGCAGCCCGACACCGGCGAGGTCACCCCGGGCCACGGCCTCAAGCTCGGCTACTACGCGCAGGAGCACGAGACCCTCGACCCGGAGCGCTCCGTCCTGGAGAACATGCGCTCCGCCTCGCCCGACCTCGACCTGGTCGAGGTGCGCAAGGTGCTCGGCTCCTTCCTCTTCTCCGGCGACGACGTCGACAAGCCGGCCGGGGTGCTCTCCGGCGGCGAGAAGACCCGGCTCGCGCTCGCGACCCTGGTCGTCTCCTCGGCCAACGTGCTGCTCCTCGACGAGCCCACCAACAACCTCGACCCGGCCAGTCGCGAGGAGATCCTCGGCGCGCTGCGCACGTACAAGGGCGCGGTCGTGCTGGTCACCCACGACGAGGGCGCCGTCGCGGCGCTGGACCCGGAGCGGATCATCCTGCTCCCGGACGGCGTCGAGGACCTGTGGGGCCCGGACTACGCGGACCTGGTCGCCCTCGCCTGACCGGCCCGGTCGGGCGCGGCCCCGCCCCCGGCCGCCCGGTGATCATGCCGGGCTGGATCATTCGGCTCATGGGTGATCCTTCATCTGAGTGAGTGCGTCTCGTACCTTCCGGCGCGGGCCCTGCGGAATCCTTCCGTCTGGGCTCGCGCCGTACTGGTGTTCCCGTCGCGTCGCTGACCTGGTACTTCCCGGGCGAGAGGGGCCGGTGGGCGTCCCGAGGCGCAGCGGATGAGCCCCTTCCGCTCCCGCCGTCCGCCGCCGTACGCGCCAAGCCGATGGCACGGACCTTGTCGAATGGGTGGCCAGGAAGTCCGAGAGGGGTGATCATGAGAAGTCCAGAGCGCACTTCCCATGAGGAGGCACGGGTGGCCGAGACTCTGAAGAAGGGCAGCCGGGTGACCGGCGCCGCGCGCGACAAGCTCGCGGCAGACCTGAAGAAGAAGTACGACTCCGGTGCGAGCATCCGGGCGCTGGCCGAGGAAACCGGCCGCTCCTACGGATTCGTCCACCGGATGCTCAGCGAGTCCGGAGTCACGCTGCGGGGACGCGGCGGAGCGACACGGGGCAAGAAAGCCGCCTCGGCCTGACATCGGGGCGGCCCCACCGGTCCACCGGGTCTCCGGTGACCACCCGGTCGGACGTCTGACCGGCCGGGTGGTTACTGTGCAGTCACTTAGCATCGGCTGACGTGCTGCACCGGAACCGGAGGCGCCCCCATGACAACGCTCGACGACTCTGAGCTCGTTTTCGACAAGGACGGTGTACGGCTCACCGTCGAGGACGCCGTTGCCACGGTGACCCTGACCAACCCGGCGAAGCGCAACGCCCAGTCTCCCGCTCTGTGGCGGGCGTTGACGGAGGCCGGCCGGTCACTTCCGGGCAGCGTGCGGGTCGTGGTGCTGCGCGGTGAGGGCGTGTCCTTCTCCGCGGGGCTCGACCGGCAGGCGTTCACGCCCGAGGGCTTCGACGGAGAGCCGTCCTTCCTGGAGATGGCGCGCGGGTCCGACGCGGACCTCGACGCGCTCATCGCCGAGTACCAGGAGGCGTTCACCTGGTGGCGCCGCAGCGACCTCGTGTCGATCGCGGCCGTCCAGGGCCACGCCATCGGCGCGGGCTTCCAGCTCGCGCTCGCCTGCGACCTGCGGGTCGTCGCCGACGACGTGCGGTTCGCCATGCGCGAGACCAGCCTGGGCCTGGTCCCGGACCTCACCGGCACGCATCCCCTGGTCTCCCTCGTGGGCTACGCCCGCGCGCTGGAGATCTGCGCCACCGGCCGGTTCGTCCACGCCGAGGAGGCCGAGCGCATCGGCCTGGCCAACATCGCCGTGCCCGCCGCCGAGCTCGACGCGACGGTACGGGACCTCGGCGCCGCGCTGCTCGCCGCGCCGCGCTCCGCCCTCATCGAGACCAAGGCGCTGCTCCAGGGCGCCTCGGGGCGCTCGTACGAGGAGCAGCGCACCGCCGAGCGCGCCGCCCAGGCCCGCCGACTGCGCGACCTCGCGGGCCTCGGCGACTGATCCCGGCGGGCCCGGGCAGCTCGGCAGTCCCGGCCGGACCGTCCGGCCCGGCTGGACCGGCAGGGTCCCGCCCGCTCAGCGCAGCTCCGACACCACCACCGTGACCGTCTCCGCCTCAGGGGCGGCGGCGGTCACGGCCGTGCGGACGGCGCGGGCCACGTCCAGCGCCCGCCGCCCCGCCGTCACCGCGACCTCGACCCGCAGGTCCCCGGCGACGCGCAGGACCGGGTCCCCGTAGACATCCGTGAGGGCCGCCACGCCCTCGACGGCGAGCGCGGCGAGGGCCGCCGGGTCCACGGGCGCCGGGGGCGAGGTTCCCCCGGCCGGCGGAGCGGGGTCCACCGGATCCGGCGGAGTGTCCAGCAGCTCCGTCACCCGCAGGTCCACCCCCGCCACCACCAGGCCGAACGTCTCCTCGGCCGCCCGCAGCAGCGCCGCCCGCAGCCGGGCCGCGAGCTGCGGCAGCGGGCGCCCCGCGACCGCCGCGAACGCCACGGAGACGCCCAGCTCCCCGGGCGGCAGCCCGCCCGGGGG
This sequence comes from Streptomyces sp. NPDC048659, assembly GCF_040650575.1. NCBI lineage: Bacteria > Bacillati > Actinomycetota > Actinomycetes > Kitasatosporales > Streptomycetaceae > Streptomyces > Streptomyces sp. NPDC048659. The sequence continues at coordinate 52,716 of NZ_JBEZHM010000026.1, read as the reverse complement.
CACCGGGAACGGCGCCTCCGCCGCCGCCACCGCGAGCCGGAACCTCGGCGGCTCCGGCACCGTGCCCCGTACCGCCCGCGCCGCCCCGGCGAGCACCTCCCGCACCGTGCGCTCCGCGATCCACGCCCCGTCCGCCGGGGCGCCGAGCGGCAGCAGCCGGTCCGTCGCGCGTCCCATCTCCACCGTCGTCATCGCCCCAGCCTGCCGCATCCCCGGCGCGAGACCGGGCAAGCGCCCTTAGTGTGGGCAAATAAGGCAAAAGCCTCATGGTCCTCACGCGGGTGACGGGCCTCCACGGAAGGGCGGACGGTGATGGCCGACAGCACGCATTCCGACCAGCAGACCTCGGTGACCAAGCGCGGCGGCGGCGATCCCGCCACCCGGGGACGGACCACGATCGCCGACGGGGTCGTCGAGAAGATCGCCGGGCTGGCCGCGCGCGATGTCGTCGGCGTCCACGCCATGGGCAGCGGACTCTCCCGCACCCTCGGCGCGGTCCGCGACCGCGTCCCCGGCGGGGGCGGCGGCAAGTCCGGCGTCACGCGCGGGGTGAAGGCCGAGGTCGGCGAGGTGCAGACCGCCCTCGACCTGGAGATCGTCGTCGACTACGGCGTCTCCATCGCCGACGTCGCCGGCGCCGTCCGGGAGAACGTCATTGCCGCCGTGGAGCGGATGACCGGCCTGGAGGTCGTCGAGGTCAACATCGCCGTCAGCGACGTGAAGCTGCCGGACGACGAGGACGAGGAGCCGGAGTCGCGGCTCCAGTAGCCGACGGCACGACGAGGGAAAGGGCTCAGCATGAGCATGGCTGGGGTCGGCCTGGTGGCCGGCATGGCGCTCGGCTTCGCCGGGTACTTCGGCGGCTTCGGAGCGTTCCTCCTGGTCGCCGCGCTGGGGGCGATCGGCTTCGTGGCCGGGCGCTTCCTCGACGGGGACCTGGAGTTCGGGGACCTGTTCCGGGGCCGCGAGCGCGACGACCGGCGGAGGTGACCCGGGGTGGCAGCGGACCTGGCCCGGGACCGGGTGGGGGCGGCCCGGCGCGGCGCCACCACGATCGCCGACCGCGTCGTGGCCAAGATCGCCGCGCAGGCGGCGCGTGAGGCCCTGGACACCGTCCCCAAGGGCGCGACCCGGCCGCACGCCTCGGTGGTCGTCCACCGGGACAGCGCCCGGGTGTCGGTCAGCCTCGAACTCGGCTACCCCTCCGACCTCGGCCGCCAGTGCGGCGCGGTACGCGGCCGGGTCCGCCGACGGGTCGAGGAGCTGGCGGGTCTGGAGGTCCACGAGGTCGCCGTCCACGTGGAGAAGCTGCACTCCGCGCACACCGCCCAGGACAAGACCCGGGAGCGCCTGCGATGACCTCCCCGACGGACCGCGGCCCCGACCCGGACCCGGACCCGACGGCCGCCCCCGGCGCCGTGCCCGTGCTCACCGCGGACGACGCCGGCACCGGACCCGGCGACCCGGGCTCGGGCGACGGCCGGGCCGCCGCGCGGCGGTTCTGGGCGGTGCGGCGGATCCCCGCCGCCCTCGTCGCCGCCGTGCTGCTCGGCGCCGCCGGACTGTTCCTCTACGACATCGCGGCCGTCCGCGCCGGGCACACCGCGATGGCCTGGCGCCGCTCCCTCGCCGACGGCCTCGCCACCCGCCCGCTCGACGACACCGCCGTCCTCGCCGGCGCCGGGATCGCCGCCGCCCTCGGCCTCTGGCTGCTGCTGCTCGCCCTCACCCCGGGCCTGCGCGCCGTCCTGCCGATGCGCCGCGACCACCCCGACGTGCGCGCCGGGCTCGACCGCGAGGCAGCCGCGCTCGCCCTGCGCGACCGGGCCATGGAGGTGTCCGGCGTGCAGTCCGTACGGGTCAGGATGGGCCGCGCCAAGGCCGCCGTACGCGCGGTCTCGCACTTCCGCGAACTCGACGAGGTCCGCGCCGACCTGGAGCAGGTCCTCACCACCGGCATCGGCGAGCTCGGCCTCGCCCGCCCGCCGGCCCTGACGGTACGGGTGGCCCGGCCGCCCAGGAAGGGGTGACGGCGTGACCGTCGTGCCCGTACTCCGCCGCGTCAACCGGACCGTGCTCGCCCTCGCCGGACTGCTGCTCCTCGCGGGCGGCGGCGCCGTGCTCGCGGCCGGCCTCGGCCTGTCCGTCCCGTCCTGGTGGCCCTGGTCGGGCCCCGACGACGTCCTGCTCACCCGCGCCCAGCGGCAGCACTGGCGCGCCGACGGCTGGTGGTGGCCCGTGGTCATCGCCGCCCTCGGGGTCCTCGTGCTGCTCGCCCTGTGGTGGCTGATCGCCCAGTTCCGCCGCGCCCGCCTCGCCGAGGTCCTCGTCGACACCGGCGACGGCGAGGCGGCCGTGCTGCGCGGCCGGGCCCTGGAGGCCGTCCTGGAGGCCGACGCGACGGCCCAGGAGGGCGTCGCCCGGGCCAAGGTCGCCCTCACCGGCCGCCGCACCGCGCCCCGTACCCGCGTCGCGCTCCTCCTGGAGCCCTACGCCGCCCCCGCCGACGCGCTCACCGCCCTCTCGGCCGAGGCGCTGGGCAACGCCCGTACCTCGGCCGGCCTCGCCGCGCTGCCGGCCGAGGCCCGGCTGCGCGCCGTCAAGCACCGCGCCCGCCGGGTCAACTGACCGCCGCTCCGCGGCTCAGAAACCGCCGCGCGCCCCGCCGTCCACCGGCAGCATCACGCCCGTCAGATACGAGGCGGCGGGGGAGAGCAGGAACGCAGCCGTCCGCCCGAACTCCTCCGGCGTGCCGTAGCGGCGCAGCGGGATCCGCCCCTCGTTCGCCGCGCGCGACGCCTCGGCGTCCCCGGACAGCGCGTCCAGCGAACGCACCCGGTCGGTGTCGATCCGGTTCGGCAGCAGCCCGACCACCCGGATGCCGCGCGGGCCCAGGTCGTTGGCGAGCGACTTCGCGAACCCGGCGAGCCCCGGGCGCAGCCCGTTGGAGATGGTCAGCCCCGCGATCGGCTCGTGCACCGACGCCGACAGCACGAAGCCGATCACCCCGCCCGCCGGCAGCACGTCCGCCGCCGCGCGGGCCAGCCGCACCGCGCCCAGGAACACCGTGTCGAAGGCGGTCGCCCACTGCGCGTCCGTGTTCTCCGCGGCGAAGCCCGGCGCGGGACCGCCGACGCTGATCAGCACCCCGTCCAGGCCGCCGAACCTTGCCCGCGCCTCCGCGAACAGCCGCTCGGGCGTCCCCGGGTCGGCGTTGTCGGCGGCGAGCCCCGCCGCGCCCGCGCCGAGCTCCTTCACCGCCGCGTCGACCGCGGCCTGCTCGCGCCCGGTGACCAGCACCTTCGCGCCCTCCGCGAGCAGCGCCTCGGCGGAGGCCCGGCCGAGCCCCCGCGTCGCGCCGGTCACCACGTACACCCGGTCCCTCAGTCCAAGATCCATGGGCCTATCCTGCCGCCTCCGGCTCCGCCGCGGCCAGCGCGAGCGCCGTGCCCACCAGACCGATGTGGCTGAACGCCTGCGGGAAGTTCCCGAGCTGCCGCCCGGCCCCCGGGTCGTACTCCTCCGCCAGCAGCCCCACGTCGCTGCACAGCCCGAGCAGCCGCTCGAACAGCGCCCGCGCCTCCTCGGTCCGCCCGGTCAGCCGCAGCGCGTCCGCCAGCCAGAACGAGCAGACCAGGAACGTGCCCTCGTCGCCCGGCAGCCCGTCCACCGCGGCGCCCTCCGCCGAATAGCGGCGCACGAAACCGTCCTGCGTCAGCTCCGCCCGTACCGCGTCCACCGTCCCGACCACCCGGGGATCGTCCGGCGGCAGGAAGCCGACCTGCGGGATCAGCAGCGTCGCCGCGTCCAGCTCGCGCGAGCCGTACGCCTGCGTGAAGGTGTTGCGCACCGGGTCGTAGCCCTTCTCGCAGACCTCCGCGTGGATCTCGTCCCGCAGCGCCCGCCAGCGCGCCACGTCGCCCGGCAGCCCCGGCTCGGCCTCCAGGGTGCGCACCGCCCGGTCGGCCGCCACCCAGGCCATCACCTTGGAGTGGACGAAGTGGCGGCGCGGGCCGCGCACCTCCCACAGCCCCTCGTCGGGCTCGCGCCAGTGCGACTCCAGGAAGCCGAGCAGGCTCAGCTGGAGGTTCCAGGCGTGCCGCTCGGCGGGGATCCCGGCCTCCCGGGCACGGCTCAGCGAGTCCATCACCTCGCCGTACACGTCGAGCTGGAACTGCTCGACGGCCGCGTTCCCCACCCGCACCGGCGCCGACTCGGCGTAGCCGCGCAGCCAGGGCAGCGTCGTCTCGGGCAGCCGCCGCTCGCCGGCCGGCCCGTACATGATCTGGAGGTCGGCCGGGTCGCCGGCCACCGCGCGCAGCAGCCAGTCCCGCCAGGCCGCCGCCTCCTCCACGTACCCGGCGGACAGCAGCGCGCCGAGGGTGAGCGAGGAGTCGCGCAGCCAGCAGGCCCGGTAGTCCCAGTTCCGCACCCCGCCCAGCTCCTCGGGCAGCGAGGTGGTCGGGGCGGCGACGATGCCGCCGGTCGGGGCGTAGGTGAGGGCCTTCAGGGTGATCAGCGAGCGCACCACCGCGTCCCGGTAGGGCCCCTCGTAGGTGCAGCGCGATGTCCAGTCCCGCCAGTCGGCGAGGGTCTGTTCCAGCGCCGTGAAGGGGTCCACCAGCGGGGGGCGCCGCTCGTGCGAGGGATGCCAGGTGAGGACGAAGGCGACCTCCTCGCCCGCGGCCACGGTGAAGGAGGAGCAGGTCGAGAACTGCTGCCCCCAGGTCTTCACCGGCGGCTCGCTGCGCAGCCACACCGCGTCGGGCCCGGCGACGGCGACCCGGTGGCCCTGGGAGCGGCGCATCCACGGCACGATCGAGCCGTAGTCGAAGCGCAGCCGCAGCACGCCGCTCATCTCGACGCTGCCGCTGACCCCCCGGACGATCCGGATGAGGTCGGGGGCCCTGTCCCGCTGCGGCATGAAGTCGACGACCTCGACGGTGCCGGTACGGGTCTCCCAGCGGGTCTCCAGGACCAGGCTGTCCTCCGCGTAGCGGCGGCCGGTGCAGGTCCCGGCGCCCTTGGGCGCGATCCGCCAGTGGCCGTTGTCCTCGTCGCCGAGGAGCGCGGCGAAACAGGCGGCCGAGTCGAAGCGGGGCAGGCACAGCCAGTCGACCGAGCCGTCCCGGCCGACGAGCGCGGCGGTCTGGAGGTCACCGATGAGGGCGTAGGCGTCGATACCTTGCGTCACGCTCTGGGCTGTTCCCGGAAGCGGCGAAGGTCAATCAGCTCAGGCGGGCGCCCCGGCGGGCTCGGGAGCCCCGTCCGCCGTCTCGGCCCGCGCCGCGGCGGCCCTGCGGTCGCGCACCTCGCGGCGCACCAGGATCACCCAGCCGACCGGCACCCCGGCGGTGAAGAGCCACCACTGGACGGCGTACGCCATGTGCGCGCCGATCGAGTCGTGGTCGGGCTCGGGGATCAGCTCGGGGGAGTCCCCGGCGGGCTCGGGCGCGGTCTGCTCGATGTAGCCGCCGAGCACGGTCTTCCCGATGAGCGCCGCCTGCTGCTCGCTGCTGATCAGCATGACCTGCCGGTCGGGCAGCCCCTTGAGGTCCTTGATGCCGCTGGCGCCGGTCGTCTCGTCGGCCTTGAGCCGCCCGCTGACGGTGACCTGCCCGCGCGGGGCGGGCGGCACCTGGGGGAAGGAGCGCTGGTCGTCGGCGTTGGGCACCCAGCCCCGGTTGACCAGGACGATCCTGCCGTCCTGGAGGACGAGCGGGGTGAGCACGTGCACGCCGACCCGGTCGTCGGCGGAGGTGCGGCGGCGGACGACGACCTCGTGGGCCGTGTCGAAGGTGCCGGTGGCGGTCACCTGGCGCCAGTAGTCGGCGCGCGGGACGGTGTGGCCCGGGGAGGTCAGCTCCTCGACGGGGACGGCCCGGGCCCTCAGGTTGTCCTCGATCAGCGCGTTCTGGGCGACCCGGCGTTCGTGCCGGTGGAACTGCCAGAAGCCCAGCTCGATCATCGTGGGGATGAGGACGAGGGCGACGAGGGTGAGGATCACCCACTGCCGGGACAACAGGAAGCGGTACACCCCATGACGGTACAACTCGTGCCATGGGGTGCCCGCAGGGGGGTTGCCAGATCGTTTCCTCAGGGGGAGGGTCCGGCCGCGTCACACCCGGTCGACGATCCCCGCCCTCCCCTCCGCGCGGGCGCAGTGCGCCCCGCAGTACCAGTTGCCCTCGACCTCGACCCCCTGGCCGATGATCTGGACCCGGCAGTGCTCACAGATGGGCGCCATGCGGTGGATGGCGCAGGAGAAGCAGTCGAAGACGTGCACCGCGCCCTGCGCGTGCACCTCGAAGGACATCCCGTAATCGTTTCCGCAGACCTCGCAACGTGCCATGCGCCACAGGGTGCGGCCGGGGGCGGGCGGCGGGCGGGCGGCGCGCCCGGCCCGCCGCGGCCCGTCACTCGTCTGCCGGGGCCACGTCCCGCAGCAACTGGGTGTACGCGGCCTCGTCGACGACCGGGGTGCCGAAGGACTTCGCCTTCACGGTCTTGGAGGTCGCCGAGTCCGGGTCGTTGGTCACCAGCAGGCTGGTGACGCGGGACACGCTGGTCGCGACGTGCAGCCCGGCCTCGACCGTGCGGTCCTCCAGGAGCTCGCGGTCGACGGAGGTGTCGCCGGAGAACGCCACCCGCATCCCCTGCTTGAGCGGCTTGTCCGTCTCGTAGCGCCCCGGGTTCGGATACGGGCAGGCCGGCCGCTTGCGGGAGGGCCGCCAGCTCGTCTGCCGGTACCCGCCCTGATAGCCGATCCGCGGCTGCGCCGGGGCCGAGGCCCACTCGGTCAGCGGGCGGCACTCCAGGAGCGGGAGGCGTACGTTCCGCTCGGCGGCGGCGTGCAGGCTCGGCCGGAACGCCTCGGCGAGCACCCGCGCGTCGTCCAGCGCGTTGTGCGCCCGCTGCTGCACCACGCCGAAGTGCGCGGCGAGCGACTCCAGCTTGTGGTTGGGCAGCGGCAGGGCCAGCTCCTTGGAGAGCGCGATGGTGCACAGCCGCTGCCGCACCGGCGCGGCGCGGTCGGCGCGCGCGTACTCGCGGGCGATCATCTGCCAGTCGAACATCGCGTTGTGCGCGACGAGCACCCGCCCGTCGAGCCGCGCCGAGAACTCCTCGGCGATCTCCGGGAACAGCGGCGCCCCCGCGAGCACGTCGCTGGTCAGCCCGTGGATCCACACCGGACCGGGGTCCCGCTCGGGATTGACGAGCGTGTACCAGTGGTCCTCGACGTTGCCCTGGACGTCCAGCCGGTAGACGGCAGCCGACACTATCCGGTCGTCGCGGGCGAGTCCGGTGGTCTCCACGTCGACGACCGCGTACCCCTGTGGGTAGGCGGCCGGCCACGTCGCTGCTGTCGTACGGTCGTCGAGCATGGTCACTGAGAATACGGGCCGCCGCCGACAGTGCGGGCCCCGGTGTCCGTTTCCCGGCCGGAAGGCGCCGCTTCCGGGGGAGTTGGCGCCCGTCCCGCGCGGCGCCCGCCCGCCCCGCCCGCGCCTCAGCCCAGCTCGGCCACGAGGTCGCCGGCCGCCGCCGGGGCGAGGCCGCCGCCGTCCACCGGGCCGGGCAGCAGCCGGTACACCGTCCCGGTCGCCCCGGCCGGGGCGACGTCGCCGTCGAGGAGGGCCAGGAAGGCGTGCCGGCCGGCCGCTGCCCGCGCGGCGAGGGCCGGGCCGTCGTCCGTCGGGTGCCGCAGCTCCGGCGGCCCGCCGCGCCGGATCCGGTCCGCGAAGCACACCACCGGTTCGTCCGCGCCCCGCCGGTACTCCGCGACCTCGTCGCCCAGCGGGCCCCGGCCGCGCCGGAGCACGTGCACCGCGTCCGTGCGGGCGGCCGCGTGCCACACCGCCAGGTCCCACAGGGTCGTGCGCCCGGTCGCGAAGTAATCGTGCAGGTCCCGGCCCACCCGGCCGAGGTCCTCGCTGTGCGCGCGCACGCTCTGGAAGCCCTCGGCGGGCGGCAGGTGCAGGTCCGTCCAGAGGAAGGTGCGGTGCTCCAGGTCGACCAGCATGGGCACATGGATGCGAGCGTCACCGGCCAGGTCGTACCGCTGACGCACCGTCCGCGGGTCGTACGTCGCGTCCCGGCCCTCCCGGGACGGCAGGGCCATGAAGCCGGCGAAGGCGTCGAGGAGCTGCTCGAACGCCACGTTGTTGTAGCTGAGGACGATCGGCATGGCGAACCGCACCCCGGCGGCCGACAGTTCCGCGAGGTCCAGGTCGGCGTACTCGGTCGCGCCGTCCGGCGCGGGCGCCGAGGTCAGGTCGCCGGAGTGGACCACCGCCCGCTTCCCGAAGACCAGGTTGGTGTAGTCGCACAGTCCCGCGAACGACCAGTCCGCCGTGAACAGCGCCACCGACAGGTCCAGGTCGACCCGGATCCGCGGGGGCTCCGTCCAGTGCAGGAACATCCGCAGCACCTCGCCGCGCGGCAGCGGCTGCGTCGACCCGCGCGGCACCGACACCAGCGCCTGCGCCGCGGCGCCCTCGGCGGACGGCACGGCGAGCCCCGAGAGGTCCGCGTCGAGCACGGCCGTCTCGAAGCGCGGCGCCCCGGCGAGCCGGCGCAGCACCTCCGCCTCCAGGAGCGCGCACACCCCGGAGACCAGCGCGGGCGGCAGGGGCGGGCGGGTGTCGTCCAGGGAGTAGGCGTGCGTGACCCGGCCGCGCGGGAAGAACACCCGCCGGTCGCCCGGAAGGTCCCGGATCCGCAGCCGGCCCAGCGCGGCGAGCAGCGGTCCCGGGCCCGCGCCCGCGAGGGCGCCGCCGAGGACCTCGGCGAGCCGGGGCCACGGCTCCTCGGCGGGCCGCAGCCGCAGCAGGTGGTCGAGGCGGCGCAGCAGTTCGCCGGGGCGCCCGGCGAGCAGCCCGAGCGCGGTGTCGGCGTCCCGGGCGGCGAGCGCGGCCTCCACCCGGCCGGTCCAGGTGTCGGGCTTGATCCGGTCGCCGTCGACGCGCACGGCCTCGGGGTGCGCGGCGGCGGTCCGGCGCAGCGCCGCGCCGAGCGGGCCGTCCGCGCCGGTGTCCGGGTCGCGCAGGGGGGTGCCGCGCAGCACGGCGAAGGCGAGCGCCGCCCGGGGGTGCCGTTCGTGCGCCTCGAAGGGGTGGAGCACCTCGGCGGCCTTCTTCCACAGGCCGGGGTGGCGGCGCAGGTCCTCGACGAGCGAGGTGACGGCGAAGCCGTCGAGGACGCCGAGCAGCAGCCGGCGCAGGGAGCGGGGCATCGAGCGGAAGCGGCGCGGTTCGAGGAGGTCGGCCCCGCCGCCGGACCGGACGGCGAGCAGCCGGAGCACGTCGGTGGCGGTGGTGAGCCGCTGTCCGAGCAGGGCGGTGGCCGCGTCCCGGGTGGCGGGCTCGCGCAGCAGGGTGCCGAGCACCAGGGCCTTGGTCTCCCGTACGGGGATGTCGGCGGGCAGCCAGTCCAGGCCGGCGGGCGCGTGGGCGAGGAGCAGGGTGACGTCGTCGCGGTCGTCGGGCGGCAGCGGGGTGCGCCGGGCGAGCAGGGTGAGGAGCACCCGTACGACGTCGGCGGGCAGGTCGCGGCCGAGGGCGAGCAGCCGGAGCGGACCGGCGGCGGTCTCGGGTTCCCCGGCGGGCTCCGCGGGCGCGGGCGCGGCGGTCCGGGGTGTCAGGAAGGGGTCGGCGGGGTCGATTCTGCGGTGGCAGAGCGGGCAGGCGCTGTAGTCGGCGCCGTCCCAGCAGGTCCGGCAGACCAGATGGGCGCAGGGGGCGACCGGGTGGACCGTGCCGGTCTCGCCGCAGCGCACGCACGGCTGCTCGGGCCACTGGAGCAGCAGGGCGAGGACCCGGTCGACGTACAGCCCGAAGGTGTCGTCGGGGACGGAGGCCGGGAACGAGCGGAACAGCGGCATGTGGGGCCGGTCCACGCCGAGTTCGGCGTCGAGGGCGCCGAGCAGGCGGCGGCCCGCGTCGCCGAGTCCGGTGGGCCCCAGCCAGCCGAGCGTGGCGCGCAGTTCGGCGCCGGGGGCGTAGCCGCGGTCGAGGAGTTCGGCCTCCAGGGCGGCGAGGCCCTCGGTGGTGGGCGGGTCGCCGGGGCGGGGCCCGGGCTGGTCGACGTAGACCGTGCGCAGACGGCGCAGCAGGACGGACGACACGACGGACGGGACCGGCGACGGGACCACCGACAAAAAGGGGCTCCTGGGGGAGGGGGAAAGGAGAAGCGGGGGCGGGGAGTGAGCGCGCTACGGGTGTCATAGAAAGAGTGAGAAGGAAGCACGCTTGCGGAGCCGCCCCCGCATGACGTCACCGTAGGACGGAACGGCGGCCGGGGGCCACCGAATTAACGCGCGGGGCCCGTGCCGACGCCCGGGCAGCCACGCGCGGGCGTCAACGCGCGGGCCCGTCCGCCCCGCCCAGCAGCCCCGCCACCAGCGCCCGCACCATGCTCCTGAACAGGGCTTCCGCGTCGACCGGGGCCGTGAGTGCGCGCGCGAGCTCGGGGTCCGACTCCGCGGTCGCGGCGCCCTCGCCCGCCGCCCACAGCTCCGGCTCCCCCGGCGACTGGGCCGGTGAGCGTTCGCGGTTGCGTTCCACCAGGACGTGGCCGACGACCTGGAACTGGACCGCCCGCACCAGCTCCGCCGCGCGGGCGCCGCGCAGGCCCGCCGCGTGGGCCTCGTGGATCAGGGCGCGCTGGGCGGGCAGGAACATGCGTTCCGTCAGGCCCCGTTCGTGGACCATCGCCACCAGGTGCGGCCGGTCCCGCAGGGCGCGGCGCAGCAGCAGGGCGACCGAGACGATCCGCGCGGCCGGGTCCGCGCCGCGCGGGCGCAGGGTGCCGAGGTCGGCGACGGTGCGTTCGACGAGCGCGTCGAGCAGCGACTCCCGGTTGCCGACGTGCCAGTAGATCGAGGTCACGGCGGTGCCGAGCTCGGCGGCTAGGCGGCGCATGGTGAGCGCGGCGGGGCCGTGCTCCTTCACCAGGGCCGCCGCGGCGGCCAGTACCTCGTCGCGGCTCAGTGCGGTGCGTGCCATCTCGGGTCCCCCAACTCCTTTGCGTGCACGGCTCTTTACCCTTCCGGGCCGTCGGTGTAACTGTGTTACAGGCCGATACGTTCCCGAAAGGCGGTACGTCATGGCACGAGTACGGTACGGGGCGCGCACCGAGGCGGAGATCGCCGCGACCCGCGAGAAGAGCGCGGGGCTCCCCGACATCTGGTCCACCGGAGTGGTCGCCGTCTGGGAGACGGACCCCGACGTCGTGGCGGCCGTCCTGCCGCCCCCGCTCAAGCCCACCGCGCGCCCGCTGGTGCGCGTCAACATCAGCAAGGTCGACCTGCCCGGCTATCCGCTCGGCGCCGGCTCCGTCGCCGTCTCCGCCGCCCACGGCGATGTCGAGGGCTGGTACCCGCTGGTCATGCCGATGACCCACGAGCGCGCCCTGACCGGCGGGCGCGAGGTCTTCGGCGAGCCCAAGAAGCTGGGCGAGGTCCTCGTCGAGCGCGACGGGCTCACCGTCCGCGCCTCGCTCGCCCGGCACGGCATCGCCTTCGTCGAGGTGCGCGGCGCCGTCTCCGGCGCCCTGCCGCTGCCCGAGCCGGCCGAGAAGACCGACTTCTACTTCAAGTTCCTGCCCTCCGTGGACGGCGCGGGCACCGGCTTCGACACCGACCCCGTCCTCGTCCACTGCGTCCGCAACGAGAAGGTCCGCCGCCTGGAGCGGATCACCGGCGACATCGTGCTGCGCGAGTCGATGTACGACCCGGTCGCCGACCTCCCGGTGCGCCGCCTCGTCGAGATCACCATCGGCGAGAAGACCACCGACCAGAAGGGCCGCGTCGTCGAACGGGTCAGCGCCCAGGCCCTGTTGCCCTACGTCCACCAGCGCTACGACGACCCCCGGCAGATCCTCGACGCGCCGCCCGAGGGCGCCGAGGGAGGGCGGGCCTGATGGAGCTGCGAGAGGGACAGGTCGCCGTCGTCACCGGCGCCGCCAGCGGCATCGGGCTCGCCATGGCCCGCCGCTTCGCCGCCGAGGGCCTCGCCGTCGTCCTCGGCGACGTCGAGGAGGCCGCGCTGGCCAAGGCCGCCGAGGAGCTGATGGCCGACGGGGCGCAGATCCTCGCCCGTACCGTCGACGTCGGCGACGCCGACTCCGTACGGGCCTTCGCCGACGCCGCGTTCGACACCTTCGGCGCCGTCCACGTGCTCTGCAACAACGCGGGTGTCGGCTCCGGCGCCGAGGGCCGCATGTGGGAGCACGAACCCAACGACTGGAAGTGGGCCTTCGCGGTCAACGTGTGGGGCGTCTTCCACGGCGTCCAGGCGTTCGTCCCCCGGATGATCGCGGGCGGCGCGCCCGGCCACGTCGTCAACACCTCCTCCGGCGACGGCGGCATCGCCCCGCTGCCCACCGCCTCCGTCTACGCCGTGACGAAGTCCGCCGTCGTCACCATGACCGAGTCGCTCTACGCCCACCTCAAGGCGGAGGGCGCCGCCGTCGGCGCCTCCGTCCTCTTCCCCGGCCCGCACATGCTCCGCACCGGCCTGTGGGAGTCGCACCGCAACCGGCCCGACCGCTTCGCCAAGGAGCGCCCGCGCCGGACCCCGTACCGCAGCCTCGACCAGTGGGAGTCGGCCATGAAGGAGGCCGGGCACGAGATCGCCTTCACCCCGGTCGAGGAGGTCGCCGAGCACGTCGTGGACGGCATCCGGGCCGACCGCTTCTGGATGCTGCCGGCCAGCGAGCACAGCGACCGGCAGATCAGGGCGCGCTCGCAGTCGATGCTCGACCGCGCCAACCCGTCGTACCTGGAGAGCTTCATCCTCGACTGAGAGGGCCTGGCCATGAGTCACGAGGACCCGTATCTGATCATCTCGTCCGACTGTCACGCCGGGCTCCCGACCGAGGAGTACCGGCCCTATCTCGAATCCCGCTTCCACCGCGCCTTCGACGAGTTCCTCGCCGGGCGCCAGGCCCGCCGCGAGGCCATGACCCGGCTCGGGGTGCGCAACGAGGCGTTCGCCGACAAGTGGTTCCGCGAGAACGAGGAGGGGCTGCGGGGCGGCTGGGACACCGCCCAGCGGCTCAAGGAGCTCGACGGCGACGGGGTGGCCGCCGAGGTCGTCTTCCCCGACGCGGACGCCGTCGACAGCCAGACCGCCGCGCCCTTCGGCGTCGGCCTCGGGCTCTCCGGCGACCAGGACCCCGAGCTCGGCATGGCGGGCGCCAAGGCGCACAACCGCTGGCTCGCCGACTTCGTCTCCCGCAACCCCGAACGCCACTGCGGCGTCGCCCTGCTGCCCGTCACCGCCGACCCCGCCGAGGTCGTCGCCGAGATCCACCGCGCCAAGGAGTCCGGGCTCGGCGCGCTGATGATCCCCTCCATGTGGGTCGACAAGGCGCCCTACCACGACCGGCGTTACGACCCGGTGTGGGCCGCCGCAGCGGAGACCGCGATGCCGGTGGTGACCCACTCGGGCGCCGCGCCGCGCGAGGAGTACGGCGACCACCTCGGCATCTACGTCTCCGAGGTGACGTTCTGGCCCGCCCGCCCGCTGTGGTTCCTGCTCTGGTCCGGGGCGTTCGAGCGGCACCCGGGGCTGCGCTTCGGCGTCGCCGAGTCCGGCTGCTGGTGGCTGCCGAACCTGCTGTGGTTCATGGACCGCCTCTACCTCGGCGCGCACGGCGGCAAGAAGCTCTCGCCGTTCGCGGAGATGAAGCGCCCGCCCAGCGAGTACCTGGACCGCCAGATGTTCGTCTGCGCCACCAACACCAAGCGCCGCGAACTCGCCCAGCGGTACGAGATCGGCGTCGACAACATCCTCTGGGGCTCCGACTTCCCCCACCCGGAGGGCACCTGGCCCGACACCCGGAACTGGCTGCGGCGGACCTTCCACGACATCCCGGTCGAGGAGACCCGGCGGATGCTGGGCCTGGCGGCGGCGGAGGTCTTCGGCTTCGACGTGGCGAAACTGGCGCCGATCGCCCGGCGCGTCGGCCCCACCCCCGCCGACCTCGGCCAGTCCCCCGACCAGGCGGCGGTGGAGGCGTCCTGGGCCCGCTCGCGCGAGGTCGGCCGGCACTGGCTGACCGACCACGACTTCCCGGTCCTCGGCACGACGGGGGGCGCGCCGTGACCGACCGCTACACGGTGATCTCCGCCGACTGCCACGCCGGCGCGGACCTCCTCGACTACAAGCCGTACCTGGAGAAGAAGCACCACGACGACTTCGACTCCTGGGCGGCGGCCTACGTCAACCCGTACGAGGACCTGCTCGCCGACACCGCCGACCGCAACTGGAACTCGCAGCGGCGGCTGCGCGAGCTGGAGGCGGACGGCATCGTCGCCGAGGTCGTCTTCCCCAACACCATCCCGCCGTTCTTCCCCAAGGCGTCCCTGATGGCGCAGCCGCCCACCCGCGACGAGTACGAGCGGCGCTGGGCCGGACTCCAGGCGCACAACCGCTGGCTCGCCGACTTCTGCGCGGACGCGCCGGGGCGGCGGGCGGGGGTGGCGCAGATCCTGCTCAACGACGTGGACGCGGCGGTCGCCGAGATCCGCCGCACCCGCGAGGCGGGCCTGACCGGCGGCATCCTGCTCCCCGGCGTCCCGCCCGGCTCGCCCGTCCCGGAGCTGTACGCGGCGGCGTACGACCCGATCTGGGCGGTCTGCGCGGAGCTGGACGTGCCGGTCAACCACCACGGCGGCTCCGCCTCCCCGCCGCTGGGCGACGAACCGGCCGCCCGCGCGGTCTTCATGGTGGAGACCACCTGGTTCTCCCACCGGGCCCTGTGGCACCTGATCTTCGGCGGCGCCTTCCGCCGCCACCCGGACCTGAAGCTGGTCCTCACCGAGCAGGGCTCGGGCTGGATCCCGGGTGTGCTGCGGATGCTGGACTACTACCACGACCGCCTGGTCGCGGCCTCGACGAAGGCGTCCACGGCCGAGTCGAAGTTCGGCGCGGGCCTCGCGGAGTCCATGGGCAAGGGCCCGAGCGCGGTCTGGCGGGACAACTGCTTCGTCGGCGCCAGCTTCATGCGCCCGCACGAGGTGCCGCTGCGCGAGCGGATCGGCCTCGACAAGATCATGTGGGGCAGCGACTACCCGCACGACGAGGGCACCACCCCGTACTCCCGCGAAGGGCTCCGCATCGCGTACGCGGGCCTGCCCCGGGAGGAGGTCGCCGCCATGGTCGGCGGCAACGCGGCCCGCGTCTACGGCTTCGACCTGCGCCTCCTCGACGCGCTGGCCGCCGTCCACGGCCCGACCGTCGAGGAGATCGCCGAGCCGCTGAAGGAGGTCCCGGCGGGCGCCACCAGCCCCGCGTTCGCGCTGGGCGGGTCGGTCCGCGTCTGGTGAGCCGCCGGGTGCGACCCTCCTGAGGTGACCGAAACCCCCGCGCACGACGAGGCCCACGGCGGCGGCCTCGGCTCCCGTCTCAACTGGCTCCGGGCCGCCGTGCTCGGAGCCAACGACGGAGTCGTCTCCACCGCGGGCCTCGTCGTCGGCGTGGCGGGCGCGACCGGCTCCCAGTCCGCCCTCCTCACCGCGGGCCTCTCCGGCCTCCTGGCCGGCTCGATGTCGATGGCGGCGGGGGAGTACGTCTCGGTCTCCACCCAGCGCGACTCCGAGGTGGCCGCCCTCGCCCAGGAACGCCGCGAACTCCAGGAGCGGCCGGAGGCCGAACTCGCGGAGCTCACCGGCCTCCTGACGGACCACGGCCTCTCCCCGTCCGTCGCCCGCGAGGCCGCCGAACAGCTCACCGCCCGCGACGCCCTGAAGGCCCACGCCCGCGTCGAACTCGGCATCGACCCCGACGCCCTCACCAACCCCTGGCACGCGGCGGGCGCCAGCTTCCTCGCCTTCACGGTCGGCGCCCTCCTCCCGCTCCTGGCGATCGTCCTGCCCCCCGCCCCGACCCGCCTGTGGATCACCGTCCTCTCGGTCCTCGCCGCCCTCACCCTCACCGGCTGGTGGAGCGCCCGCCTGGGCGCCGCCCCACCGGGCCGCGCGATCCTGCGCAACGTGGGCGGGGGCGCGCTGGCGATGGCGGTGACGTACGGGGCGGGGTCGGTGCTGGGGGCGGCGGGGGTGTGACCTCGCCTACTTGTCGGTAACCCCCCTGTTCGCCCCCCGCCCCCGCCCGTACCGTCGTCCGCATGCCGCACCCGTACCGCCCCCTCGCCGACCCTGGCGACCGGCCCGCCGACCACCCCGCCACCCCTCCGGCCCCCGCGCCCGCCTCCCGCCTGAGCCGGGTGCTGCTGGGGGTGTTCCTGCTGGCCGTCGTGGTGGATCTCGGGTCGCTGCTGTTCGGGGTGGAGGCCGGGCATCTGGGGGCGAAGCCGGTGCTCATGGTGGTGCTCGCCGGGTACGTGGTGAGCCGGCGGGGGCCGGGGGTGCTGGTCGCCGCGTTGCTGTTCGGGTGGGGCGGGGACGTGTTCCTGCTGTCCGGTGCGGACTGGGCGTTCCTCGTCGGCATGGGGTGCTTCGCCGTCGGGCACGTCTGCTACCTGGTGCTGTTCGGGCGACGGCGGACGAGCGGGGTGCGCGCGGCGGTCTACGGCGTCGTGCTGCTCGGGGCCGTCCTGGCGCTGTGGCCGGGGCTCCCCGCCGAGCTGCGGGTGCCCGTCGCCGGGTACTCGCTGCTGCTCACCGCCATGGCGTACCGGGCCGGCTCGCTCGGGCCGCCCGCGGCGGCCGGGGGCGCGCTGTTCCTGCTGTCCGACCTGCTCATCGCCACCGGCGTGGCCGGCTGGCCGCAGCTGCCGGCGCCCGGCTTCTGGGTCATGGCGACCTACATCGCCGCCCAGTGCCTGCTCACCGAGGGGGCGCTCCGGGCGACGTACGGTGACCGTCGTACAAAAGCCGTCGCGATCAATGTACGGTGAACGTCGTACAAGAGTCTGAGCGGCACCGCTCCGAGCACAGCAGGGAACGTCCGTCATGCGCGCCACCACCATCCACGCCCCCTTCGACATGCGCGTGCGGGACGTGCCCGACCCGGTGATCCAGGACGCCACGGACGTCGTCGTCCGCGTGGTCCGCGCCTGCATCTGCGGCAGCGACCTGTGGGCCTACCGCGGCGAGTCCGCCCGGCAGCCCGGCCAGCGCATCGGCCACGAGTTCCTCGGCGTCGTCGAGGAGACCGGCGCCGAGGTCCGCGGCTTCCGCAAGGGCGACCTCGTCGTCGCCCCCTTCGTCTGGTCCGACGGAAGCTGCGACTACTGCGCCGAGGGCCTCCAGACCTCCTGCCCCAACGGCGGCTTCTGGGGCACCGTCGGCTCCGACGGCGGCCAGGGCGAGGCCGTCCGCGTGCCCTTCGCCGACGGCACCCTCGTCGCGCTGCCCGCCGACGCCGCCTCCGACGACCACCTGCTCACCGCCCTCCTCGCGCTCTCCGACGTCCTCGGCACCGGCCACCACGCCGCCCTCGGCGCGGGTGTCGCCAAGGGCTCCACGGTCGCCGTCGTCGGCGACGGCGCCGTCGGCCTCTGCGGCGTCCTCGCCGCCCGCCGCCTGGGCGCCGAGCGGATCATCGCGCTGGGCCGCCACACCGCCCGCACCGACATCGCCCGTCTCTTCGGCGCCACCGACGTCGTCGCCGAGCGCGGCGACGCCGCCGTGGCCGCCGTCCGCGAGCTCACCGGCGGCCAGGGCGCCCACGCCGTCATCGAGGCCGTCGGCACCGAGCAGTCCATGCGCACCGCCGTCGCCGTCACCCGCGACGGCGGCTCCGTCGGCTACGTCGGCGTCCCGCACGGCAGCGCCACCGGGCTCGACCTCTCCGACATGTTCGACCGCAACATCGCCCTGCGTGGCGGCGTCGCCCCCGTCCGCGCCTACATCCCCGAGCTGCTCCCCGACATCCTCGACGGCACCGTCGACCCCTCCCCGGTCTTCGACCTGACCGTCGGCCTGGACGGAGTCCCCGACGGCTACCGCGCCATGGACGAGCGCACCGCGCTCAAGGTCCTCGTCAAGCCGTGACCCAGGCGGGCGCGTCCGCGCCCGCCACCCCCGGCGGGCGCGACCAGCCCGCCGGGCCGCCCTCGTACGCGTAGGCCACCGGCGACCGCGCGTGCCGCAGCCGTCCGAGCGGGCCCTCGGTCTCCGTCAGGTACCGCCCGGGGTCGTAGCTCCCGTCCGCCGAGGCCGCGGGGCTGCGGGGGAGCGTCCCCGTCAGCCAGTGGCCCGTCTGGGCGAGTGCCACGCGGACCAGGCGCGTGCCGCCCTCGCGCTCCTGCTCCGTCAGCGAGCGCAGCACCGCCGCCGCCAGCAGATAGCCCGTCCCGTGGTCCAGCGCCTGCGCCGGCAGCGCCCCCGGCTCCGCCGCCGAACCCTCCAGCGCCGCGATGCCCGTCGCCGCCTGCACCAGGCTGTCGAAGCCGCGCCGCCCGGCCCACGGCCCGTAGTCGCCCCACGCCGACAGGCGCGCCGTCACCAGACCGGGCCGGTCCAGGCCGAAGCGGTCCAGGGCGCCCGGCCGGTAGCCGGTCACCAGCACGTCCGCCGCGTCCAGCAGCTCGTCGAAGGTGCGCCGGTCCGAGGGCCGGTCCAGGTCCAGCGCCGCCGTCCGCTTCCCGACGTCCGTGTCGGCGTGCTGGTCCGGCAGCTCCGGGCTGCCCGGCGGGTCGATCCGCAGCACGTCCGCGCCGAGCAGCGCGAGCGTCCGGGTCGCGACCGGGCCCGCGATCACCCGGGTCAGGTCCAGCACCCGCGGCGGACGCCCCGCGCGCGCCCGGGGCGCCGCCCCGTCCAGCCGCTCCCGGGTCAGCGGCGGCCGGGCCGCCACCGCCCGCCCCTGCTCGCTCGCCGCCCACTCCTCGGGCGTGCGCAGCGCGACGGCGAGGCCCCCGGCCCCGTACACCAGCGACTCGACCTCCCGCGCGGGCCGCCCGCCGATCGCCGCCGCCACCGCCTCCACCGAGTCGGCGGCACCGAGCGCGCCGAGCAACGCGGCCTTGTGGTGCGGGTAGTTGGCGTGGGTGCGCACCCAGCCGTCGGCGGCCCGCCAGAACCGGGACAGCGGTGCGAAGGAGACCGGAGCCCGGCCGTCCACCCGCAGGTGCCGCTCGCTCACGAAGGCGGTGGCCACCGCCCCGTCGTCCACCCGGACCGGCCCCGCGGCCCCGGCGTGCTCGGCGGCGGCCAGCGCGCAGACCGCGACGGCCGCCCGTGCCAGGTCCATCACGGGCAGGCGGGCGGCCAGCAGCCCCGGCGGCCCGCCGTACACGACCCGGCCGGGCGCCGCGGGATCACCGCCCAGCGCCGCCCACAGCGATTCCGTACCCGCGCGCACCGTCTCGTCGTCCATGCCCGCATGATGGCACCCGGTGTCATCAGGGCCACATGAAGAGGCCCTGGCGCGGCTCACCGCACCAGGGCCTGATCACCGATCAGCGGTCACGTGCCTAGCGGCGGACCGCCGCCAGCGCGTCGACGATGCCCGCGCCGTAGAAGCCGTTCTTGTTCTTGCCGCCCTCGCACACCGCGTCGATCTTGCCGTCGCCCTCGATGTCGTACGGGTTGGTGCACGCGTGCTCGTCGGCCTGCGCGTACAGCAGCGCCTTCAGGGCCGCCGGGGAGGCGTACGGGTGGGTCGACTTCAGCAGCGCCAGGACGCCCGCCACGTGCGGCGAGGCCATCGAGGTGCCGGCCTTGTAGTTGTAGCCGCCGTTGACCGTGGTCGACAGGATGCGGCCGTTGACCGCCGGGGCGTCCGGGGTCTGGTACTCGGTGCGGTCGCCGCCGGGCGCCGCCACGTCGATGACGCCGAGCCCGTAGTTGGAGTACGACGCCTTCAGGCCCTTCGCGCCGGTCGCGGAGACCGTCACGACGCCCGGCAGCTGGGCCGGGTAGTCGAAGCACTCCTTCGGGTTGATCACCCGGTCGCCGGGGACGGTGTCGTTCGGGCTGCTGTTGTCGACGATCGAGTCGGCCGCGAGGTCGAACTTCGAGTTGCCGGCCGCCGCCACGTTGACCGTGCCCCTGCGCTCCGCGTAGCGGGTCGCGCGGGTGACCGCCTCGATGAGGGCCTTCTGGTCCTCGTCGTTCTTGCAGGCGAACATCCACGGGTCGGTGTAGTAGCTGTTGTTCGTGATGTCGACGCCGTTCTCGGCGGCCCACACGAAGCCGCAGACCACGGCCTCGGTGTAGAAGAAGCCGTCGGGGGTCGACACCTTGATGCCGGCCAGCTTGACACCCGGCGCGACACCGGTGACGCCGACGCCGTTCTTGGCGGCGCCGATCGTGCCCGCGACGTGCGTGCCGTGGTCCGACTCGCCCGCGTTGGGACGCCACGAACCGGGGGTCGTGTCGGGCTTGCCGCTCACGCAGTTGGCGGACGCCTTGGCGTTGAAGTTCGGCGCCAGGTCCGGGTGGGTGTCGTCCACACCGGTGTCGATGATGCCGACGGTGACGCGCTTGCTGCCGAGCGTCTTCTGGTGCGCCTTGTCCGCCTTGATGGCCGGGAGGTCCCACTGCAGCGGCTCCAGCGGGTCCTGCTCGTCCGTGGCGGCGGCCGCGGCGGCCTTGACCTCGGCCGGGGTGAGGGCCTGGGCACCCTCGTCGACGGCGTCGTCCTGCGCGGCCCTCAGCGGGGCCGTGCGGGTGGCGCCGGCGGAGACCACACCGCGGGCCTTGCGGATCGTCGTCCCGAAGTCCGGGTTCTTCGAGTGGACGACGATGACGCCTATCTGGTCGTACGCGACGACCACTTCACCACCGGCGGCGGCGATCGCCTTCTTCACCGAAGCGGCCGTCCAGCGGCCCCCCTCGACGTTGACGACGTACGAGAGCTGCGGGCCGTCGGCCGACACGGCCGACGTGACGCCGCTCAGCTCCGCGGCGGAGGCGGCGCCGGAGGGCAGGAAGCCGAGCGAGGCCGTGAGCGCGAGACCAACCGGCAGAGCGAGTACTCGGCCGCGCCTCGATCCCAGATGAGCCATGGGTTCTCCACATCATCCGTCTGTACTGTCCGCGCGCCGATTGCGCGTGAACAGGTGCATGACGAGTGAAGCTATCGCCGATCTTCCCCGCGATTCAATGAGTTGAGAAGACTTCATGAAGATCAGGCAAAAGAAATCCACGCCGTGAACCGCTTCGCGACGCCCTCCGTGCCGTTGAGCAGGGGAGGGGCTCCGTCCCGGAAGCCCCCGCTCCGCACTCTGGTGAGGCCCCCTTGTCCAAGCCGTCCGCCCCCGCGTCCCGAGGAGAGTCCGTGGCCACCGAAGCACCGCCGCCGCCGAGAAACGGCACGGAGACCACCGGTCCCGTGCAGCCCACCACGGAGCAGTTCATCGAGGTCCAGGCGGGCGAGGAGTTCGGCGAACTGCGCCGCACCTACCGCTCCTTCGCCTTCCCGCTGACGATCGCCTTCATCGCCTGGTACCTGCTGTACGTGCTGCTCTCCAACTACGCGGGCGGCTTCATGGGCACCAAGCTCTTCGGCAACATCAACGTGGCCCTCGTCCTCGGCCTCGGCCAGTTCGCCACCACCTTCCTCATCGCCTGGCTCTACTCCCGCCACGCGGCCGGCCGCCTCGACCCCAAGGCCGAGGCCATCAAGGCCCGTATGGAGGCCGACGCATGAGAACCCCCGCCCCCCTGGCCGCCGACACCACCGCCCTGCTCGCTGCCGGCGGCGGCGCGAGCGAGCACCGCCCGCTGATCATCGGGCTCTTCGCCGCCTTCGTCGTCGCCACCCTGATCATCACCGTCTGGGCCGGCCGGCAGACCCGCAGCGCCGCCGACTTCTACGCGGGCGGCGGCCAGTTCACCGGCTTCCAGAACGGCCTCGCGATCTCCGGCGACTACATGTCCGCCGCGTCCTTCCTCGGCATCGCCGGCGCCATCGCCCTCTTCGGCTACGACGGCTTCCTCTACTCCATCGGCTTCCTCGTCGCCTGGCTGGTCGCCCTCCTCCTGGTCGCCGAACCGCTGCGCAACTCCGGCCGCTTCACCATGGGCGACGTCCTCGCCTACCGGATGCGCCAGCGCCCGGTCCGCACCGCCGCCGGCACCTCCACCATCGTCGTCTCGATCTTCTACCTGCTCGCCCAGATGGCCGGCGCCGGCGTCCTCGTCTCGCTGCTGCTCGGCATCACCAGCGACGGCGGCAAGATCGCCATCGTCGCCCTGGTCGGCGTCCTGATGATCGTGTACGTGACCATCGGCGGCATGAAGGGCACCACCTGGGTGCAGATGGTCAAGGCCGTGCTCCTCATCGCGGGCACGCTCCTGATCACCTTCCTCATCCTCCTCAAGTTCCACTTCAACATCTCCGAGCTGCTCGGCGCCGCCGCCACCAACAGCGGCAAGGGCGACGCCTTCCTGGAGCCCGGCCTCAAGTACGGCGCCACCGCCGTCTCCAAGCTGGACTTCCTCTCGCTCGGCATCGCCCTCGTGCTCGGCACCGCCGGCCTGCCGCACATCCTCATCCGCTTCTACACGGTGCCCACCGCCAAGGCCGCCCGGAAGTCCGTCAACTGGGCCATCGGCATCATCGGCGCCTTCTACCTGATGACGATCGTGCTCGGCTTCGGCGCCGCCGCCCTGCTCAAGAACAGCGACATCATCGCCTCCAACAAGGCGGGCAACACCGCGGCCCCGCTCGCCGCCCTGGAGATCGGCGGCGGCGCCGGCTCGACCGGCGGCGCCATCCTGCTCGCCGTCATCTCCGCCGTCGCCTTCGCCACCATCCTCGCCGTCGTCGCCGGCCTCACCCTGGCCTCCTCGTCCTCCTTCGCGCACGACATCTACGCCAACGTCATCCGCCGCGGCCAGGCCACCGAGAAGGAGGAGATGCGGGCCGCCCGCTGGGCCACCGTCCTCATCGGCGTCGTCTCCATCGCCCTCGGCGCCCTCGCCCGCGACCTCAACGTCGCCGGCCTGGTCGCCCTCGCCTTCGCCGTCGCCGCCTCCGCCAACCTGCCGACGATCCTCTACAGCCTCTTCTGGAAGCGCTTCACCACCACCGGAGCGCTCTGGTCGATCTACGGCGGCCTGGTCTCCGCCGTCGTCCTCGTGCTGTTCTCCCCGGTCGTCTCCGGCAAGCCCACCTCGATGTTCAAGAACGCCGACTTCTACTGGTTCCCGCTGGAGAACCCCGGCCTCGTCTCCATCCCGCTCGGCTTCCTGCTCGGCTGGCTCGGCTCCGTCCTCTCCAAGGAGAAGGCGGACAAGGGCAAGTACGCGGAACTGGAGGTCAAGTCCCTCACCGGCGTCGGAGCGCACTGATCCGGATACGCTCCGCCACCCTCCACCGGCCGCGTCGTAGAGTTCTACGACGCGGCCGGTGCCGTCCTCGTGACAATCGGGCCGTGCCCGGTGTCCGAGCCGTCACGTAGGCTCGAACGAAGAAGAGACCGGACCATCCGGCGGAAGAAGGGGAGGGGGCCCAGTGCTCATCGACACCTACGGGCGGGTCGCCACCGACCTGCGCGTCTCCCTGACTGACCGGTGCAACCTGCGCTGCACGTACTGCATGCCCGAAGAGGGCCTGCAGTGGCTGGCCAAGCCGGACCTGCTCACCGACGACGAGATCGTCCGGCTGGTCCGGATCGCCGTCACCGACCTCGGCGTCACCGAGGTCCGCTTCACCGGCGGCGAGCCGCTGCTCCGCCCCGGCCTCGTCGGCATCGTCGAGCGCTGCGCCGCCCTGGAGCCCCGCCCCCGGATGTCGCTCACCACCAACGGCATCGGCCTCAAGCGCACCGCCGCCGCCCTCAAGGCCGCCGGCCTCGACCGGGTCAACGTCTCGCTCGACACCCTGCGCCCCGAGGTCTTCAAGACCCTCACCCGCCGCGACCGGCACCACGACGTCCTCGACGGCATGGCCGCCGCCCGTGACGCGGGCCTCACCCCGGTGAAGGTGAACGCGGTCCTGATGCCCGGACTCAACGACGACGAGGCCCCCGACCTGCTCGCCTGGGCCATCGCCGAGGGCTACGAGCTCCGCTTCATCGAGCAGATGCCGCTCGACGCCCAGCACGGCTGGAAGCGCGACGGCATGATCACCGCCGGGGACATCCTGGACTCGCTGCGCACCCGCTTCACGCTGACCGCCGAGGGCGCGGACGAGCGCGGCTCGGCCCCCGCCGAGCGCTGGACCGTCGACGGCGGCCCGCACACGGTCGGCGTCATCGCCTCCGTCACCCGCCCGTTCTGCCGGGCCTGCGACCGGACCCGGCTCACCGCCGACGGGCAGGTGCGGACCTGCCTGTTCGCCACCGAGGAGACCGACCTGCGGGCCGCGCTCCGCTCGGACGCGCCGGACGAGGTGGTCGGCGAGATCTGGCGCAAGGCGATGTGGGGCAAGAAGGCCGGCTCGGGCCTCGACGACCCGAGCTTCCTCCAGCCCGACCGCCCGATGTCAGCGATCGGCGGCTGACTCCCCGGCGGCGGGCTCCCCGTCCCACTCGGCGAACGGGACCACGTCCTTCAGGAAACCCCGTACACCCAGGAACTGGGACAGGTGCTCGCGGTGCTCCTCGCACGCCAGCCAGGTCTTGCGCCGCTCCGGCGTGTGCAGCTTGGGGTTGTTCCAGGCCAGCACCCAGACGGCGTCCGCCCGGCAGCCCTTGGCGGAACAGATCGGCTTCTCTTCGCTCACGGGACCAATGATCACGGATCCATTGTCCAGGAAAGGGCGATGCCGGGCAGCCACGGGGGGAGCTGCCCGGCATCGGTCCGTCGCTCCGACGGGGGATGCGGAGCGCGTAGGCAGTATGTCACGGCGCATGGGGTGCGGTGCACCGGAACTTCATGATTGATCTGAGCTTTTCTTGAGCTCGATCTCACGCTGTGTGACCGTCCGCGCCGCCCCGGCGTTCCGCATCGGATTCCAGCGCGGGGCGTACGGGCGGGGCCATGAACGTGGACGGAAGGGACTTCGGAGTCTCGCGTCCGGCGTTGGCGATCACCACGGCGACATAGGGGAGCAGCGCCCCGACGACGAGCGCCACGACGGCCACGTACCGCTCCACGTTCCACAGCGAGGCGGCGGCGATCACCGAGAGCGTGCGGATCGACATCGAGATCACGTACCGCCGCTGCCGCCCCCGGACGTCCTCGGCGAGCCCCTGCCGGGCGCCGGTGATCCGGAAGACCTCGGTTCCGCCATGCTTCCGCATCACATTCCACCACCCACCAGCCGTGCCGGACTCTCCCCGGTCCGTCCTGCACCCCACGGTACGCCGACGGTTCCCGGCGGAGGAGACCGGGGCACGGATGGCGGCGCCCGACATGCGCCGTATGGCCCACGGCCGGAGACTGGGCACACACGCGCACGAGGAGGCGACGATGGGTTGGTTGTGGGCGATCATTGTGGGCTTCGTCCTGGGCCTGATCGCGAAGGCGATCCTCCCGGGCAAGCAGCAGATCCCGCTGTGGCTGACGACGGTGTTCGGCATCATCGGCAGCGTGCTCGGCAACGCGGTCGCGACCTGGATCGGGGTCAACGACACCAAGGGCATCGACTGGACCCGCCATCTCCTCCAGCTCATCGGCGCCGTCGCCGTGGTGGGCGTGGGCGACATGCTGTGGGCCTCGATCAAGGGCAACAAACAGCGGACCTAGCCGGGGACCCCGGAACACGCCGGAGGCCCGGTGGGCGCACCTCGCGCGCACCGGGCCTCCGGCTTCGGTTCCGCTCCGGGCTAGCCGGTGAACTCGATCGCGGCCAGGTTCTTCTTGCCGCGCCGCAGCACCAGCCAGCGCCCGTGCAGCAGCTCGTCCGCCGACACCTCGGCGTCCTCGGCGGCCACCTTGACGTTGTTCACGTAGGCGCCGCCCTCCTTCACCGTGCGGCGGGCGCCCGAGCGGCTCGGCGCGAGGCCGACCTCGGTGAACAGGTCCACGACCTGCCCGAGCTCCGACACCCGCGCGTGCGGCAGCTCGGAGAGGGCCGCGGCGAGGGTCGCCGGGTCCAGCTCCGCCAGCTCGCCCTGGCCGAACAGCGCCTTGGAGGCGTCGATGACGGCCCGGCACTGGTCGGCGCCGTGGACGAGGGTGGTGAGCTCCTCGGCGAGCGCCCGCTGGGCGGTACGGGCCTGCGGCCGCTCCGCCGTCAGCTTCTCCAGCTCCTCCAGCTCCTCGCGGGACTTGAAGGACAGGATCCGCAGGTACGTGGAGATGTCACGGTCGTCGACGTTCAGCCAGAACTGGTAGAACGCGTACGGCGTGGTCATCTCCGGGTCCAGCCAGACGGCGCCGCTCTCGGTCTTGCCGAACTTGGTGCCGTCGGCCTTGACCATCAGCGGGGTCGCCAGCGCGTGGACCTTGGCCTCCGGCTCCAGCCGGTGGATCAGGTCGAGGCCGGCCACCAGGTTGCCCCACTGGTCGGAGCCGCCCTGCTGGAGGGTGCAGCCGTGCCGCCGGTAGAGCTCCAGGAAGTCCATGCCCTGCAGGAGCTGGTAGCTGAACTCGGTGTAGCTGATGCCCTGCTCGGACTCCAGGCGCCGGGCGACGGAGTCCTTGGTCAGCATCTTGTTGACCCGGAAGTGCTTGCCGATGTCCCGCAGGAACTCGATCGCCGACAGGCCGGCGGTCCAGTCCAGGTTGTTCACCATGACCGCGGCGTTCTCCCCCTCGAAGGAGAGGAACGGCTCGATCTGCGTGCGCAGCCGGTTCACCCAGTTCGCGACCGTCTCCGGGTCGTTCAGGGTGCGCTCGGCGGTCGGCCGGGGGTCGCCGATCTGGCCGGTGGCCCCGCCGACCAGCGCCAGCGGCCGGTGCCCGGCCCGCTGGAGCCGGCGGACGGTGAGCACCTGGACCAGGTGGCCGACGTGCAGGCTGGCCGCGGTCGGGTCGAAGCCGCAATAGAACGTGACGGGACCGTCCGCGAGGGCCTTGCGCAGGGCCTCTTCGTCGGTGGACTGGGCGAAGAGCCCGCGCCACTTCAGCTCGTCGACGATGTCGGTCACGTCGTCCGTCTCCTTCAGGGGATGGAATGCGGTCAGGGGTGTCCCGGCCAGTCTAGGCGGGTCAGACGCCCTTGCTGACCGAGCTCATGTTGAAGTCGGGCACCCGCAGGGCGGGCATCGCGGCCCGGGTGAACCAGTCGCTCCACTCGCGCGGCAGGGTCTGCTCCGTCCGGCCCGCCTCGGTGGCCCGCGACAGCAGGTCCACCGGCGACTCGTTGAACCGGAAGTTGTTGACCTCGCCGACCACCTCGCCGTTCTCGACCAGGTAGACGCCGTCCCGGGTCAGGCCGGTGAGCAGCAGCGTCGCCGGGTCCACCTCGCGGATGTACCAGAGGCAGGTCAGCAGCAGGCCGCGCTCGGTGGCCGCGACCATCTCCTCCAGAGAGCGCTCGCCGCCGCCGTCCAGGATCAGGTTCCCGGCGCCCGGGGCCACCGGCAGGCCGGTGAGCCCGGCGGTGTGCCGGGTGGTGATCAGATGGGCCAGCTTCCCGTCCCGTACCCAGTCCACCGGCTCGATGGGCAGGCCGTTGTCGAAGACGGAGGAGTCGTCGCCCGAGGAGTGCGCCAGCACGAACGGGGAGGACTCCAGGCCCGGCTGGTGCGGGTCGCTGCGCAGGGTGAGCGGCAGCGGCGAGAGGGTCTCGCCGAGGCGGGTGCCGCCGCCGGGCTTGGAGAAGACCGTGCGGCCCTCCACGGCGTCCCGGGCGATGGACGACCACAGCTGGTAGATCAGCAGGTCGGCGACGGCGGTCGGGGGCAGCAGCGTCTCGTAGCGCCCGGCGGGCAGCTCGATCCGGCGCTCGGCCCAGCCGAGCCGGACGGCGAGCTCCGCGTCGAGGGCGGCCGGGTCGACGTCCTTGAAGTCGCGGGTCGAGCGCCCGGCCCAGGCGGAGCGCGAGCGGTCCGGCGACTTGGCGTTGAGCTCCAGGGTGCCGTTCGGCTGGTCGTGCCGCAGCCGCAGCCCGGTGGAGGTGCCGAGGTAGCTGGAGGTGAGCTCGTGGTTGGCGAATCCGTACAGTTCCCGGCCGCCTGCGCGGGCCCGCGCGAACGCCTCGCCGAGGGCGGGCGCGAAGGCGTCGAAGACCGCGGAGGTGGTCTCGGCCGGCGCGTCCGTGAAGTCGGGCGAGACGGGCACCCCGGACACCAGCGGCTGGGCGTCCTCGGCGGGCCCGGCGGCCCGTGCGGCGGCCTCCGCCTCGCGGACCAGCGGCTCCAGGTCGGCGGCGGTGACCGCCGAGCGGGACACCACGCCGGAGGCGGTGCCCTGGGCGCCGTCCACGGTGGCGATCACGGTGAGGGTGCGGCCGCGGGTGACGCCGTTGGTGGTGAGGGCGTTCCCGGCCCAGCGCAGGTTGGCCGAGGACTCCTCGTCGGCGATGACGACGCAGCCGTCCGCGCGGGACAGCTCCAGGGCCTGCTCGACGATCTCGTACGGCTTGCTGACGCGGCTCATCGACCGGCCTCCTGCGTCGTGTTCAGAATGTTGACGCCCCGGAAGAGGGCGGACGGGCAGCCGTGCGAGACGGCCGCGACCTGGCCCGGCTGGGCCTTGCCGCAGTTGAAGGCGCCGCCGAGCACGTACGTCTGGGGGCCGCCGACCTGCTCCATGGAGCCCCAGAAGTCGGTGGTCGTCGCCTGGTACGCGACGTCCCGGAGCTGCCCGGCGAGCCGCCCGTTCTCGATGCGGAAGAAGCGCTGGCCGGTGAACTGGAAGTTGTAGCGCTGCATGTCGATGGACCAGGAGCGGTCGCCGACCACGTAGACGCCGCGCTCCACGCCGCCGATCAGGTCCTCGGTGGAGAGGCCGCCGGGGTCGGGCTGGAGCGACACGTTGGCCATCCGCTGCACCGGCACGTGGCCGGGGGAGTCGGCGAAGGCGCAGCCGTTGGAGCGGCCGAGGCCGGTCAGCTTCGCGATCCGGCGGTCCAGCTGGTAGCCGACGAGCGTGCCGTCCTTGACCAGGTCCCAGGACTGGGCCTGGACGCCCTCGTCGTCGTAGCCGATGGTGGCGAGCCCGTGCTCGGCGGTGCGGTCACCCGTCACGTTCATGATCGAGGAGCCGTAGGCCAGCTTGCCGAGCTGGTCGAAGGTGGCGAAGGAGGTGCCCGCGTAGGCCGCCTCGTAGCCGAGGGCGCGGTCGAGCTCGGTGGCGTGTCCGATGGACTCGTGGATGGTGAGCCACAGGTTCGAGGGGTCCACGACCAGGTCGTAGCGGCCGGCCTCGACGCTCGGGGCGCGCATCTTCTCGGCGAGCAGCCCGGGGATCTCGTCGAGCTCCTTGTCCCAGTCCCAGCCGGTGCCGGTCAGGTACTCCCAGCCCCGCCCGGCCGGCGGCGCGAGGGTCCGCATCGAGTCGAACTCGCCGGTGGACTCGTCCACGGCGACGGCGGTGAGCTGCGGGTGCAGCCGGACCCGCTGCTGGGTGGTGACGGTGCCCGCGGTGTCCGCGTAGAACTTGTTCTCGTGCACGGTGAGCAGCGAGGCGTCCACGTGCGCCACGCCGTCGGCGCGCAGCAGCCGGGCGCTCCAGTCGGCGAGCAGCCCGCTCTTCTCCTCGGCGGAGACGGCGAAGGGGTCGATCTCGTACGAGGAGATCCACACCTTGTCCGCGTGCACGGGCTCGTCGGCCAGCTCGACGCGCTCGCTGGAGCCGGCCGCCGCGATCACCTTGGCGGAGAGCTTGGCCATGGCGACCGCCTGCGAGGCGACCTTCGCGGCGCCGTCCATGGTGAGGTCGACGCCGGAGGCGAAGCCCCAGGCCCCGCCGTGCACGACCCGCACCGCGTAGCCGAGGTCGGTGGTGTCCGAGGAGCCGGACGGCTTGGCGTCGCGCAGCCGCCAGGAGGCGCTGCGGACCCGCTCCAGGCGGAAGTCGGCGTGGTCGGCGCCGAGCGCCCGCGCGCGGGCGAGCGCCGCGTCGGCGAGCGCCCGCAGGGGCAGCGCCGTGAAGGCTGCGTCGAGGGAATGGGGGCCAGATGGCACAGCTGTCTCCTGTCGTGTGAGACCGGTCGTCCCCGATCATGTCGCGCTTTACGCCGGGATGCCCAGACCATTCTGTAGAGACCCGACAGTGACTTCCGTACGCCACTGTCAGGGCCCGATTCTCCGTATCGCGGAACGGACCGATAGGTTTTCGGCATACCAGACCGCTATCGAAAGGGTGATCCGTTGAGCCGCTCGGTTCTCGTCACCGGAGGAAACCGGGGCATCGGCCTCGCCATCGCCCGCGCGTTCGCCGAGGCCGGCGACAAGGTCGCGATCACGTACCGCTCGGGCGACCCGGCGGAGCTGGAGAAGGCCGGTTTCCTGGCCGTCCGCTGCGACATCACGGACACCGAGCAGGTGGACCAGGCGTACAAGGAGATCGAGGAGAAGCACGGTCCGGTCGAGGTCCTGGTGGCCAACGCCGGCGTGACGAAGGACCAGCTCCTCATGCGCATGTCCGAGGAGGACTTCACGTCCGTCCTCGACACCAACCTCACCGGCACCTTCCGGGTCGTGAAGCGCGCCAACCGCGCGATGCTGCGCGCCAAGAAGGGCCGCGTCGTCCTGATCTCCTCGGTCGTCGGCCTGCTCGGCTCGGCGGGCCAGGCGAACTACGCCGCCTCGAAGGCCGGCCTGGTCGGGTTCGCGCGCTCCCTGGCCCGCGAGCTCGGTTCGCGCAACATCACCTTCAACGTCGTCGCGCCCGGTTTCGTCGACACCGACATGACCGCCGTCCTCAGCGACGAGCAGCGCGCCGGCATCGTGGCCCAGGTTCCCCTGGGCCGTTACGCGCAGCCCGGGGAGATCGCCGCGGCGGTGAAGTTCCTCGCCTCGGACGACGCCTCGTACATCACTGGAGCCGTCATCCCGGTTGACGGCGGATTGGGCATGGGTCACTGATCACATGAGCGGAATTCTCGAGGGCAAGCGCATCCTGATCACCGGGGTGCTGATGGAGTCCTCCATCGCCTTCCACGCCGCCAAGCTGGCCCAGGAGCAGGGCGCGGAGATCATCCTCACCGCCTGGCCCCGGCCCACGCTGACCGAGCGCATCGCCAAGAAGCTCCCCAAGCCCGAGAACGTGAAGGTCCTGGAGCTCGACGTCTCCAACGACGAGCACCTCGCGCGCCTGGAGGGCCAGGTCCGCGAGCACCTGGGCGACCGCATCGACGGCGTCGTGCACTCCATCGGCTTCGCGCCGCAGGACGCGCTCGGCGGCAACTTCCTCAACACGCCGTTCGAGTCGGTCTCGACCGCCATGCACGTCTCGGCCTTCTCGCTGAAGTCGCTGACCATGGCCGTGCTGCCGCTGATGAGCGAGGGCGGCTCGGTCGTCGGCCTCACCTTCGACGCGAAGTTCGCCTGGCCGCAGTACGACTGGATGGGCCCGGCCAAGGCCGCCCTGGAGGCCACCAGCCGCTACATGGCCCGTGACCTGGGCAAGCAGAACATCCGCTGCAACCTGGTCTCGGCCGGTCCGCTCGGCTCGATGGCCGCCAAGTCCATCCCGGGCTTCGGCGAGCTGGCGAGCGTCTGGGACTCGCGCTCCCCGCTGGAGTGGGACCTGACCGACCCGGAGCCGGCCGGCCGCGCGATCGTCGCGCTGCTCTCCGACTGGTTCCCGAAGACGACCGGCGAGATCGTCCACGTGGACGGCGGCCTGCACGCGATCGGCGCCTGACGCTCCCCGCCGTGCCCGAAGGGGCCGGACCCCCGCTTCCGCGCGGGGGTCCGGCCCCTTCGCCGTCCCGCGACCCGGGCCCGGTGATCCGGGTTCGAGTCGAAAAGTCGGGCGAACCACCGCAGACTGGTCGAAGCGTGACGTTCAGAGCGTGACATTCCGGCTACCCACGGGCTGCCCACCGGCCACGGACCGGTCCGCGGCGGGCCCACGGACGGGGAGGAGGTACGCCCATGCGCGCGCTGTACTCCCAGGTCCCGGCCCTGCTCTCGGCCGCCGCTCTCCTCGCGGGCCTGGCCGGCCTCGCCGTCGCCGCCGAGACCCGCCCCGCCCCCGGCGCCGCCGAGGACGCGCCCCGCTCGGCCCCCGCGGCCGAGCCGGACGAGGACGCCGGCGCCTCCTGCCGCACCGACGTCCGGGGCTCCACGGTCACCGCGTACTGCCAGAACCCCTTCCCGCGCACCGACCGGGTCCGGCTGCACGTCGAGTGCGCGCGCTGGTGGGACGTGGACACCGACAGCGCGCCGGTCGCGGTCGCCCCGGCCGACTACGCCCAGGTCGCCGGCCGCTGCTGGAAGGAGGTCCGTACGGCGTGGATCACCCACGAACCGGCGGCTCCGGGCTCCTGAGGCACAGGAACGGATAGCTCGCCGCCTCCGCCGCCGCCCGCTCGGCGTCGCCCGCGCGGATGGCCTCCACCAGGCGCGCGTGGTCCATGTGGTTCTCCGGCCGAAGCTCCCGGCCCACGTCGCCGCGCAGCCACTCCCGCAGCACGTGCCCGAGGTCGGCGTACAGCTCGGTCAGCACCTCGTTGTGCGAGGCGACGACCACCGCGTGGTGGAAGGCCGCGTCCACCGTCACGAACTCCTCCGCGTCGCCCGACCGCCAGACCTCCTCGCGGCGCGCGAGCAGCGCGTCGAGCTGCTTGACGTCCCGATCGGTGCGCCGCTGGGCCGCCAGCCGGGCCGCCGAGGACTCCAGCGTCGAGCGCAGCTCCGCGATGTGGCGCGGGTCCGAGTCCGCGAACCGGCGGTGCATCACCCCGGCCAGCTCGCTCGTCGCCACCACGTACGTGCCGGAGCCCTGCCGGATGTCGAGCAGCCCGTTGTGGGCGAGCGCGCGCACCGCCTCGCGGACGGTGTTACGGGCGACGCCGAGCTGCTCGACGAGCTCGGGCTCGGTCGGGATCCGGCTGCCCACCGGCCACTCGCCCGAGGTGATCTGGTTGCGCAGCTGGGCGATCACCTGATCGGAGAGCCCGGCTCGCCGGGGATGGCCGAGCGCCATGGGGTGCACCTTCCGTCATCGGGACACGGAGTCGTCGAAGCGATTCGTCCGGGAGCCGGAGCGTTTCGTCCGAGGGTCAGAGCGGTTCGTTCGGGAGTCGAAGCGATTCGTTCGAGATTGGACAACCAATCATCCCATGATTCTATGATGTCCCCATGCCTGACGAGCCACAGACCCTCGCCCCCACCGCCGAGGCCGCCCCCACCGGGACCCGCCCCCGCGCGGGCGCCACCCCCGCGCCCGCCCCCACCGCCGGCCCCGCCCGCTGGGTCACCGGACTCGTCGCCGTCGGACTCGTCCTCGCGGCGCTCAACCTGCGCCCCGCCATCACCAGCCTCGGCGCCCTCCTCGAAGAGGTCCGCGTCGGGCTCCACATGAGCGGCAGCGTCGCCGGCGTCCTCACCTCCGTACCCCCGCTCTGCTTCGCCGTCTTCGGCATCGCCGCCCCCCGCCTCGCCCGCCGCTTCGGACCCGCCGCCGTCGTCTGCGCCGGCATGGCCGCCATCTTCACCGGACTGCTGCTGCGCCCCCTCGCGGGCGGGACCCCGGCCTTCCTCGCCGCCAGCGCCCTCGCCCTCATGGGCATCGCGCTCAGCAACGTCCTGATGCCGGTCATCGTCAAGACGTACTTCCCCGAGCGCATCGGCAGCATGACCGGGCTCTACTCCATGGCCCTGGCCCTCGGCACCTCCCTGGCCGCCGCGCTGACCGTGCCCATGACGCAGGCCCTCGGCGGCAGTTGGCGCCTCGGCCTCGGCGTCTGGGCGGGCCTCGCCGCCGTCGCCGTGCTGCCCTGGCTCCTCCTGGTCCTGCGCGGCCGCCCCCGCGCCGCCGCCACCGGCGCCGTCCCGGCCCAGGCGGCCCCGGCCGCCCCCGCCGCAGAGCCCGCCGCCGCGCCCCGGATCACCCGCAGCCGCACCGCCTGGGCCCTCGGCGTCTTCTTCGGCCTCCAGGCCACCGGCGCGTACATCACCATGGGCTGGATGCCGCAGATCTTCCGCGACGCCGGCGTCCCCGCCTCCACCGCGGGCGTGCTGCTCGCCGTCACCATGGTCATGGGCGTCCCGCTCGCCTTCGTCATACCCCGGCTCGCGACCCGGATGAAGACCCAGGGCCCGATCGTCGTCACCCTCGCCCTGTGCGGCCTCGCCGGCTACAGCGGCCTCGCCTTCGCCCCCGCCGCGGGCGCCTGGCTGTGGGCGCTGCTCCTCGGCGTCTCCAACTGCGCCTTCCCGCTCGCCCTCACCATGATCGGAATGCGCTCGCGGACCGGCGCCGGAGTCGTCCGGCTGTCCGCCTTCGCGCAGAGCGTCGGCTACCTGATCTCCATCCCCGGACCGCTCCTCGTCGGCATCCTCTACCAGCACAGCGGCGGCTGGGGCCTGCCCATCGCGCTCATGGCGGGCCTGATGATCCCGCAGATGATCGTGGGCAGCCTCGCCGGACGGGACCGGACCGTCGAGGACGAATGCTGAGATGCGAGACTGGTCCCATGCCCGTACTCGAACCGAACCCCCCGAACGGCCAGAAGAAGTTCCTCATCGTGCTCGGCGCGATGCTGGGCATCACGGTCGTCATCGCCGTCATCGCCTCCCTCGCCTCGCCCTGACCCGGCCGGACCGGGGGAGGGGTGGTGCTATCCCCCCTGTCCCCTAGGGGGTCAGTGTCAGGGTCGAGTGGGTGGATCACCTGATGGGCCGGACGCCGCGCGCTCCGTACGGTGGAGACGACGCGGGGAACGGCCCCGCGGCGCACCCCCCGACCCACGGAGGCGGCCATGTCGGCCCAGACCCGGACCAGCGACCGCAGGGACCTCGTCCATGTGCCGGCCGGAGTCGACACCCGGCTGCCCTGGTGGGCCCTGGTCCTCCCGGTGCTCGCCTTCCTCGCCCTCTTCCTCCTCATCAGCGGCCCGGAGCAGGCCCAGGCGGCCGGCGGCGACCTCACCTTCGCCCGCCTCCTCGAACAGCTCCAGCAGACCCTCTCCCTCTGATTCCCCCTGAGGTGTGGACCGCTCCGCTCTCCACGTCAACACGGCCTCATCCGTGCGAAGCTGGTGGACATGAGCGTCGACACACCCCGCAGGATCGTGCTGCTCCGCCACGCCAAGGCCGACTGGCCCCAGGTCTCCGACCACGACCGGCCGCTCGCCGACCGCGGCAGGCAGGACGCCCCCGTCGCCGGACGGCAGCTCGCCGAGACCGGCATCCCCCTCGACCTGGCCCTCTGCTCCACCGCGGCCAGGACCCGGGAGACCTGGAAGCTCGCCGTCCAGGAGCTCCCCCAGCGCCCCAAGACGGTGTACGAGGACCGGCTGTACGAGGCGTCCCTCGGCGAGCTCATCGCCGTGGTCAACGAGACGCCCGACTCCGTCGGCAGCCTGCTGCTCGTCGGCCACAACCCCGGGATGCACGCCATGGCCGACGCCCTGTCCGGCAGCGCCCAGGGCGACACCCTCGCCCGGATGACCCGCAGCGGCTTCCCCACCTCCGCCTTCGCCGTCGTCACCTTCGACGGCTCCTGGAAGTCCGTCGAGCACGGCGTCGGCACCCTCACCGACTTCTGGACCCCGCACGACTGAGCGTGCCGCCCGCCGACGGGCACGCGAAGGGGCCCGGCCGTCCACCGACGACCGGGCCCCGTCCCGTACGCGCGCCGCTCAGTGCAGCAGGTCGCCCGTGCCGCCGTCCGCGGCCTCGACCTCCTCGCGGGTGATGCCCAGCAGATAGAGCACCGTGTCCAGGAACGGCACGTTGACCGCCGTGTCCGCCGCCCGCCGCACCACCGGCTTGGCGTTGAACGCCACCCCGAGCCCGGCCGCGTTCAGCATGTCCAGGTCGTTGGCGCCGTCGCCGATCGCGACCGTCTGCGCCAGCGGCACCCCGGCCTCCTCCGCGAAGCGGCGCAGCAGCCGCGCCTTGCCCGCCCGGTCCACGATCTCCCCGGTGACCCGGCCGGTCAGCCGCCCGTCCACGATCTCCAGGGTGTTGGCCTGCGCGAAGTCGAGCCCCAGCTTCTCCTTCAGGTCGTCGGTGACCTGCGTGAAGCCGCCGGAGACCACGCCCACCTGGTAGCCGAGCCGCTTGAGGGTACGGATCAGGGTGCGCGCCCCCGGGGTCAGCCGCACCTCGGAGCGCACCTTGTCCACCACCGAGGCGTCCAGCCCCGCCAGCAGCTCGACCCGCGCGTGCAGCGACTGCTCGAAGTCCAGCTCGCCGCGCATCGCCGCCGCCGTCACCTCGGCGACCTTGTCCTCGCAGCCCGCGTGCGCCGCGAACAGCTCGATGACCTCGTCCTGGATCAGGGTCGAGTCGACGTCCATGACGACGAGCCGCTGGGCCCGCCGGTGCAGCCCGGACGCGACCACGGCCACGTCCACGCCGACCGAGTGCGCCTCGGTGGCCAGCGCGGTCCGCAGCGGCTCCGTCTCACAGCCCGAGACGGCGAACTCGACCGCCGTCACCGGGTACTTGGCCAGCCGGAAGATCCGGTCGATGTTGCCGCCGGCCCCCGCGATCCTGGCCGCTATGGCCGCCGTCTGCTCGGCGGTCAGCGGATGCCCCAGCACCGTGACGTGGGAGCGGCCCTCACCCCGTGGCCGGTTGTCGCCCGTGCCCGAGATGATCTCGGCCTGGAGCTTCATGGACTCGGCCCAGCTGTGCACGGTCGCGCGGAGCTCGCCCTGGGTGGCGACGGTCGGCTCGGTGACGAGCGCGCACAGGACGAGCCGGCCGCGGGAGACGACCTGCTCGATGTCCACGACGTCGACGGAGTAGGCGGCGAGGGTGTCGAAGAGTCCGGCGGTGATCCCGGGACGGTCCTTCCCGAAGATCTTGACGAGAAGCGTGGGAACGTCCGCGGCGACGAGGTGCGCGGCGGGATCGTCCGAGGTGGGAACGTCTGAGGTCTGCGATGCGCTCATGGTGCGACCACCGTATCGGGCGCCCCCCGCCCGCCGAGCCCCCGTCCCGCCTGCCGGACACCCGTGTGGCCCTCCGCTTGTCACGGAGGCGCGCGCCGTGCGGGTCGCGCGACCTCTTCACACCAACCCGACTTCCGGATACGCCCCGGGGCCTGAAATAGTTCCCCCGGATGTTCATCATCCCTGGGCTCCCGATGACGGGGGACCCGCGGGGGACAAGTAGTGGGGCATGGAGTGCCAGAACTCGTACTGGAATTGAACGGAAGGACCTGGACCCTCGATCCGGCCAGGTCGTACACCCTCGGCCGCGATCCCCAGGGCGACCTGGTCATCGACGACGCCAGGGTCTCGTGGCGGCACGCCACCATCAGCTGGGGCGGCCGGAGTTGGGTCATCGAGGACCACGGCTCCACCAACGGCACGTTCGTACAGGGGCAGCGGGTCCACCAGGTGGAGATCGGCCCCGGCTCGGCCGTCCACCTCGGCAACGCCACCGACGGCCCGCGGCTGAACCTCGCCGCCGCCGGCGCGCCCGCGCAGCAGCAGGCCGCCGCCCCGGCGCAGCCCGCGCACCAGGCGCCCGCCGCCGCGCAGGCCGACTGGGCCACGCACCAGGGCCCGCCGCAGCAGCAGCACCAGGCCCCGCAGCAGGGCTGGCAGCAGCCGCAGCCGCCGCAGCAGCAGGCGCCGCAGGGGGTCCCGCCGCAGCAGGGCCAGCCGCACCAGGGCCAGCCCCAGGGCCAGCCTCCGCAGGTCCCGCACCAGCAGGGCGGCCCGCAGGCCGGCCCCCAGGGCGCGTACCCGGTGCACGGCGACCGCAGCCCCACCACCTTCCACCAGCTCAATCTCGGCCATGTCATGCGCATCGGCCGTGGGCTGGAGAACGAGCTGGTCGTCTCCGACCTCCAGGTCTCGCGCCAGCACGCCAAGTTCCAGGCGACGCCCGACGGCCGGTTCGAGATCACCGACCTCGGCTCGCACAACGGCACGTACGTCAACGGTCAGCCGATCCCGAAGAACGGCACCGTTCTCATCGGCCCCAACGACATCGTCGGCGTCGGCCACTCCACCTTCCGCATCGTCGGCAACCAGCTGGAAGAGTTCGTCGACACCGGCGACGTCTCCTTCTCCGCGCGCCACCTCACCGTCACGGTCGACGGCGGCAAGCAGATCCTCAAGGACGTCACCTTCGGCGTCCCGGAGAAGTCGCTGATCGGCGTCATCGGCCCCTCCGGCTCCGGCAAGTCGACGCTCCTCAAGGCGCTCACCGGCTACCGGCCCGCCGACCAGGGCGACGTCCTCTACGACAACCGCAGCCTCTACAAGCAGTTCGCCGAGCTGCGCCAGCGCATCGGCCTGGTCCCGCAGGACGACATCCTGCACAAGGAGCTGACGGTCCAGAAGGCGCTGCGCTACGCGGCCAAGCTGCGCTTCCCCGGCGACACCGCCGAGGCCGAGCGCGAGGCCCGGATCGGCGAGGTGCTGCGCGAGCTCAAGCTCGACATCCACAAGGAGAAGAAGGTCACCTCCCTCTCCGGCGGCCAGCGCAAGCGCGTCTCGGTCGCCCTGGAGCTGCTGACCAAGCCCTCCCTGATCTTCCTGGACGAGCCGACCTCCGGCCTCGACCCGGGCATGGACCGCGACGTCATGCAGCTGCTGCGCGGCCTCGCCGACGACGGCCGCACCGTCCTCGTCGTCACCCACTCGGTGGCCGAGCTCGGCCTGTGCGACAAGCTGCTGGTGATGGCGCCCGGCGGCTCGGTGGCGTACTTCGGCCCGCCGGAGGAGGCGCTGAACTTCTTCGGCTACTCCACCTGGGCCGACGTCTTCTCCGCCTTCGAGAACTACCGCGACTACGACTGGGCGGGCCGCTGGAAGGGCTCACAGCACTACCAGATGTACGCGGCCGAGATCGACGCCGTCGCCGCCCAGCCGGTCCAGATGCCGCAGCAGGCCCAGCAGGCGATGACCCGCCCGCCCAAGCCGCAGGGCTGGGGCTCCCAGCTGTGGACCCTGATCCGCCGCTACGTCTCGGTGATCGCCTCCGACCGGGGCTTCCTGGCCCTGATGGTGATCCTGCCCGCCGTCCTCGGCGCGGTCTCGGTCGTCATCCCGGCCGACTTCGGCCTCGGCAAGCCCGTCGCGCCGTCCCGCTTCAACGGCGACGCCGGCACGATCATGCTGATCCTCGCGGTCGGCATGTGCTTCTCGGGCGCCGCCAACTCCGTACGAGAA
This sequence comes from Streptomyces sp. NPDC048659, assembly GCF_040650575.1. Lineage (NCBI taxonomy): Bacteria > Bacillati > Actinomycetota > Actinomycetes > Kitasatosporales > Streptomycetaceae > Streptomyces > Streptomyces sp. NPDC048659. Next base: position 13,705 of record NZ_JBEZHM010000026.1, on the reverse strand, counting down.
CTGATCAAGGAACGGGTCATCTACGAGCGGGAGCGCGCCACCGGCCTGTCCCGCTCCGCGTACCTGATGTCCAAGGTCATCGTCCTCGGCGTGATCACCGCCTTCCAGGGCGTGATCATCTGCGGCATCGGCTTCTCCACTCGCGAGCTGCCGGAGGAGGGCCTGTTCATGCCCCCGGCGCTGGAGCTCTGCGTCCAGGTCATCGCGCTCGGCATCACCTCGATGATGGTCGGCCTGGTCATCTCCGCCCTGGTGAAGACCGCCGAGAAGACCATGCCGCTGCTCGTCATGTTCGCGATCGTCCAGGTCGTGTTCACCGGCATCCTCTTCCAGGTGTACGGCTCGCCCGGCCTGGAGCAGTTCGCCTGGCTGATGCCGTCCCGCTGGGGCATCGCCGGCGCCGGCACCACGCTCGACCTGGCGCACCTGATGCCGCCGTGGGACCACAAGAACCCCGGCAACCTCGACGCCCTCTGGGAGCACTCGGCCGCGCAGTGGGGCATCGACCTCGGCGTCCAGCTGCTGATGGCCGCGCTCTGCTGCGTGCTCGTCGCGCGGCTGCTGCGCCGCCACGAGCCCGAGGTCATGCGCAAGTAACGGCGCGGCCGCGCGCTCTGCGCCACGCCCGAAGGGCGGCACCCCGTGCGGGGTGCCGCCCTTCGGCATGTGCGGGGGCGCGGAGCGGAGGCTCAGTACGCGCTGTTGACGTTGTCGATCGTGCCGTAACGGTCGGCCGCGTAGTTGCAGGCGGCGACGATGTTGGCGACCGGGTCGTACTGGTCGAACTTGGTACCGGGGACGTGGTACGCCTTGAAGGTCGGGTAGATGACCTGGAGCAGGCCCTTGGACGGCACGCCGTTGATGGCGTTGATGTCCCAGTTGTTGATCGCCAGCGGGTTGCCGCTGGACTCGCGCATCACGTTCTTGTGGATGCCGTTGTAGGTGCCCGGGATGTTGTGCTTGTCCATGATGGACAGCGCCTCGCGGATCCAGCCGTCGAGGTTGTTCGCGTACACCGGCTTGCGGACGGCGGCGCGGCTCGCGGCGGACTTGGCCTCGGCGCGCTTCTTCGCCTCGGCCTTCGCCTTGGCCTCGGCCTTCGCCTTCGCGTCCGCCTTCGCCTTGGCGTCGGCCTTGGCCTTCGCGTCGACGGCGGCCTTCACCTTGGCGGCGTCCTGCTTGGCCTTCAGCGCGATCGTCGACTGCTGCGAGTCGAGGCTGGCGGCCAGCGCCTTCGCCTGCGGGCTGTTCGCGTCGTAGGCCCAGGCGACCTGCTGGGTACCGGCGAGGGCCTGCGGCTCGACCTCGGTGCTGCCGCCGTTGCCCGGGATGAGGGAGAAGCCGATGGCGGCTGCGCTGAGAGCGGCGACGCCGGCGATCGTGGCCTTGTGGGTCTTGTTCAGACCACGACTGTGGCCAGGGGTCTTCGCAGACATACGGCACTACCTCTTCGAATCGCAGGGGGTCGCTCAGGCCGGGGCGGCGCTGCGCCTGCTCGGCGGCGACGGACGCAATTCTTAGCGGCAGCAAAATGCCGTGGCAAAGGTGTGACGTACGATCCCGGGTAGTGGATCAGGGGCTGGGAAGGGGCATCCCGAAACCGGCCCGGAACGGGTCGGGCACCGGCCCGGGTGGCCTTCATCTGCTCTTTACGCATCCACTAGGGGGATTCGTAAGTGATGTGGGTCCTATGCGCGGGCTCACATCGGGCGTGTAACAAACTCACCATGAGTTGCGTCAGCAATTCGCACGGTGAGGACTCTCCTCCGGGAGGATGAGGTGGACGTCCCCGAACTCGTGCCAGAGGTACCGCTCCCGCACCGCCTCCTGGTACGCGCGGCGCAGCGCGGCCCGCCCCGCCACCGCCTCCAGCATCAGCAGATGCGACGCCTCGGGCTCGTGCAGCCCGGTCAGCAGCCCGTCCACGACCCGCACCCCGCGCTCCGGCGTCACGACGAGCCCGGTCCACCCGGCGACGGCCCGCACGACACCGTTCCCGGCGGAGCGGTGCCCGGCGGCGGGCGCGACGACGGCCGTACCTCCGCCGCCCGGCGCTACCGCCGTACCTCCGCCGCGCCCGCCGACCGCCCCTGGACGCCCTCCCGCGCACCCCGCCGCCGCCTGCGCCGTCTGCGCGGCCGGCCCGCCCGCCGCGCCCGGCGCGGCCACGGCCGACTCCAGCGCCCGTACCGCCGTCGTCCCCACGGCGATCACCCGGCCCCCGCCGGCCCGCGCCGCGTTCACCAGCCACGCCGTCGCCGCCGGCACCTCGAAGCGCTCCGGGTACGGCGGCTCGTGCGCCTCCGCCGACGCCACGCCCGTGTGCAGCACCACCGGCGCGAACTGCACGCCCCAGCTCACCAGCTCCGCCACCAGCCGCGCCGTGAAAGGCCGCCCCGCGCTCGGCATCTCCGCCGAACCGGACCCGTCCGGCGCGGCCAGCGCGAACACCGTCTGGTACGCCGAGAGCGCCTGGTCCCGCGCCGTGTACCCGTACCGGATCGGGCGCCCGTACCGCGCCAGCAGCCCCGGCACCGGCACGTCGGGCCGCGCCCACCACAGCCGCGCCGCCCCCGGCGCCAGCGGCTCCTCCAGGACCAGCCGCGCCCCGCCCGGCAGCCGCACCACCGCCTCCGGGGGCCCGCCCGCGCGTGGCAGCGTCGTCCCCGAGCCGTCCGGGGTCCGCAGCTCCACCGCCCAGCGCCGCCCCCCGTCGTCCGGGGCGGAGAAGTGGACGACCACCGGCTCCCCGTCCGGCCCCGCCCCCAGCCGCCCGTCCACGGCCGCCGCCAGCGTCGCCGAGGTGTTCACCACCAGCACGTCCCCGGCCCGCAGCAGCCCCGGCAGCTCCCGGAACACCCGGTGCTCCACCGCCGTGCCGCGCGACACCATCAGCCGTACGCCGTCCCGGCCGCGCCCCGCCCCCCGCTGCTCGGCGGGCACCCGCGCGGACAGCTCCGCGGGCACCACCCACCCGCCCAGCGGCCCGCCCAGCGCCCCACTCACCGGACCGCTCCCGCCTGCCCGACCGGCTCGACGTGCCCGGCAGACCCAGCCGACCCAGCCTGCCCGGGCGCTCCCGCCTGCCCGACCGGGTCGGCCTGCCCCGCAGACCCCGCAGACCCCGCAGCTCCCGCAGCCCCCGCCACTCCCTCCTGCCCCACGCGAGCGGCCGACCCCGCCAGCCCCTCCGCCGTATAACGCCCGCTCGGCAGCCGCCCGTCCAGCAGCCGCAGCAGCACCGGGGCGACCTCCTCCGGAGCCGGGGTCCCCGCCAGGTCCTCGTCCGGCTCCGCCGCCGCCAGCATCCGCGTCCGCATCCCGCCCGGATCCACCCACCACACCCGCAGCCCCGGCTCCTCCACCGCCAGCACCCCCGACAGCAGGTCCAGGCCCGCCTTCGTCGCCCCGTAGCCGCCCCAGGTGCGGTACGCCGTCACCGCCGCGTCCGAGCTGATGTCCAGCACCGCCCCCGAGGGCGCCGCCCGCAGCAGCGGCAGCGCCTCCTGAACCAGCCCCAGCGGCGCCACCAGGTTGACCTCCAGGGCGGCCCGGAACCGGTCCAGCGGGTGCTCCGCCAGCGGGACCAGCGGCTCCACGCCCAGCACGCCCGCGTTGTTCACCAGCAGGTCGAGACCGCCGAGCCCGGCCGCCGCGGCCACCAGCTCCGCGCGGTGCCCGGCGTCCGTGACGTCGCCCGGCACCACCGCCACCCGCGCGCCCAGCCGCCGCGCCTCCTCCGCCGTCCCCGCCAGCACGGCCGGCGACCGCGCGTCCAGCACCAGGTCCCAGCCCCGGCCGGCCAGCGCGAGGGCCAGTGCCCGGCCCAGTCCCCTCGACGCCCCCGTGACGATCGCGACAGACATGCGTCCCACCTCTTCCTCCACCGCGTCCCGGCCGCCGACCCGGCGCCCGGCCCTCGGCCGGGACACCCGCCCCGGACCGACGAGATCCAGCCTCATCGACCCCGCCGCCCGCCGCCTCGTCCCGGGGCCCTGACCACCCAGGGCACTTCGACCTAGGCCCAGCGACCCCGCCACCGGAGCCCTCGGACGGATACGGACCGTCACACCCCGCCGGTACGGTGAGGACATGAGTCACCGCCCGAGCTCCGGCCTGGCCGCCGTGAGCAGCGCCCTGCTGGCGATGAACCGCCAGATGGAGGTCCACGACGTCCTCAAGACGATCGTCGCCTCCGCCCGCGAGCTGCTCGACGCGGAGTACGCGGCGCTCGGCGTCCCCGACGACCACGGCGGCTTCGCCCAGTTCGTCGTCGACGGCGTCAGCGACGAGCAGTGGCGGGCCATCGGCCCGCTGCCCCGCCAGCACGGCATCCTCGCCGCGATGCTCCACAAGGCCGAGCCCGAGCGCCTCGCCGACGTCCGCGAGGACCCCCGCTTCGAGGGCTGGCCCGAGGCCCACCCCGACATGTCCGACTTCCTCGGGCTGCCGGTCCGCGACGGCGAGGAGATCCTGGGCGCCCTCTTCCTGGCCAACAAGCGCTGCCCCAAGCCCGCCGGCGGCTGCGGCTTCACCGCGGAGGACGAGGAGCTCCTCACCCTCCTCGCCCAGCACGCGGCCATCGCCCTGACCAACGCGCGCCTGTACGAGCGCAGCCGCGAGCTCACCATCGCGGAGGAGCGCTCCCGGCTCGCGCACGAGCTGCACGACGCCGTCAGCCAGAAGCTGTTCTCCCTGCGCCTCACCGCCCAGGCCGCCGCCGCCCTCGTCGACCGCGACCCGGCCCGCGCCAAGGAGGAGCTCCAGCAGGTCGCCGCGCTGGCCGCCGAGGCCGCCGACGAGCTGCGCGCCGCCGTCGTCGAGCTGCGGCCCGCCGCCCTCGACGAGGACGGCCTCGTGCACACCCTGCGCACCCAGATCCAGGTCCTCGACCGGGCCCACACCGCCCGCGTCACCTTCGACGGCGGCGGGGTGCGCGCCCTGCCCGCCGCGCAGGAGGAGGCCGTACTGCGGGTCGCCCAGGAGGCCCTGCACAACGCGCTGCGCCACTCCGGCGCCGCGCTCGTCACCGTCACCCTCGCCCGCAGCGGTACGGGCGCCCGGCTCACCGTCGCCGACGACGGCCGGGGCTTCGACCCGCGCACGGTCCGCAGCGCCGGACGGCACCTGGGCCTGGTCTCCATGCGGGACCGGTCGGCCGGGGTCGGCGGCACCCTGACCGTGACATCGGCCCCGGGGCGGGGCACCACGATCGAGATGGAGGTCCCCGGTGGCTGAGGAGAAGAGGAAGCCGATCCGCGTGCTGCTGGTCGACGACCACCAGGTCGTCCGGCGCGGTCTGCGCACGTTCCTGGAGGTCCAGGACGACATAGAGGTCGTGGGGGAGGCGTCCGACGGCGCCGAGGGCGTGGCCGCCGCCGAGGAGCTGCGGCCCGACGTCGTCCTCATGGACGTCAAGATGCCCGGCACCGACGGCATCGAGGCCCTGCGTCGGCTGCGTGAGCTGGCCAACCCCGCCCGCGTCCTGATCGTCACCAGCTTCACCGAGCAGCGCACGGTCGTCCCCGCGCTGCGCGCCGGCGCGAGCGGATACGTCTACAAGGACATCGACCCCGACGCGCTCGCGGGCGCCATCCGCTCCGTCCACGCCGGACACGTGCTGCTCCAGCCCGAGGTGGCGGGCGCGCTGCTCAGCCAGGAGGACCACGGCCACGGCACCGGCCGGGGCTCCACCCTGACCGAGCGCGAGCGGGAGGTGCTGGGCCTGATCGCCGACGGACGCTCCAACCGGGAGATCGCCCGCGCGCTGGTCCTGTCCGAGAAGACGGTGAAGACCCACGTCTCGAACATCCTCATGAAACTGGACCTCGCCGATCGCACCCAGGCCGCGCTCTGGGCGGTACGCCACGGGCTCACCACCTGAGTGCGCGGGGGCGTACGCCCGTTCCACCGGTCATACCGTCGTGTGTATGTCCCCCGTTCGGCGCAACCGCGCGGACGGTGGGGCGTTCTCCATGGCGTGCTGCGGCGGACCGGCCGCAGCGATGACCAAAGGATCCTGAAGTGAAGAACCTCAAGAAGGCCGCCGCCCTCACCATGGTCGCCGGTGGCATCGTCGCCGCCGGTGCGGGTGTCGCCTCCGCCAACGCGGACGCCCAGGGCCAGGCCCTCCACTCCCCGGGCGTCGCCTCCGGCAACCTGGTGCAGGTCCCGGTCCACGTTCCCGTGAACGTCTCCGGCAACACGATCAACGTGATCGGCCTGCTCAACCCGGCCTTCGGCAACGGGGCCGTCAACCACTGACCCCCAGCACCACCGTCGGCCCCCGGACGATCCCCCCGGGGGCCGACCCCTTTCCCGGAGCACCCCCGACAGCGGCGAGAGCCCCGCGGCCCTAGAACCCCCGCTCCCGCTCCCGCTCCTCCACATAAGCGTTGTACGCCGCGACCTGCGCCCGCCGCGCCACCCGCTCCACCGGCCGCAGCGCGGCGCCCCGAGCCGCCATCTCCGCCGCGCTCACCGCGCCCCCGTGCCCGTGGTCGTACGCCAGGTCCACCAGCAGGCCGATCCGCTGGGCCAGCTCCAGGACGCGGACCGCGCGGGGCGGGTAGCCCGGGGCCAGCACCTCGCGGCCGGCCTCCGCGCGGGCGCGGTACGCGTCGCGGGCCGCCTCCGCCGTCGGGCCCGAGGCCGCCACGTCCAGGCGCGTCAGCACCGACGTCGCCTCCCGCAGGGCCTCCGCCAGCTCCCGCTCCGCCTCGCCCAGGGACGGCACGTCCGCGGGCGGAGCCTCCCGTACCGCCAGGCACCGCCAGACGACCTCCACGTGCAGATCACCCGCGGGCCCCGCCTCCGAGACCTCCGGCACCAGACCGTACGGCGCGCCGAAACCGACCACCGCCTCCTCCGCCTCCAGCGCCCGCGCGTTGAACTCCGGCGGCCCGCTGAGCCCCAGCGGATGCCCCGGCGCGGGCAGCGCCACCCGCCACCCGGTCACCCCGAGCCGCCGCAGCCGCCCCAGCGCCAGCGTCAGGCCCACCGGCCCCGCCTCGCCCGGCAGCCCCTCCACGCGGTGCACCGCGTCCTCCCCGACAATGGCGAGCGCCGCGTCGTCCGGCGACACCGCCCCGGCCAGCAGGGCATTGCCCCAAGCGGCCAGACGACCTGAGCGTGGTTCCGAAAGCATGACCCCCACCCTAGGGACTCCCGGGCCGCCCCACGGCGCAAAGCAAGCCCTAAGGACCGGCCCGGCCCGCCGGTGGCGTAGGTTTTCCCTGGACGCCGCGCCCACCAGGCGCACGGCGACGAAGACGATTCGACCGCAAGGGGAGAGACCGCGCTCATGAGCGATGTACTGGAGCTGGTGGACGTATCCGTGGTCCGCGACGGACGCGCTCTGGTGGACGAGGTCTCCTGGTCGGTCAAGGAAGGTGAGCGCTGGGTCATCCTCGGCCCCAACGGCGCCGGCAAGACCACGCTGCTCAACCTCGCCTCCAGCTACCTCTACCCCACCAAGGGCACCGCCACGATCCTCGGCGAGCGCCTCGGCGCCGTCGACGTCTTCGACCTGCGCCCCCGCATCGGCATGGCCGGCATCGCCATGGCGGAGAAGCTCCCCAAGCGCCAGACCGTCCTGCAGACCGTCCTCACCGCCGCGTACGGCATGACGGCCACCTGGCACGAGGACTACGACCCGGTCGACGAGGAGCGCGCCAAGGCGTTCCTCGACCGCCTCGGCATGACCGACTACCTGGACCGCAAGTTCGGCACCCTCTCCGAGGGCGAGCGCAAGCGCACCCTGATCGCCCGCGCGATGATGACCGACCCCGAGCTCCTCCTCCTCGACGAGCCCGCCGCCGGCCTCGACCTCGGCGGCCGCGAGGACCTCGTCCGCCGCCTCGGCCGGCTCGCCCGCGACCCGTACGCCCCCTCGATGATCATGGTGACCCACCATGTCGAGGAGATCGCCCCCGGCTTCACCCACGTCCTGATGATCCGTCAGGGCAAGGTGCTCGCCGCCGGCCCCATGGAGACCGAGCTCACCTCCCGCAACCTGTCCCGCTGCTTCGGCCTGCCCCTCGTCGTCGAGCACGTCGGCGACCGCTACACCGCGCAGGGCCTGCCGCTCTCCTGAGCCCCGACAGCCCCGACGCGAGGAGGCGCGGTTCCCGCACAGTGCCACGCCCCCGCCGCGCCCTGTCCCCGGAGCCCCACCCGCCCTACCATGACCTTGTGGACATCGACGCATGGGTCTGGTGGCTGATCGGCGCGGTGGGGCTCGGCATTCCCCTCGTCCTCACCGCGATGCCCGAGTTCGGCATGTTGTCCGTCGGAGCGATCGCGGGCGCGGTGACCGCCGCCCTCGGCTTCGGCGTCGTCAGCCAGGTGATCGCGTTCGCCGCGGTCTCCGTCGCCCTCATCGCGGTGGTCCGCCCCATAGCGGCCCGCCACCGCGACGACCGCCCCCGGCTCGCCACCGGCATCGACGCCCTGAAGGGCCGTCAGGCCCTGGTCCTGGAGCGCGTCGACTCCTCGGGCGGCCGCATCAAGCTCAACGGCGAGGTCTGGTCCGCCCGGACCTTCGACACCGGCCAGAGCTTCGAACCGGGCGAACAGGTCGACGTCGTCGACATCGACGGCGCCACCGCCGTCGTCATGTGACCGAACCTCGCCCATGACGCCCCGCGGTCTGGGAAACTCGATCATCATCTCGTAGTCAACCGGCAACCCGCAGCGAAGGGCACAGGGAACACGATGTCAGCAGTCATCATCGTCCTGATCATTCTGGTGGTGCTTGTCTTCATCGCCCTGATCAAGACCATCCAGGTCATCCCCCAGGCGAGCGCCGCGATCGTGGAGCGCTTCGGCCGCTACACCCGCACGCTCAACGCGGGACTCAACATCGTCGTCCCCTTCATCGACCGCATCCGCAACCGCATCGACCTCCGCGAGCAGGTCGTGCCGTTCCCGCCGCAGCCGGTGATCACCCAGGACAACCTCGTCGTCAACATCGACACCGTCATCTACTACCAGGTGACCGACGCCCGCGCCGCGACCTACGAGGTCGCCAGCTACATCCAGGCCATCGAGCAGCTCACCGTCACCACCCTCCGCAACATCATCGGCGGCATGGACCTGGAGCGCACCCTCACCTCCCGCGAGGAGATCAACGCGGCCCTCCGCGGCGTCCTCGACGAGGCCACCGGCAAGTGGGGCATCCGCGTCAACCGCGTCGAGCTCAAGGCGATCGAGCCGCCCACCTCCATCCAGGACTCGATGGAGAAGCAGATGCGCGCCGACCGCGACAAGCGCGCCGCGATCCTCACCGCCGAGGGCATCCGCCAGTCCCAGATCCTCACCGCCGAGGGCGAGAAGCAGTCCGCGATCCTGCGCGCCGAGGGCGAGTCCAAGGCCGCCGCGCTCCGCGCCGAGGGCGAGGCGCAGGCCGTCCGCACCGTCTTCGAGGCCATCCACGCCGGCGACCCCGACCAGAAGCTGCTCTCCTACCAGTACCTCCAGATGCTCCCGAAGATCGCCGAGGGCGACGCCAACAAGCTCTGGATCGTGCCCAGCGAGATCGGTGACGCCCTCAAGGGCCTCTCCGGCGCCCTCGGCAACGTCGCCCCCGGCGCCTCCGGCTTCAACACCAAGAGCGCGCCCCCCGCCGACGGCGGAGAGCGCCGCGAAGAGCCCCGAGTTGACTGACACGTACACGTAATCCTCGTGCATGATCAGTGCGAGCCCCTCGACCCCGGGCCATCACACCGGGGCGGGGAGGCGACTCACTGACCATGTAAGGGAGATGGCCTTGTCCATCTGGGAAGCACTCGCGGTGTTCGGCGCCGGCACGGCCGCCGGCGCCATCAACACCGTCGTCGGATCGGGCACGCTGATCACGTTCCCCGTCCTCCTCGCCACCGGCCTGCCGCCCATCACCGCGAACGTCTCCAACACCCTCGGACTCGTCTCCGGCTCCATCAGCGGCGCCATCGGCTACCGCAGCGAGCTCACCGGACAGCGCGGACGCATCCTCCGCCTCGGCGGCACCGCCCTCGCCGGCGGACTCGTCGGCGCGATCCTGCTGCTCGCCCTGCCCTCCGACGCCTTCGACGCGATCGTCCCCGTCCTCATCGGCATCGCGCTCCTGCTCGTCCTCCTCCAGCCCCGCATCGCCGCCGCCATCCGGCGCCGCCGCGAGGCCACCGGCACCGAGGCCCACCCCGACGGCGGCCCCGTCCTCCTCGTCGGCCTCTTCCTCGCCAGCGTCTACGGGGGCTACTTCGGCGCCGCCCAGGGTGTCCTCTACCTCTCCCTCATGGGCCTGCTGCTCCACGACACCCTGCAGCGCGTCAACGCCGTCAAGAACATCCTCGGCGCCGTCGTCAACGGCGTCGCCGCCGCCTTCTTCCTCTTCGTCGCCGACTTCGACTGGACCGCCGTCCTCCTCATCGCCGTCGGCTCCACCATCGGCGGCCAGATCGGCGCCAAGGTCGGCAAGCGCCTGTCACCCGCCGTCCTGCGCGGAGTGATCATCGCCGTCGGCACCGTCGCCATCCTCCAGCTCACCCTGAGATGACGAGAAGGCCCGCCCCCGACCAGGGGCGGGCCCACCGACACACCGACGACCACAAGCGGATACGAGCCGATACGAGCAGGGTCACGCCGCCTGGTCAGAGGTCAGCCACTCCGGCAGCTCCGACCGCTCGCCCGCCCGCATCGCGAGCAGCATCGCGTCCGCCGGCGTCGGCACGAACGGCTGGCGCAGCAGCGGCATCCCCGCCTGCTCCGGCGTCCGGTCCGCCTTGCGGTGGTTGTCCTCCGCGCACGAGGCCACCGTGTTCATCCAGTGGTCCCCGCCGCCCTGCGCCCGCGGCACCACGTGGTCCACGGTCGTCGCCCGCCGCCCGCAGTACGCGCACCGGTGCTGGTCCCGGACCAGCACCCCCCGCCTCGACCACGGAGCCTGTCTTCGGAAGGGCACCCGGACGTAACGGCAGAGCCTGATCACCCGGGGCACGGGCATGTCCACCGCGGCGGCCCGCACGCGCAGACCGGGATGCTCCTGCTCCACGACGGCCTTGTCCTGCAGGACAAGCACCACCGCACGGTTGAGTGTCACCGTAGAAAGCGGCTCGAAGCTCGCGTTCAGTACCAGCGTGTCCCGCATTGTGCCCGCCTCCCGTGTGCCGGCCCAGCCCCGCTCGGGGCTCCGGGCTTGGATCAACTCTGGCCGGGCACGCCGGGTAGGACAACGCAATATCCGCAAACGAAAAGATGCCCGCTTCTGATCTCTCCAAGACCAGAAGCGGGCAAACAACCAACGAACGCTCAGCTCTCCGCGGGAGCCGTGTACTCACCGATCAGCTGCGCCCGCCCCAGCGCGTGGAAGCGCAGGTGGAAACCGACCACGGCGGGCGACGCGTCCGCGTCGGGCCCCAGCCTCTCCGAGTCCACCGCGTACACGGTGAACACGTACCGGTGGTTCTCCCCGGCCGGCGGAGCCGCCCCGCCGAAGTCCCGCGACCCGTAGTCGTTGCGCGCCTGCACGGCACCCGCCGGCAGCCCCGCGAAGGCCCCCGAACCGGCACCCGCCGGCAGCTCCGTCACCGACACCGGGATGTCGAAGAGCACCCAGTGCCAGAAACCGCTGCCCGTCGGAGCGTCCGGATCGAAGCAGGTCACCGCGAAGCTCTTGGTCCCCGTGGGGAAGCCCTCCCAGCTCAGCTGCGGGGAGGTGTTCCCCGCCGCGTACACCTGTGCGTCCTTCAGTACCCCGCCCGGCGCGACGTCGTCGCTCACCACGGTGAACTCCGGCACCGCCGGGTGGAAGTCATGGGGGAGCGGCGCCCTCTTGCCCTCGGCCACGTCTGGAACCTCCGTATCGCTGGCCACTGTGAACACGTCCTGCGCGGCCGAGCCTAGAACCAGTTGCGGCGCCCGCCGACCTCGGCGAGCCACTGGTTCAGGTACGCCGCCCAGTCGGTGGTGTGGAAGTCGTGCAGCCCCACCGTGAACGAGCGGAACGAGTCGCTGCCCTCGGTGAACAGGCCCGGCTTCTTGTCCATCTCCAGGACGACGTCCATCTCCCGGTCGTCCGCGACGAAGCTGACCTCGACCTGGTTCAGCCCCCGGTACTGCTGCGGAGCGAAGAACTCGATCTCCTGGTAGAAGGGCAGCCGCTGCCGCGTCCCGCGGATGTGCCCGCGCTCCATGTCCGCGCTCTTGAAGCGGAAGCCCAGCTGGATGAAGGCGTCCAGGATCGCCTGCTGCGCCGGCAGCGGGTGCACGTTGATCGGGTCCAGGTCGCCCGAGTCCACCGCGCGGGCGATTTCCAGCTCGGTCGTCACCCCGATGTTCATGCCGCGCAGCTGCTGCCCCGCGATGGCCGTCACCGGCGTCTCCCACGGGATCTCAAGACCGAACGGCACCACGTGCACCGCCCCGGCCTGCACCTCGAAGGCCCCGCCGAGCCGCACCTTCACGAACTCGATGTCCTGCTTGTGCTCCTGGTCGCCGCCCTCGACCTCGACCCGCGCCTGGAGCCCGACGGACAGCCCCTCGATCTGCTGGGCCACGGAGCCGCCCTGGATCCGCACCTCGCCCTGGACGACGCCACCGGGGACGACGTTCTCCTCGGTCAGCACCGTCTCCACCGACGCCCCGCCCGCACCCAGACTCGCGAGCAGCTTCTTGAACCCCATACCTACGACTCCTTGTCCGTCCTGCGCTGTCCTGACCCCTACATACGCGTGACGACCGTAGCCGGTTCCCCACTACGCTCGGACGCCATGAACGAGAGCCCCGACCGTACGCCGATCCCCCGGGCCTTCTTCGACCGCCCCGTCCTGGAGGTGGCCCCGGACCTGCTGGGCCGCACCCTGGTACGGAACACCCCGGACGGCCCCGTCGAGCTCCGCCTCACGGAGGTGGAGGCGTACGCCGGCGCGATCGACCCGGGCTCCCACGCCTTCCGCGGCCGCACCGCCCGCAACGCCGTGATGTTCGGCCCGCCCGGACACGCGTACGTCTACTTCACGTACGGCATGTGGCACTGCCTGAACCTGGTGTGCGGCCCGGAAGGACACGCGAGCGGGGTCCTGCTCCGCGCGGGGGAGATCCTGAGCGGTACGGAACAGGCCAGGAAGCGCCGGCTTTCGGCCCGCTCCGACACGGAGCTGGCCAAGGGCCCGGCCCGCCTGGCCACCGCCCTCGACATCACCCTCGCTTTGAACGGCACCGACACCTGCGCCGGCCCCGACGCCCCGCTCGCCCTGCTCACGGGCACCCCGGCCCCCGCCGCGCTGATCCGCACGGGCCCGCGCACCGGCGTGGGCGGCGACGGCGCCCCGCACCCGTGGCGCTTCTGGATCGACGGCGACCGGACCGTGAGCCCCTACCGGGCCCACACGCCGCGGAAGCGCCGCCTTGACTCGGCCGCAACAGACGCGTAATGTGGCCCGAGCCGCTTGAGACGGGCAGTGCTTACTCAAGCCTCCCGAGAGCGGCCACCCACTCCTTACGACGAATCCCAACGGGACCTATTTCGGCATGCCGAAATTCGTTTCATAAGAGCTCGATTATGAGTCTCCAGGGAAATCGGCTAACGTAGTGGACACGCCGGAAGGCCCCGAAGAAAACAAATTCGGGATCGGAAAGCACCGAGGAAATCGGATCGGAAAGATCTGATAGAGTCGGAAACGCAAGAACGAAGGAAGCGCCCGGAGGAAAGCCCGAGAGGGTAAGT